>DHRX01000116.1:0-1279 GCA_002408345.1 Firmicutes bacterium UBA5301 | reverse complement strand
GCTACAATCAAAACATTTGCTTTAGCTTTAATTATCGGTATCGGACTAGGAGCATATTCTTCGATTTTTGTAGCCGGTTCGATCTGGGAAGCCTGGAAAGAATGGGAGTTCACGAAGCAGCAAAAAGCGAAGATAGCTTAGGGTTGAGACGAAGAAAAACAAAAGGCCGGGGTTAATTAAGAACCTCGGCCTTTAATATTTAAGTTAGAAGCAATATAATAAAACTAGAGTGCTCTTTGAACCTTGCCAGCCTTCAAACATTTGGTACAGACATATTTCCGTTGAGGCCTACCCTCAACAATTAGTCTAACTTTCTGCAGGTTAGGGAGCCAGCGACGATTGGTCTTTATATTGGAGTGGCTAACCAAGTGCCCAGTCCCGACACCCTTACCACAAATCACACACATTTTTGCCACAGGGTTTCACCTCCTTAGCAATCCAAACGAATTTTACCATAGCGAGACCATCGTTGACAAGGTATATTTTCAAGGGGTTGGGGCTGACTTAGTAGAGACATAATACCTTTAGTACCAGAGGGTGTTCTTTGTATGAAGGATTTTTCAAGTAAACACTCGAATATAGCCGGGTAAACTTGCCGACTAGGGAGGATATCCCATGGCTACCAGGTTCACAAAGGAAATGCGAATTTTTGAGGCTTTGCAGATTCATCCGGGTGCAAAGGATGTTTTGGCACGTTACGGTATGAACTGTTTGTTTTGTATGGGGGCGACTATGGAGTCCTTGGAGAGTGGAGCAAAGATGCATGCGATTAACCTGGAAAAATTGTTGGCAGAGCTAAACGGCTTAGTGGATAGGCAAAAGGCGTAAAGGATTTTCTGGAGGGGATCTAATGGGTAAGGAAATGACCAATGAGCTCGGACAGATTAACATTTCCGATGAGGTCATCGGGGTTATTGCCGGTGTAGCTGCCATGGAATGTTATGGACTGGTTGGCATGGCCAATCGTAATATTCAGGATGGTATTAGTGAGCTATTAAAAATAGAACATTTTAGCCGTGGGGTTGAAGTTAGTGTAGTTGATGATTTACTAACTATTGATCTTTATGTTATTGTTGAATACGGCACAAACATTACTGAAGTTGCACATAACATCATTGAAAAGGTAAAGTACACCGTGGAACGATTGGTTGGAGTAAAAGTAAAGACTATTAATGTTCGGGTTCAGGGTGTACGGGTGACCAAACAAGCTTTAGCTTAGTCGGGTCCCCCTATCAGCGGGAGGTTATGGGGTTTGCGGTTAGAAAATATAGACGGCACA
>DHRX01000071.1 GCA_002408345.1 Firmicutes bacterium UBA5301 | reverse complement strand
GGAGCAACGAAATTTACGCTGGGCTAGAGTATAAACCCCACCCTTAATAGCAATCGCCTTACCAAAGACCAAAGCTTCAGCCACCTTTTCCCGGGCACTTTTAAGGATCCGAAAAAACGTCGGCCGGGAAATATGCATCCGTTCCGCACACGCTTCCTGTTCTAAACCTTCAAAATCCTTAAGCCGAATCGCCTCTAACTCTTCCACTGTAAGAATAATACTTTCCAGGGTATGCGCCGGTACACCCGCCGGTTTAAAAACCGTTGTTCGTGGCACATACTCTACCCGTCGTTCTTTAGTTGGTCGAGACAATTTTTTTCACCTCGAAATAGTAAACGATTTTTATTAATGCCTTGGGCTCAGCACGTCTATCGGCTACCTAACATAGATTATTCCGCAAGGGACAAGCCAATCCTCAAAGGAGGTGTCTGACGATGTCCCGCTTTGATACCAGGCTCTATTACGGCATCCAGACCTTTACAACTCGTAAAACCCCCGGTAGCTTTACTAGTACCCGTATTATCAACTCTTTGACCAACCCTAACTTCTATAGTACCGGGGTCCAAGGACGTATTCCCGATATGGTCAGATCCTTAGCTCAATTACAACCTACTCTCCCAACCCCAGGGGGAATCCGAAACTTTCAGGCCTTTGCTACTGAAACAATTACCGCTAATTCTAGCCCCCAACCGGTACAGTTTGCTGATATTACTACCGCCCGAGGCTGCTCCTTTATTAATGCTATCGTCACCGGGGTCAGCGCTAATACTATCTTTTTATCGGTGCTGGTTCAAGTAACTTTTAACACCATTTTTGGTGGGCAACGCATCATACCCTTTACCGTAGAAATCGGGGTACCGACCCGCTGCCAAACTACACCGACCCAAATCTTGATTCAATCGGTGGAATGCCGATTGGCTGGCAATCAGCCAACAATAACGTCCTCTGGTCTACTAGGAACCGTAGTAATCGCCCTGCCTATTAACATTCTGGCTACCGTCCGCTTTGATTGTACTTCAATCCTAACTGGATAACGGAAAAATAGCCCTGGAATAATAGTTCCAGGGCTTAGTCTTCTCCCATTTTTACCCCGGTCACCTTACCTTGGTATTTCCGGACCAAAGCCAAAATCGCCTCTATTTTCATCTGCATCCTACTGCTAACCCAATAGCCGCCACCATCCATAAGACCATAGATCGAAACCAACATAATCAACGCCGATCCAAAACCGACTAAGATATGGGTCCGTAGTCCGGCTGGCCGCCCATGATACTCTCTTTCTAAACCAATTATACCACCAAGAACAAACGCTAGAGCCAAACGCCCTAAAAAAATCATCTCCACTCCCCAAACCACCTTTAATCCTGTATTAACAGAACCCTAGCCGGGGCCGCCTCTACCCCTTGAATAGCTAAGGGAGCAGCGATTAACCGGTACTCGCCTGGAGGAACTGGACCTAACCGTAAACCTTCGATGATTATGATCTCCTTTGCGAAAAGAATTTTATGAGTTTCGTGTCCCGGTTGGTTCCGTTCAATCCCCAAAGCATCGAAACCAACACCCCTAACCCCGAGTTCCGCCAGGTACCTAGCCGCATCGGCAGCTAAGTAGACAAAGTTAAAATCAAAATCTGGCCGCTGCGAATTACGGGTTTTAAAAAGCACAAAATCCCCGGCCACAATGGCCAAGTGCTGCAAATCTTCACGTCTAATAGCTTCGGTAACAGAAGTTAAATCTAGAACTTTGCAGGAGGTAATTAAGTCCGCTAACCGGTATGCCTCTACACCAGCCCCATCTTCTACCATATGTAGAGGGGCGTCAATATGCGTCCCGGTATGGAGATCTAGGCCAATCCGAGTTTCTCGAACACCATGGCTAGGGTGATCGGCGGTAATTGTAAACTGGGGTCGTTTCTCCTCCCGATCCTTATATACAGGCATATCTGGGTGAATAGGCATAGAAATATCAAAAATTCGCATCACACAAGACACCACCTTCGTCCATCTCGTTCCAATAATAGATCGGCTGCCCGGGGGCCCCAACTACCAGCCGGATAAATAAGGGGTTCCGTCCCGGCTTGCCGCCAAGCATCAGCGATAGCATCAATAAACCGCCAACTATGCTCGACCTCATCCCACCGGGTAAACAGGGTAGAGTCACCGTTAATTGCATCGTAAAGCAGCCGTTCATAGGCTTCAGGCCCCCGAGAACCGCCAGCGCAATTATGGCAAAAGTCCATCTTGACCGGCACAATTTCCTCCTGGGAATCTAAATTAATACCGTTAAACTGAAAGACCAACCCTTCTTCAGGTTGTACTTTGATTGCTAAAATATTGGGCTGCAAATTATTGGGTTGGTCAAAATAGAGAACCCCCGGTAGGTTTTTAAACTGAATCACAATCTCTACTGATTGGCCCGCCATCCGCTTTCCGGTTCGAAGATAAAATGGGACTTGGGCCCAGCGGAAATTGTTAACATATACTTTCAGAGCGGTAAAGGTTTCAGTGTGGCTATCTGCCGCTACATTCTCCTCTTCACGGTAACCTCGAACCCTTTGACCATTGATTACCCCTGGACCGTACTGACCCCGAACCACGTTCTCCCGTACTTCTTCCGCTGAAAACGGTACCAACGACCGTAAAACCTTGACTTTCTCGTCCCGAACCGCTTCGGCACTGAGGTTAATCGGTGGCTCCATAGCTACTAAAGTTAAGGCTTGTAGTAAATGATTTTGTACCATATCCCGTAAAGCCCCGGTTTGATCATAATAGGCGCCACGATCTTCGACCCCAACCGTTTCGCTGGCCCGAATCTGCACATGGTCAATATACCGGTAATTCCAGAGGTTTTCAAAGACTGAATTAGCAAAACGGATAACCTGAATGTTCTGGAGCATCCCTTTACCTAAATAGTGGTCGATTCGGAAAATATCTGCTTCAGAGAAAGCAGAACGGATCTTATCATTTAACTGACGAGCAGAAGCTAAATCCCAACCAAATGGTTTTTCAATAATTACCCGCCGCCAGGCATCTAGGGACGAGGTCAACCCTGCCCGCAATAACTCTTCAATAATCGGATCAAACTGTTCTGGCGGAACTGAAAGATAGTAGAGAATATTGCCTTGTGGTAAGCGCTCCCGGAGATAGCTAAAACTCTGGCTACTGTTAATATCCATCTGTAGATAATCGAGGTGTTTGAGGAACTCGGTGCAACGATCTGCCTGGGTCTGCCGGGAAAAACTTCTGATAGCTTGGGTTACACTAGCAATAAACTCTTCCCGGCTCTCTAAACGCCGACCGATCCCTACTACCCCGAAGTTTTCCGGTAAAAGTTGATCTAAATAAAGGTTATAGAGAGCAGGGAATAGCTTCCTACGGGCTAAATCCCCGGTAGCCCCAAAGAGCACTATGGTACACATAGCATAGCCCCCCTTAAAATCAGGTCCTCTTATATATCATCCCTGTTTTAAGGTATTTTGTCCATGCCTTTGCTCTAAATCCAAAAGGGTTTGGACTAATTCTTCATGACTGAATGCTTGGGGAAAGTTACCCCACTGGGTGCTGGTAAGAGGGTCAAAGTGTTCGGCCATTAGATAGAGGTTAGTAGCGCTCTGAAGAGCGAGCCTAACTAACTCCCAAGCCCGTTCCACCTGGCCTAAGTGACTATAATAACGGGCTAACCAAAAAGTAGGTAAATAAAAGGGAACAGCGGCTTTTTCGTACCTGGCAATACCCCCGTTGATCTGAAGGCCACCGCTATCTGCTGGCTTTTCCATAATCTCTACGGTAGAACGTAAACGCCAATCATCAGCTGGTAGTAATTGATAGAACTCTAAGGCTAGAACAGAGATATCTACAGGAGCAGCCGGGGCCCCGTAGTATTGTAGGAAGGCTTGACGTTGAGGAGACCAGCCCTTTTCAATTGCCTCTACTGCAATGTGCATAGCCAACCGCTGCCAGGTACTACTAAAATCGTGATAACCTAAAACCTGGGCCACCTTGGCCGCTGCTTCTAACGCAGCTACACACATG
>DHRX01000012.1:3839-5667 GCA_002408345.1 Firmicutes bacterium UBA5301 | reverse complement strand
AAATTAACCGCATCTTGCCGAGCACTAAACTGGCTCGTTCCTAAATAAACGGCATCAGCACCATTCTGGATCGCAGCTACCAGAGAGTTCCACTCTCCAGCCGGCGCCAACAATTCTGGTAAAATAACTTTAGTTGAACTTTGTTCTTTATCCATATATTCGAATTATATCAAATGCAGCTGGAAAGATAAATACTAGACACCCTTACGGAATCGTGACCACCAAGTTTGGCGGCCGATTGGTTCTGCAGTTAGCAAAACCTCACTGGCCAGGACCCTCTCATCCAGTAGTACCTCTACTTTCCCCACTATTTCGCCGGACCAAAAAGGAGCGGTTAGATACTCTGGAACAGTAAGTCTAGTCTGAATCCGATCCCACTGGGCTACTGGTACTACTACCGCAACCTCTTTAGCCGGAACTAATTCCACCTGATTCTTAACCCCATTGTGCACCGGAACTTTCTTCAGAGCCGTTCCTTCCGGCCCAATCAGCATCGGCTGAAAGTTTTTAAACCCGTACTCCAGGATTTTTGCAGCATCCCCCCAGCGATTATCGGCATGCAACACTACCGAAATTAGTTGAAAACCTTCTCTGGTGGCAGAGGCAACCAAACAATTACCGGCAGCCGTGGTAGTACCTGTTTTTACGCCATCCGCCCCGGAAAAATACCATAACAACTTGTTAGTATTGGTCAAGCGCCGCTCCCAGTCATGATTTCCCCAGGGGATCTGGTCGTATTTTGTTTGTACTATCGTGCGGAAAATAGGAATTTGCAACCCACGCCGAGCCATTAACGCCAAATCATAAGCCGTAGAATAGTGGGGTTTGGTTTTTTCTGGTAGGCCGTTAGGGTTAGAAAACACGGTATTCAAAGCTCCTAATTCTCGAGCCCGTTTATTAAGCAACGTACTAAAATCCTCAACACTTCCGCCAATATGCTGGGCAATAGCTACGGCAGCATCATTTCCTGATTTTAGCATTAGTCCCTGAATCAGTTCCAATAGAGTGCGTTTTTCACCAGGCTCCAACCAAATTTGTGAACCACCAACACCGGTGGCTGACCGATCAATAGTGATAGTTTGGCTTAAATCACCGCACTCTAAAGCAACCACTGCAGTTAGTATCTTCGTAGTACTAGCTGGTGGTCGCTGCTTATGCTCATTTTTCGCCCATAAAACTGTACCCGTCCGGGCATCCATAAGAAGAGCTGAATCGGCGGTTACACTAAGGCTACCCCCGTATTTGGTTAAGTAAGGGGTCAGTAATTCTTGCTGGGTAGCATTAGTAGGTACGGTAAAATCAGCGCCTTGTAGTAAAGCTAGGCTAAATACGCCACCGAAAAGCAACAGTAAAAATAGGAAATTCCGGAGCCGAACAATATAGATCAACCTGTGAATCCCCCTCGTAATTCTTTTTAATTTTATGGGAAAGATCGAAGGGGTAGAACTACCTACTGGTCAGCCAATCCCGCAAACCTTGGAGGTTACGACAGTTCAAAATTTGGTGGGGCTCAGCCCAGGCTCTGCGGGCTACCGAAACCCCATACTGCATATTATCTAGGTGTCCTAAGCGATGGCTATCGCTGTTTATTACCACTGTGGCACCACGGTCCAAAGCCTGACGGGTACTACGATCATCTAAATCTAACCGGTCTGGGAAAGCGTTGATTTCCAAAGCGGTCTGAGTTTCTATCGCTAAATCGATAACCTTATCCAAATCAATAGCGTAACCAGCTCTTCTGCCCAGCAGTCGACCTGTAGGGTGAGCTAGGATGTCCACATGCGGATTGCGCAGGGCTAACTCTATTCTACTCATGATAGTCTCTGGC
>DHRX01000012.1:2619-3724 GCA_002408345.1 Firmicutes bacterium UBA5301 | reverse complement strand
TTCTACTCATGATAGTCTCTGGCAGTTGCTTAAATCCGCTATGAATTGAAGCCACCACTACATCTGCTTCTGCCAAAATTGCATCGGGGAAATCCAGACGGTCATTGAGAATATCTACTTCTACTCCACTTAATATATAAATCTCTAAGTCTCCGCGCTGGTTCAAACGGGTAATCTCCTGACGCTGGCCCTGGAGCCGTTGGGAACTTAGGCCCCCTGCAATTGACAGGCTTTGGGAATGATCACAGATGGCAATATAGCTATAACCTCGGGCGGCAGCAGCCCGAGCAATCTCCTCAATAGTGGCCAAACCATCACTCCAGCGCGAGTGGATATGCAAATCACCTTGGATATCTTTAATTGTTATCAACTGAGGTAATTCTCCAGCTTGGACCGCTTCAATTTCGCCCCGATCTTCTCTTAGTTCCGGTTCAATAAAGGGCAATCCGATAAAATTAAAGAGCTCTTCTTCCGATGCTGGGAGGAAGGTTTCCCCCTCTGCATTGAGATTTTGAAAACCATATTCATTGAGTCGATAGCCTTTAGCTTTTGCCAACTGCCGCAAACGGATATTATGATTCTTAGATCCAGTAAAATGGACTAGGGCTGAGGGAAACTGGTTTGGTAATACCATCCAGAGATCAACTTGAAACCCACCCCGATGGTAAGCACTAATCTTAATCGGTCCAGCCGTTAATACCTTAGTAAACTCAGGAAACGACTGGAAATAGGCGCCAACATCTTCTGGTGCGTGGGTTGCTACTAATATATCTAAGTCGCCAACCGTTTCAACCCTCCGGCGCAAGCTACCAGCAACTGCAACCTCAACCACTCCCGGAGCCAAAGTTAACCGGTTGGTAAAAAGAGCCGCATATTCGTCAACCATAGCTAAAGGCAGCCGCTGACTAAACTGGGGATCAGCTAACCTCCGGATTCCGGTTAAGATAATAGCCTCAACTTTATTGCCAACCCCTTTCAACTTCCGCAGTTGCCTTTTTTGCGCAGCCTGTTCTAGTTCAGCAAGGGACGTTATGCCCAGCTCTTGATAAAAAAGATGGGCCCTTATCGGACCCACCCCAGGGACAGTTAGAACTGTAAACAGACC
>DHRX01000012.1:1114-2520 GCA_002408345.1 Firmicutes bacterium UBA5301 | reverse complement strand
ACAGTTAGAACTGTAAACAGACCTGAAGGAACCTGTTTTTTGAGGCTCTCCATAGCTGCAATTGACCCCGTAGTTAACAACTCCGCTATTTGGTGAGCGATAGTTGAGCCTACCCCATTAATTTCGGTTAGTCTCCCCTGCTGGTTCAGCTCGGTTACCGGTTGGGATAGCTGCTCTAATTGACGAGCAGCCCTTCGGTAAGCACGGGCTTTAAAGGGATTTTCCCCGGTCAAGTCTAATATATCAGCATACTCTAGTAAAACCCAAGCAATTTGGTAATTCTTCATCTATACCTCTCCGCTAGAGTAACCTAAACATGAATCTGTTCCTGATACCCCTCTAACCACCAACCCTCAGGGTTAACGTACAACTTTGGCCAATGTTCCGGCCAGATGGGACCTAAAACCTCATAAACTGTAGGTAAGGCCCGCATAAACGACAAGGCCATGGGCGACTGTGAAAGTAGGACAGTAGAACTTTCTATGGGTAGTGAAGTTAGAATAACCAGAAAAGCCAGAATCAATAAACTAGCTTTGCCCAACCCCACTAAACCACCTCCAAGTCGGTCGATAATAGATAGCGGAGGAACACTTCCTAAGTGGCTCCAGATTAGACCGATCGCAGAGGCTACCAGGGCCACCCCAATAGCTATACAGATAAACCCCACTAAAGAAGCTAGGTGCGTATCCCAGCCTAAAGCCGTCGCCACCTTAACCCCAATATACTGACCATAGTTTCCGGCTAAGACCAAAGTAGCTAATACTGCACTAATATCGATTATTTCCCGAACGAGGCCTCTTCTTAAACCACTCAGGACAAAAAATGCTAATATTACTACCAAAATAAGATCCAACCAGCTCATCAAGGTTACCTACTTTCATCCCGGGCTGATTCTGTGAAAACTTGAGAAGGTTTAGTATCATGCAATTGCTGTAATTCTCTTGCCAAATTCAAGGCAACAATTAGAAACACGTCCTCTCTACTAAGCAAAGCGGGAGAACGACGCATAATTTCTTCCCCGCGCCGCTGGACATCATTAACTGCTGCCAGTATACCCCCGGTCCCATCTGGGGCTTTTAGGTAACATTTCTTTCCCAGCAACTCCACTTCAATCCGGCCCATCAGGCTAACCTCCTCATGTATTGGTTAGGCCCCGAAAGGTGAATTCCTGCTACTTACGAAGTTCGGCCCCAAACTGAACCTTTAGCCCTTGGGCGACCCGGTCTAGAATTTCTGCTATTTCCGTATCATTTAAGGTCCTGTCCGGATGGCGTAAAAGCATACTAAAAGCCAGACTCTTTTTGCCGTTGCCAACCTGAACACCGGTATACTGATCAAATAACCGCAGGTCTTCTAAATAATCTTCAGCTAATTTAGTAATAGCAGCGGTAACCTCAGCTGCCGAA
>DHRX01000012.1:0-988 GCA_002408345.1 Firmicutes bacterium UBA5301 | reverse complement strand
CAGCGGTAACCTCAGCTGCCGAAATTTCTCTGGGTAAGACCACAGCTAAATCCTTACGGGATGCCGGAAATTTCTGCAGTCGCCGCAGGCTTAAGCTTGGTTTCTGATCGGTAAGTAGCTGCTCTAAATGAATTTCGCCCAGTAACACCGGCACCGCAAAATCTAAATCAGCCACCTTTTGCGGATGGAGTTCACCAAAACGGCCTATCAACTTACCCTGCCAAAACACCTTGGCGCTACGACCAGGGTGAAATAACTGTTCTTCCCCACCTGGTTCATAGAGAATCTCTGTAAGGTTTAGCGCCTCAAAAACTAATTCGACGATCCCTTTCAAGTCAAAGAAGTCGTAGGGACGGCCTTTATCATACCAAGCCGGCAAATCTGTATTTCCCAGCAGAGCCAGGCCCAAAATTTGCTCCTGAATCGGTAAATTCCCTGCTTGATTAGCCTGGTATATTCTTCCCAATTCGAAGATTGCTAATTCCCGATTACCACGTTTATAGTTATAACTCAAAACTTCAATCAGGGAGGGTAACATACTGCGGCGCATAAATTTATATTCTTCGCTTAAAGGCGCAGCTAAATCTATTTTATCCGCTAATAGATGAGCAAGCCCCAAACGGTGGTAGGCATCTTCGTTAGTTAAACTATACGTAATAGCTTCAGTTAGTCCTGCCCCGACCAAAACAGAGCGGAGCGCTTCCACCCTTTTCTGGCGAGGCGTTAATAAGCCAACAACCCCCGACGCTGTTGGCAGAGTCGTTGGAATAGCAGCATAGCCGACTAAACGAGCTATTTCCTCAATCAAATCCGCCTCTATAGTGACATCTCGTCGATAGGGTGGAACCTCTACTTGCCATTGCCCCGGAGAATTTTGCTTTAAACTAAAGCCAGGTAAACGGTTTAAGACAGTTTCCACCGTATCGGCTGGTAATTCCGTGCCTAAAAGGTCGTTTACTTTTTCTAGTCTCAACCGAATATTAACCGG
>DHRX01000013.1:1899-6871 GCA_002408345.1 Firmicutes bacterium UBA5301 | reverse complement strand
AAATTAACCGCATCTTGCCGAGCGCTAAACCGGTTTGCTCCTAAGTAAACGGCATCAGCACCGTTCTGGACCGCAGCTACCAGCGAGTTCCATTCCCCAGCCGGCGCCAACAATTCTGGTAAAATAACTTTATTTGAACTTCGTTCTTTATCCATATATTTTGAATTATATCAAATGCTGCTAGAAAGATAAATACTAGGCGCCTTTACGAAGCCACCACCAAGTTTGGCGACGGATCGGCTCTGCAGTTAGCAAAGCCTCACTAGCCAAAACCTGCCCATCTAGCAAAACCTCTACTTTCCCAACCATTTCGCCGGACCAAAAAGGAGCTATTAGGTATTCTGGAACAATTAACCTAGTCTGAATCTGATTCCACTGGGCTACTGGTACTACTACCGCTATCTCTTTAGCCGGAACTAATTCTACCTGATCCCGTACCCCGTTACGAACCGAAACCTTCTTCAAAGCAGTTCCTTCTGGTCCAATCAGCATCGGTTGAAAATTTTTAAATCCGTATTCCAATATTTTTGCAGCATCGCCCCAGCGATTATCGGCATGTAAAACTACTGCAATTAATTGAAAACCCTCTCTCGTAGCAGACGCAACTAAACAATTACCAGCAGCTGTAGTAGTGCCTGTTTTTACGCCATCGGCCCCAGGAAAATACCATAATAACTTATTGGTATTGGTCAAACGCCGTTCCCAGTCATGGTTGCCCCAGGGGATCTGATCATATTTTGTCTGTACTATTGTCTGGAAAATGGGAATTTGTAAACCACGCCGAGCCATCAACGCTAAATCGTAAGCCGTGGAATAGTGGGGTTTAGTTTTTTCCGGTAGACCGTTGGGGTTAGAAAACACGGTATTAAAAGCGCCTAATTCTCGAGCCCGCTTATTAAGCAACGTACTAAACCCCTCAACACTTCCTCCAATATGCTGGGCAATAGCTACAGCAGCATCATTACCTGATTTTAGCATTAGCCCTTGAATCAGTTCTTGTAGGGTTCTTTTTTCGCCAGGCTCTAACCAAATTTGTGAACCCCCAACACCGGTGGCAGACCGATCAATAGTGATAGTTTCACTTAAATTACCATACTCTAAAGCAACTACTGCAGTTAGTATCTTAGTAGTACTAGCCGGTGGCCGCTGTTTATGCTCATTCTTTGCCCATAAAACTGTACCTGTCCGAGCATCCATAAGAAGAGCTGAATCAGCAGTTACACTAAGACCGCCCCCGTATTGGGTTAAGTAAGGAATTCGTAATTCTCGCTGGGTAGTATTGGTAAGCACCGCCGAGTCTGGGGGTAAATTAATACCCTGTATTAAGGCTAGACCGAATACGCTGCCGAAAAGCAACACTAAAATCAGGAAATTTCGGAGCCGAACAATATAGACCAACCTCTAAATCCCCCTCGTAATTCTCTTTAATTTTATGGGGAAGAACGAAGGGGTAGAACTACCTGCTGGTCAGCCACTCCCGTAAACCTTGAAGGTTACGGCAGTTCAGAATTTGGTGGGGCTCAGCCCAGGCTCTACGAGCTACCGAAACCCCATAACGCATATTATCTAAGTGCTCTAAACGGTGACTGTCACTATTTATTACTACCATAGCACCACGTTCCAAAGCCTGGCGGGTACTACGATCATCTAAATCTAGCCGATCAGGAAAAGCATTGATCTCTAAAGCGGTCTGAGTCTCCACCGCTAAATCGATTATTCTGTCTAGGTCAATAGCGTAGCCAGCCCTTCTGCCCAATAGTCGACCGGTAGGGTGAGCCAGGATATCTACATGGGGGTTACGCAAGGCCAACTCTATTCTACTCATGATAGTCTCTGGCGGCTGCTTAAATCCACTGTGAATTGAAGCCACCACTACATCGGCTTCGGCCAAGACCGCATCGGGAAAATCTAGCTGGTCATTGAGAATATCAACTTCGATTCCACTCAGTATAAAGATACCTAAATCACCATGCTGATTTAAATTAGCAATCTCCTGGCGTTGGGCTTGGAGTCGCTGGAAAGTTAAGCCCTTAGCAATCGATAAGCTTTGGGAATGATCACAGATGGCAATGTAACTATAACCCCGAGCAGCAGCAGCTCGAGCAATCTCCTCAATAGTCGCCAAACCATCACTCCAGCGCGAGTGGATATGTAAATCACCTTGAATATCTGTAACTGTTATTAACTGAGGTAATTCTCCAGCTTGGGCCGCTTCAATTTCACCCCGGTCTTCTCTTAGTTCCGGTTCAATAAAGGGCAACTCGATAAAATTAAAGAGTTCTGCTTCCGATGTTGGCAGAAAATCTGATCCCTCTGCCTTTAAGTTTTGGAAACCATATTCATTTAGTCGATAATTTTTAGCCTTTGCTAACTGGCGTAAACGAATATTATGCTCCTTAGATCCGGTAAAATGGGCTAAAGCCGCCGGAAACTGATTTGGCAACACCATCTGGAGGTCAACTTGAAAACCACCACGGTGGTAAGCGCTAATCTTAGTTAATCCAGCCGTTAATATCTTAGTGAACTCAGGAAATGACCGGAAAAAAGCGCCGACATCTTCTGGTGCTTGGGTTGCTACCAATAGATCTAAGTCACCAACGGTTTCAACCCTACGACGCAAGCTACCAGCAACTGCAACCTCAACTACTTCCGGTGTTAAGTTTAATCGGCTAATTAAAAGATCCGCATATTCGTCAGCTAGAGCTAACGGCAGCCGTTGACTAAACTGAGGATCAGTTAACCTCCGGATTCCGTCCAAAATAGTAGCTTCAACTTTATTGCCAATCCCCTTTAACTTCCGTAACTGCCTTTTTCGAGCAGCCTCTTCTAGTTCAGCAAGGGACGTTATGCCCAGCTCTTGATAAAAAAGATGGGCCCTTATCGGACCCACCCCAGGGACAGTTAGAACTGTAAACAGACCGGAAGGAACCTGTTTTTTGAGGCTCTCCATAGCTGCAATTGACCCCGTAGCTAATAACTCGGCTATTTGGTTAGAAATAGTTGAACCCACCCCGTTGATTTCGGTTAGCCTTCCTTGCCGGTTTAGTTCGGTTACCGGTTGAGAAAGCTGCTCCAATTGACGGGCGGCTCTTCGGTAAGCACGGGCTTTAAACGGATTCTCCCCGGTCAGGTCCAATAGATCTGCGTACTCTAGTAAAATCCAAGCAATTTCGTAATTCTTCATCTATACCTCTCCGAGAGTAACCTAAACATGAATCTGTTCCTGATACCCCTCTAACCACCAACCCTCAGGATTAACGTATAACTTGGGCCAGTGTTCCGGCCAGATAGGACCCAAAACCTCGTAAACTACAGGTAAAACCCGCATAAACGATAAGGCCATAGGCGATTGTGAAAGTAGGGCTGTAGAGCTTTCCATAGGTAATGAAGTCAAAATAACCAAGAAAGCCAGGATCAATAAGCTAGCTTTGGCTAACCCTATTAAGCCGCCACCAAGCCGATCAATAATCGAGAGCGGCGGAACATTTCCTAGGTGGCTCCAGATCAGAACAATTGCAGAAGCTACCAAGGCTACACCAATGGCTATACAGATAAAACCTACTAATGAAGCTAAGTTGGTATCCCAACCTAAAGCCGTCGCCACCTTAGCTCCAACATATTGGCCATAGTTTCCGGCTAAAACTAAGGTGGCTAATACCGCACTAATATCAATTATTTCTCGAACTAATCCCCTTCTTAAACCACTTAGAACAAAAAATGCTAATATTATTACTAAAATAAGATCTAACCAACTCATCAAGGTTACCTACTTTCATCCCGGGCTGATTGCTGTAATTCTCTGGCTAAGTTCAAGGCAACAATTAGAAAGATATCCTCTCTACTAAGTAGAGCAGGAGAACGACGCATAACTTCTTCTCCACGCCGCTGAACTTCGTCAACCGCTGCCAGTATACCACCGGTCCCATCTGGGGCTTTTAGGTAACACTTTTTTCCCAGCAACTCCACTTCAATCCGGCCCATCAGGCTAACCTCCTCATGTATTGGTTAGTCCCCGAAAGGTGAATTCCTGCTACTTACGAAGTTCAGCTCCAAATTGAACCTGGAGCCCTTGGGCAACCCGGTCTAAAATCTCTGCTATCTCAATATCGTTCAAAGTTCTCTCTGGATGCCGTAATAACATACTAAAAGCCAAGCTCTTTTTACCGTTACCAACCTGAACACCGGTATACTGGTCAAATAACCGCAGATCTTCTAAATAATCTTCAGCTAATTTAGTAATAACAGCGGTAACCTCAGCTGCCGAAATTTCCTGGGGTAAGACTACAGCTAAATCCTTACGAGATGCCGGGAATTTCTGCAGTCGCCGCAAGGTTAAGCTTGGTTGCTGGGCGCCAATTAGCTGCTCTATATTAATTTCACCTAATAACACCGGTACTGTAAAATCTAAATCAGCTACCTTTTGGGGATGGAGTTCACCAAAATGTCCTATCAACCGACCCTGCCAAAATACTTTCGCACTACGACCAGGATGAAATAACTCCTCTTCCCCAGCTGGTTCATAAATTACTTCGGTAAGGTTTAGCGCCTCAAAAACTAATTCAGCAACCCCTTTCAAGTCAAAAAAGTCATAAGGGCGTCCTTTATCATACCAAGATGGTAAATCTGTATTACCCAGTAAAGCTAGCCCCAAGACTTGCTCTTGAATCGGTAAATCCCCTGCTTTATTAGCCTGGTATATTCTTCCCAATTCGAAGATTGCTAATTCTCGATTGCCCCGTTTATAGTTATAGTTTAAAACTTCGAGCAGTGAAGGTAACATGCTACGACGCATAAATTTATATTCTTCGCTCAAAGGTGCAGCTAAATCCACTTTATCCGTTAGCAGGTGAGCAAGCCCTAAACGGTGGTAGGCATCTTCGTTGGTTAAACTATAAGTAATAACTTCAGTTAACCCTGCCCCTACCAAAACAGACCGCAGCCTCTCTACCCTTTTTTGGCGTGGTGTTAGTAA
>DHRX01000013.1:0-1527 GCA_002408345.1 Firmicutes bacterium UBA5301 | reverse complement strand
GCAACAGGGTTGGGGTATAGATCGATCTCCCCCTTTAACGCTTTAGCACCACAGAGATCTACCATCAGTTGGGCTGCTCGCTGGAGCGCTACCGGAACACCTTCTGGGTTCAAACCACGCTCAAACCGGGCAGAGGCTTCAGAACGTAAACCTAGGTTCCGGCCGGTCCGCCTAATACTAACCTGATCAAACCACGCGCTCTCTAAGACTACAGTAGTTGTTGTTTCTGTAACTTCACTGTTGATTCCACCCATTACTCCAGCAATACAAACTGAACGATTAGCATCAGCAATAACCAACGTATCCGAACTTAAAGAACGCTGAACCTCATCAAGAGTAACTAACTCTTCACCCTCCTGAGCTTTTCTAATTACCAGTTTCCGTCCTTGCAAAGTAGCGTAATCAAAGGCATGGAGCGGTTGATTCTGCTCTAATAAAACAAAGTTAGTAATATCCACAACATTATTAATTGACCGCATTCCGGCATGAGCCAGGTATGTTTTTAGCCACAAGGGGGAAGGACCCACCTTGACACCTGTCAATACTTTGGCCATGTAGCGAGGACAAAGGTTAGGCGCCTCCACCTGAACATCAACAAAATCAACGGTTTTTTCCTCTGCTTCGGAGTAAGCTATTTCTGGATAGCGTACTTCCTGGCCTAAAATGGCCGCTACTTCCCGGGCCACACCTAACATTGAGTAACAGTCTGGCCGATTGGCTGTTAATTCAATCTCCAAAACTACATCTTTTAGCCCAAGGTAATCAACGATATCTACGCCCACCGGTGCGTCTTCAGCCAAAAGCATAATGCCGTCAGAGTGAGCAGCTAAACCTAACTCTGCTTCTGAGCAAAGCATACCAGCGGAAGCAACCCCACGAAAATCAACCTCGGTAATTTCCACCCCACCGGGCAAAGTAGCTCCAACTAGAGCCACCGGTACTTTAGCTCCAATCGCAAGGTTTGGTGCCCCGCTAACTAAAATTACCTTCTCTTCTGGGCCTACCTGCACAGTAGTAACCCATAGCTTACTAGCTGTAGGATGGGGAGCTAGTTCTTTAATAACCCCAACAATAACTTTTTGAATATCATCACCGATATACTCTAAGCTATCGACTTCCAACCCAACCATAGTTAGTTTTTCCGCTAAATCTTCCGGGGAAATATTTATATCTACATATCTTTTTAACCACTCTAAGGATACACGCATGGTTTAGAACCTCCTGTTTTTCTTGGAACCAATATTACTGAGCTTTAAACTGTTTTAGAAAACTCCAGTTGTTTTCGTAAAAGTACCGAATATCGTCTATACCATATTTCAATAAAGCAATTCGCTCTAACCCCATACCAAAAGCAAAGCCAGAAAACTCTTCAGGATCATAGCCTGATATAGCTAGAACCTTCGGATGGACCGAACCCGCACCTAAGACCTCTAACCAACCGGTTTGAGAACACAAGCGACAGCCTTCACCGTTACAAACAATACAAGAGACGTCAACCTCTGCACTCGGTTCGGTAAAGGGAAAGAA
>DHRX01000109.1:1782-7384 GCA_002408345.1 Firmicutes bacterium UBA5301 | reverse complement strand
CAAGGACTACTAGCTTTGGAGAAAGAACCGGAAAATGATTCTTTTATTGAACAGGTTTTCCGGGCTGCTCATACCCTTAAAGGTATGTCTGCTACAATGGGTTTTGAAGCTATTGCAGAACTGACCCATGCCATGGAAAACATCTTAGATAAGATTAGGCACCAGGAGATTCGAGTTACTCCTGAATCGATGGATACTTTGTTTAAGTGTTTAGATACACTGGAAGAATTCCTCACCGCAGTAAGTAGCGGCGATGAACATTATCCCGAAGTTGGTGCACTAATTGCTGATTTGCAAAATCACTTAGCAGGGAAGGCACCGGTTGCAGCAGCTACAGAGACCGTTACTGTAGCGCCCTCTCCAGAGGTAGAAAGCAAAGAACAGTTGGAGCAGATACCTTTGAGTCAGCAGGAATGGGCTGAGGTTCAAGAAGAGGTGGAAAAAGGGCTCAATCCGCTCCGGATTAGGGTGGCATTAGACGAAAATTGCATACTTAAGTCGGCCCGGGCTTATTTAGTTATTCGTAACTTAGAAGAGCGGGGTCAAATAGTTAAGTCAGTTCCACCAATTCCGGATTTGGAGGAAGAACGTTTTGATTTACAATTTGATTTAATTTATCTTTCTTATTTAAATCAAGATGAAATTCAAGCTATCTTACAACATGTTTCCGAAATTAGTAAGGTGGAAATTGAACTTTTATCGCTGCCGCCTCAAACTGAAACTGCCGCCGAAAAAGCTAAGGCCGGTGCGAAATCAGGCAAACAAGTGGATACAGAGCTCCATCACACTGATTCAGGCCATAAGAATAAGATTCGGCAGACGGTCCGTGTAGATATTGAGAAGTTAGACGGATTGATGAACTTAGTAGCTGAGCTAGTTATTAATAGGGCACGATTAGCTCAAATTGGGGTTCAGTCTCAAACCGGTGTTTTCAATGAGACGATTGGTGAGTTAGCCCAGATTACAACAGATTTGCAGAGTTTAGTTATGAAGGCACGGATGGTCCCTATTGGTCAGGTATTTAATCGATTCCCCCGTATGGTTAGAGATTTGGCGCGGGAGTTAAATAAAGAGATAAACTTAGAGATAGAGGGGGCCGATACTGAGCTGGATCGTAGTGTTGTTGATGAAATCGGTGATCCCTTAGTGCATCTGTTGCGTAATGCGGCTGATCATGGAATCGAGTCGCCTGAAGAACGAGTTCGGGCTGGTAAACCCCGGGCTGGTACGGTTAAGCTAATGGCCCGCCACGAAGGAAATCAAGTAGTAGTAGAACTCTCTGATGATGGTGCCGGAATTAATTTTGCTAAGATTCGGAATAAAGCAGTGGCCAAAGGTATGATAACCGAAGAAGAAGCCAATAGCCTTAATGATGAGGAATCATCGAAGCTTCTTTTTAGGTCAGGATTTAGTACTGCAGATAGGGTAACAGATGTTTCAGGTCGTGGTGTTGGCTTGGATGTAGTCGCATCGAAAATTGGTGCTTTAAATGGTACTGTTGAATTAGAAAGTGCATTCGGGCAGGGGTCTGTTTTTGTAATTAAACTGCCGTTAACATTAGCTATTATCCAGGCTCTGTTGGTCCGAGTTGGGCAAGATGAGGTTTATGCTGTACCTTTAGAGAATATCGAAGAAATTATTAAAATTGAAGATAATGATTTTAAAACAGTCCAGGGACAAACCTACATTCTCTATCGGGGACAGGTAATCCCTAGTATTGATCTTTCCCAGTTGTTCCAGGTACCTATCCCAGCTCAACGAGACGGTGATAATCGAATTATGGTGGTCATTAAGGCGGCTGGACGTCGGGTTGGCTTACTTGTCGATGACCTCATTGGACAACAGGAAATTGTAATTAAGTCCTTAGATAATTTAATAAAGAACGTACAAGGATTTGCTGGAGCGGCTATCTTAGGAGATGGAACTGTTTCGTTGATTTTAGATGTCTTGGAAGTTGCTAATATGCAGAAACAGATGGCTCGAGAGCCTAGAGTCCCTAGCCTTATTGCTGCAGGCGAATAAATAGGAGAAAACAAGTGGAATTTAGACAAATCAAAGTACTAGTAGTTGACGACTCAGCCTTTTTCCGGCGGATTATTTCGGAGATTATTGCTTCTGATGAGCGTTGTCTGGTCGTTGGGACAGCTAGAAACGGCCGGGAAGCCTTGGAAAAGGTCGCCGAATTAAAACCAGATGTAGTTACGATGGATGTTAATATGCCGGTTATGGATGGTATAGAGGCTTTGCACGAGTTAATGGCCACAAACCCTTTGCCGGTATTGATCCTAAGTAGTGTGGCGGTGGAAGGAGCTTATGTGACTATCCGTGCCCTTGAAGAAGGGGCGGTAGACTTTCTGCTTAAACCGACTAATTGGGCTACCATTCAACAAGAGTGGAAGAACGAACTTATTCAAAAGTTGCTTTTGGCCTACCGAGCTAAGTTGGTAGTAGGAAAAAAGCCCCGCAAAACGCCTAAGGTCAAAGCCGTTCAACCCAGGGAAAGACTGGCCCAACCTACCAGTAAAAAAATTGTAGCTATAGGTAGTTCTACCGGTGGCCCTAGGGCATTGAAAGAGGTATGTTCTAAATTTCCAGCCGATTTTCCGTGTAGTATTCTAGTTGTCCAACACATGCCACCGCTCTTTACTAGGACCCTAGCAGAACGTCTTAATAGCTCTTCTGCAGTAGAGGTCAAAGAGGCTGAAGATGGCGATCTACTTAAACCAGGGACGGTTTATATTGCTCCGGGAGACTATCATATGGTGGTATCAAAGACAGGGTCAATACTGCTCAATCAGGACCCCCCTATTGGTACCCTTCGTCCGGCGGTAGATATACTTTTTGATTCCCTGGCTGAGCATTATGGGCCAGATGTAGTTGCAGCAGTACTAACTGGAATGGGTAGTGACGGGAGACGCGGTGCAAAAAGCATCAAAGAAAACGGGGGCACTGTCCTAGCTCAGTCTGAGCAGACGTGCGTTATTTATGGGATGCCACGGGCTATAGTAGAGGCTGGCTATGCCGATGCTATTGTTCCTTTAGATGAAATAGCTCCGGAAATTATTAAATTATGCTCTTAGATCAAGACAGGCCCCTTCAAGGGGCCTCTTCTATTTTTTGAATAAGGAAACGTTCAGTTAGCTGATGAATAATCTGGTCAGCGTTGACTATGGGAATAGCAACCGTTAATGAAACCAATTTACCATAATTTTCGTTTTCAATAATAGCGCCGGCCTCGTTGATAAGGTGCTGTACAGTACCGAAATTAGGGTATTCTACTGTTAAATTATATTTTTTAGTAATAGGTACAACCTGTATCCCTGCAGATTCTAAGGCTAGTGTAGCCGTAGAACCATAAGCTTCAATCAATCCCCGCACCCCTAGTTTACGACCACCAAAATATCTAGTTACAACTACAGTAGTATGGGTAAGCTCCAAACGTTGGATTGCTCCAAGTATAGGTTTTCCAGCGGTGCCAGAGGGTTCGCCGTGATCGTGAAAGTGAACTAGTTGTCTATTTCCCCAGCCGATGACATAGGCATAACAATTGTGGGTAGCTTGTATGTGCTCAGCCCGGATTTGAGCAATGAATGCTTGGGCTGCTTCGACAGTGGGTGTTTGTTGGACGTGGCCAATAAAGAGGGACTTTTGGATTTTTAGTTCTCTGCTTGTGGATGTTTTGACAGTTTTATATTCAGTAATCTCCATAAAGGTTACTTTCAACCCGACTGCTAGTTCATCCTGCCAAAAGGCATAATACTGATATCAGGAGGTAAGAGTTTATGGTTAACATACAGCAACGTTATGATGTTGTTATAGTAGGTGCGGGACCAGCTGGAATTTTTGCGGCTTTACAGTTGGTAAAAGATTCTGGCCTTAAGGTTCTCTTGATAGAAAAGGGAGCAGGTATTAAGGGCCGCTTCTGTCCATCTAAAAATCAAAACATTTCCTGTATTCGGTGTGAGCCTTGTCGAGTGGTATCAGGATGGGGGGGTGCTGGGGCTCTTAGTGATGGGAAGTTAACCTTATCGGCTGATGTCGGTGGTAATTTGGAAGAGTATATCGGTCGTCAACAGTTAGAACGGTTAATTAAACAGGTTGACCAATTGTACTTGGAATTTGGTGCTCCCCAAGAACTGCACGGGACTGACCAGGAGCAGATTGCCGAGTTAGCTCGGAAAGCAACCCTGGCTGAATTGCGTTTAATTACTGCTCAAGTACGACATTTAGGTACCGGACGAACATTAGATATTCTGAAGGATATGTTTTCTTATCTACAAGATAAGGTTGATATTGCTTTAAATACAGAGGTAACTAAAATCATTGTTAAAGATCAACAAGTTTTGGGTATCGAAATAGCTGATGGTAAAATTATTGAAGCTGATTACGTTATAGTTGCACCGGGACGAGCGGGGTCAGAATGGTTAGCTCAAGAAGCCGAGGAACTAAAGCTAAAATTGGCTGTAAATCCGGTAGATATTGGGGTGCGGGTTGAACTTCCGGCAGTAGTAATGGAAGAGATCACTCGGGTAGTTTGGGAGGCAAAATTAATTTACCACTCGGCCAGTTTTGACGACAAAGTTAGGACTTTTTGTATGTGCCCGTATGGTGAAGTCGTAACTGAAAATAATGACGACTTAATCACCGTAAACGGCCATAGCCATGCGGAAAAACGTACTGAGAATACAAACTTTGCCCTTCTAGTAAGCAAGAGTTTTACTGAACCATTTAAAGAACCGATTACCTATGGGCGTTATGTTGCCGGTTTGGCCAACCTTCTTGGTGGAGGGGTTATTGTTCAACGTTTAGGAGATTTGGTTGACGGACATCGTACTACTACAGATCGACTTAAGAAATGTTTAGTTCGTCCGACGCTAACAGATGCAACCCCTGGGGATCTGAGTCTAGTCTTTCCTTACCGTCATTTAGTAGGTTTGTTGGAAATGCTACAAGCTTTAGACAATCTGGCTCCGGGGGTTTATTCTCGACATACTTTACTGTACGGGGTAGAGGTTAAATTTTATTCTTCACGGTTAAATCTGACTAAAGAATTAGAGACGGGAGTACGTAATCTTTTTGCTATTGGTGATGGAGCAGGGGTGACACGAGGATTAGTTCAGGCTTCGGCTAGCGGGATCATAGTAGCCCAAGTCATTAAGGAAAGATTAAATTGAAATACTAGGTAAAAGTCTTGCATTAAGAGCACAATTTGTTATAATAAGGTCAGAAGGTAAAACTAAGGTCAGGAATGTAAGCGGAGGGGAACACCGATGCAAAGTCTCAGTGACCTAATTCAGCAATATATAAATAATTTATTAGGCCAGAATAGCCATGGTATTGCTGAATTTACTCGTAAAGAGCTGGCCGAAAAATTTCAATGTGCCCCCTCGCAAATAAATTATGTATTGGAGACCCGCTTTTCTGGAGACCACGGCTTTATTATTGAAAGCCGGCGGGGCGGTGGCGGGTTTATTCGTATTATCCGCTTGGAGAAATCGGGTGAACCTGATTTACAAAAATTATTTGCTTCAGAGCTGACTAAACCGATTTCGGCCCGAAGGGCAGCGGTTATTCTGGAACGACTTGTTGAGAGCCGTTTGAT
>DHRX01000109.1:0-1692 GCA_002408345.1 Firmicutes bacterium UBA5301 | reverse complement strand
GACTGGAACGACTTGTTGAGAGCGGTTTGATCTCGCGACGAGAGCTAGTGTTAATCGACCAAGTCCTTCAAGAAGAGACAGAGCCGCTATCTCCACCTTTTGGCGAGGTATTGCGGTCGCTAATTTTGCGGAGTATTTTGTTCGTTTTACTCAATAGCAGGGGGTGATTGGCGATGCTTTGTGAACGATGTGGGCAGCAACAAGCACAGGTTACTTTTACCCAAGTTATTAACGGGGTTAAAAGTGAGGCACACGTTTGTAAACAGTGCGCTACTGAACTTGGAGCTTTTGGTTTAGGGCCACAATTGGGACTTTCATTCCAAAATTTTTTTTCCAGTTTGCTTAACCAGAGCTGGCAACAGACAATTCCGGCCCGGGAGGAAAAAGTTTGTAGCAATTGTGGTTTAACGTATAATCAATTTTGTAAATTAGGAAGGCTAGGATGTGCTCAGTGTTATCAGGCTTTTGAAGAACAACTGGTGCCGTTAATCCGTCGGGTTCAAGGCGGCTTAGAGCATAAAGGGAAAATTCCTGTGGTTAGCGGTGCGATCTCCCGGCGAGCCCAAGAACAGCAAAACCTGCGAGCGCAACTCCAGAAGGCTGTTCAAGAGGAACGTTATGAAGATGCGGCTAAACTACGTGATCGTCTCCAGTCTTCGGAGGAGGAGGGCCAAGAATAATGGATTTGGAAAAACTCTTTCGCAATCACCTTAGTTTATGGATTAGAGAGACGGGTGCAGAAGGTGATACGGTCTTATCTAGTCGAGTACGCTTGGCCCGGAACTTGTTGGATACTAAATTTACAGCGGTTGCTTCTGTGCAAGAAATGGAACAAGTTCTTACGTTAGTGGAAGAAACTCTACCAAAATTGAAGCGGGATTTAACACTGATTCGATTAGCTGAGGTTGATAGCCTTAGTCGTCAGGAGCTTGTTGAGAAACACCTCATCAGTCCCGAACATGCAGAGAATCCCCAAACCAAAGGGGTAGTAGTGAATCCCGATGAAGATATCAGTATTATGATTAATGAAGAGGATCATTTGCGGATCCAAGTTATTAAAGCAGGGTTGAGCCTTAAAGATACCTATGAATTAGCCAATCAGCTTGATGATGAGTTGGAAGAACTTATACCGATTGCATTTTCTCCTAAATATGGATATCTAACTTCGTGTCCGACTAATGTTGGTACCGGATTAAGGGTCTCTGTTATGCTACATTTACCTGCGTTGGTAGCTCTAGGCCAGATTGACCGGGTGTCTACGGTCTGTTCCAAGCTGGGACTAGTAATCCGCGGGCTTTACGGGGAAGGTTCGGCTTCGGCCGGGGATATTTTCCAGATCTCTAACCAGATTACTTTAGGTAGTTCGGAAAGCGAGATTATTAGCCATCTCCAGGCTGTAGCGGAGCAAATTATTGAGGAGGAACGCAAAGCAAGACAAGCGTTATTGGAAGGTCGGGAGGGGGAAATTGAAGACCATGTATACCGTGCTCTTGGTCTTTTGACTTATGCCCGTAAACTTGATTCGAACGAGGCGATGACGTTACTTTCCAAGGTCAAATTAGGTATTGACTTAGGTCTAATTAAGAGTTTGGATTCAGTGATCATGAAGGAATTGATGGTAATTACCCGTTCGGCTGTTCTACAAAAGATAATGGGATCTTCCTTAACACCAGAGGAACGAGATAATAAGCG
>DHRX01000118.1 GCA_002408345.1 Firmicutes bacterium UBA5301 | reverse complement strand
TATTAACCGTATCGCAAATTATTGCCCCTTAACCTAGCCGTTTAAAAAAGGTGATTTTGGATTACCGACCAGGTTCGCTGGTCTTCTAAGCCTAGTCGCCACAAAGCTACTCCTTTGAGCCCATAATCTTTGACTAGTTTAAGTTTATGTTCTAGGCTCCAGCTAGATTCGAACCAGACTTGACGCACTAAACCATTATTAACATAGGAAAAGTAGGGTACTTTATGGACAGTATGCCATTTTGGGGTGATCTGATTGGCTTTGGCAATCGCCATCGCTTGGGTATAGCTTACTGAACGACCGGGTTTACCATTGGTCGGCCAGTCATAGCCATAACCTGGAATGCCTAGGATAATCTTTTCTCTAGGGATTACCGAAGTTGCATATTTGACTACTTTTTCGACCCAACCGATGGAAGCTACAGGACCAGGAGAACCGGTACGGTAGTTTTCATCGTAAGCCATAAGCATTACCCAGTCTGCATACTCCCCAATTGCTTTATAATCATAGGCTCCTGACCATTTATTGGTTGGGTCATCCCCAGTTTTAGCCGGGATAGAAAGGGTTAATAAATATCCTTTGGGACGGAGAGCCCAAGATAGTTCTCGGACAAAAGTAGTTAAATAAGGCCTATCAGCAGGAGCAATTGATTCAAAGTCAATATTGACCCCATTATAACCATAGTCGTGGATGATTTTTACGATGTTATTGACGGCTCTGGTTCTATTCACTTGGCGGGAAAGTAAATTATGGGCAACCCCGGAGTCAAACCAGTCACCGGCAATGTTATGGACCAGAGCTAAAGTAGTCTGTCCGGCTTGTTTGGCCTGGTTAATTACCTTCCAGTCGTTCTCGCCAGAAATATTACCATAACCGTCGACAGTAAAGAGAAAGGGTACGACCCCAGTAAGTTGGTTTTTAGCAGTATTTAAGGAATTCCAAGCCGAGGTATCCCCAGGAGCGCTAGTAGCATAATAGCCCAGAACCTGGGTCCCAGAAGGTACATGACGCGGTATTTGAGCTGTTGTTGTTCGGGCCGGTTTAACTAACCAGTCCGCGCTCCAACCGGTTAGGTTATCTTGGAAGCGGAGTTTAACCCATCCTTGGCTACCACCTTCTAAGGTGGCTATTTGCCCGTTAGTAGCTTGGCCTAATATAGGGTAATTAGTGCCAGGACCACTCCTTAAATTAACGATATTACCAGAGATCTGAACATAGTCTCCAGTTTGTACTTTGCCGCCAGTAGGTAGTGTAACGGCGTTAATTTGGTTACTGGAACCAACATCTTCCAGACCTGAAGCGGACGGATTCTTGGTTCGGTCTCCTCCAATAAACCCGAAGATACCAACGAAGTTTAGAATAATGGCCAATAGTGAAATTACTAGAGAGTTGCGAACCATGTATGGGCTCCTTTGCAGCATTTTACTAATATCTATATTAGTCGGCAAAGCTATAAGTAAAGATACCTAACGTATTCGAGTTTTGAGGAAGAGAGCCTTTAAGCAATATTCGTCTATGCATCACGGTTTTAACTTTATCAGCACGATATTGCAACTAAGGGTTAATCTGGTATAATCGAACGAAGGGTGACAGGAAAGAGAGGTAGAATATGCATTATCAGCGTACAGTATTAAACAATGGAGTGCGCATTATTACTGAAGAACTAAACCACGTTCGCTCGGTTTCAGTAGGTTTTTGGTTTAGAGCTGGTTCTCGGCATGAAGCCTCAGAGCAATCAGGTTTATCACATTTAATCGAACATATGACCTTTAAAGGTACGTCGACCCGCTCAGCTAAAGAAATTGCCGTTGCTTTCGATACTATTGGCGGTCAGGTCAACGCCTATACTAGTAAGGAATATACCTGCTATTTTGCAAAATTGTTAGATCAACATTTTTCTAAGGGTGTTGAATTACTGGCGGATATGCTACTCTACTCCCAATATCAACCAGAGATGTTGGAGCGAGAGAAAGGCGTAGTTTTAGAAGAAATCAAAATGTATGAAGACTCGCCTGATGAATTAGTTCATGATTTAATTAGTCAGGCCGTTTTTGATCAGCATCCTTTAGGCCGCCCAATCCTAGGTAGTCAGGAGACGTTAACTGCATTTACCAGAGAAAGCCTTCTGGAATATCGTAACCAGCGTTATACCCCAGATAATCTAGTTGTGGCGGTAGTTGGAAATATCAATCATGAACGAGTAGTCGAAGAGATTAGTAAATATTTTGGCGAGTGGACCGGACAGGGTAAACAAGTGGTACAAGAGTTACCTTTCTACCACTCGAATCGGTTAGAACGAATTAAAGAAATTGAACAAGCCCATATTTGCCTTGGAGTTAAAGGAATCTCCAGAATTGATGACCGTAAATATGCTTTGTTAATTTTAGATAATATTTTAGGTGGTGGAATGAGTTCTCGTTTGTTCCAAGAATTACGGGAGGAACGGGGGCTAGTTTATACGACCTATACTTATCATGCTGCCTACCACGATACCGGAGTTTTCGGGGTCTACGCAGGTACGAGCCGAGAAAATATTCCTGAAGTAATTACTATTGTGCAAGAGCAGTTTAGTGATATTCTGGATAACAATTTAGCTATAGACGAATTGAACCGGGCTAAAGAACAGATCAAGGCTTCTTTAGTGTTAAACTTGGAGAACACAGCCAGTCGTATGGGACGACTAGGGAAATCTGAATTATTTGGGGAAAAAGTTAAGTCACCTAACGAGCTAATAGAGCTTATTGATAATATTACTGCAGATGCAGTAGTTGAAATCGCTAAAGAAATATTAACTCAAGAATATTCTACTGCAATGGTTCTTCCTAAAGGAGGGGTCTAAAAGTGCAAATTGAAGTAGAGGTGCGTTTAGAACCTGATTGTCAGGATTTGGGTTTGCCCCAATACATGAGTACCGGCGCCAGCGGGCTTGACCTTAAGGCAGCAGTAACTGAGCCTGTTACCATAAAGCCGGGTCAGTGGCAATTGGTTCCAACAGGTTTGAGTTTAGCTATTCCTCCGGGCTTTGAAGGACAGATCCGCCCTCGAAGTGGACTAGCCTTACGTTACGGCATAACATGTCTGAACACACCAGGCACAATTGATGCTGATTATCGTGGACCGATTGGAATTATTCTTATTAATTTGGGAAATCAGGATTTTATTGTTTCTCGGGGAGATAGGGTAGCACAAATTATTTTCACCCAAGTTACGCAGGCAAAATTGGTTTTAGTATCTGCATTAACTAGTACCCAACGGGGCTCAGGGGGGTTTGGACATACCGGGACGTCATCTTGATATAAAAGGTACAATATGCTATATTAACCGTAGTAAGAAATGTGCGGGTGAGGGTAGAGAGTATGGGGGATTTAGAGGAGCGCTTGTCTAGGTTAAAAAGCGAGATTATCGCTGTCAAACAGGATTTCGGGGGACAGGCGGCCTCTCTCAAACCCATAGCGCTGGCAGAAAGTGATGCTGTAGCGATCGGCTCTAAATTAGATACCCTTATTTCCGAATACTTAAAAGTAAGAGACAAAGTAACCGCTTTGCAAGAGCAAGGTAAAATCTAACTATGCTTAAACTTGCATAACAGAGTGTCTCCAGGGAAGAGTAGGAATTGCAAGTGAATATTCCCGTAAAGGAGGATGCTCTTTATGCCGACAGTAATTGGTTCTTTTTCAAGCGCAGATGATGCGGAACAGGCTATAGGCGCTCTTAAGGACGATGGCTTTGATGAGCAAGAAATTTCCTTAGTAGCTTTAGACAGTGAAAGCGAATTCGGTCAGGATGATGGTCGTGGAGTGCTAAGCATGGGTCAAGATTTAACTAGTGGAACTACCACTGGTGGTGCTCTTGGTGGGATTGCTGGTTTGTTGGCAGGGGTTGGAGCCTTAGCTATCCCAGGGATTGGTCCTATTATTGCGGCTGGTCCTATTGCTGCTGGCCTATCTGGTGCAGTAGTTGGCGGAATTGCCGGAGGTCTTCTTGACTTAGGCGTGCCTGAGGATAGGGGGCAGTATTATGAAGATCGAGTTAGAGAAGGCGATGTTTTAGTAGCTTTAAACGCTGATGATCAAGAAGTTGATCGAGCCGCTCAAATTATGCGGGATTATGGAGCAGATGACGTAGAGACTCATTAAGATTTAACAGGATAAGTTCGCGTCTGAGAGGGGTTTAGAGCAATAAACCCCTCTTTTCCTATATTCTGTAGGGATAGGGTTAAAGAGGAATGCGACTTGACAAAGAGAATGGTATGTTTGAAAATATAACCATCGAAAGCTGGAGGGGATAGTACCCCATGGGTAGTAAGATAAAAGTACTTGTAGTTGGAGCAACTGGGAAGATGGGGAGCGAAGTAGTTCGTACCCTAGCTATACAACCGGATTTGGATTTGGTTGGTGCTGTTGATCCCTCTCATTATGGTGCAGATATTGGCCAAATTGCCTTGGGGGCGCAGAACAATATTAAGATTGAACGGGATTTACAACAAGCTTTAACCGAATGCGAACCAGATGTTGTGGTGGATTTCACTAGACCAGAGGGGTTATTTGGCCGGATTCAAACTGTGCTTAATGCTGGAGTTTCTCCTGTTGTTGGCACAACCGGGTTAAGTCAGGCAGAACTAGCTGATCTAGCAGAAATTTGTCAACGCAAAAAAATTGGTGCTTTGATAGCTCCTAATTTTGCGATTGGGGCCATTCTAATGATGCAGTTTGCTCAGGTGGCTTCTCGCTTCTTCCAGGACGTAGAAATTATTGAAATGCACCACCCTAATAAAGTCGATGCACCATCAGGAACGGCTATTAAGACTGCAGAAATGATTTTAGAATCACGTGAGGGCCTCAATAAAGGGGCCAGCGGCGCCGAATCAGTGCAGGGTGTTCGTGGTGGTGACTTAGGTGGTATCCGTATTCATAGCGTTCGGTTAACCGGGTTAGTTGCTCATCAAGAGGTTATCTTTGGTGGGGCTGGGCAAACCTTGACAATCCGTCACGATTCTCTTAACCGAGAGTCTTTTATGCCCGGAGTTATGCTTGGTATTAGGGAGGTACGACATTTACCAGGTCTAGTCTATGGGTTAGACCAGCTTATTGCACACCACCATACGTCTTAAGGCATATAATGCTGTGAAAAGACGAGGAATGATTGGTGGTGGATTATTATGCCTAGTTCGACCGCAAAGAAGATCGCTTTTCTTGGTGGAGGTATGCGCGAGGTTGAGCTGGCCAAGGCTTTAATAGCAGCAGGGTTTACTGTATCTGTTTCTGGACTGAGCCCTGTGGGGCAGTTACGAGTCCCGACCTGTTTACCGGAGGAAGCGGTTTGTGATGCTATAGCTTTAATCTTACCGGTCAGCGGGGTACATTCTGATGGCCGAATTAAAGAGATATCAGACGAGAACGCTATTATTATAACTAAAGAATTGTTGGTTCAATTAGTACCAGGTGCTATAGTGATTGTCGGTAAAGGCAACCCCTATTTAGGCGAGCTCTGTGATGAGCTCGGTTTTAAACTTTTGGAATTGACGGAAGATGACGAGTTTGCTATCCTCAATTCAATTCCAACTGCAGAAGGTGCTCTGGTTGTTGCCATTGAATCATCGATAATTACGCTACATGGTAGCAACGCTTTTATCCTAGGATTTGGACGTTGTGGCCGAGCTATAGCAAGAATGCTCCAGGGAATTGGTGCAAGGGTACACGTGGTAGAACGGAATCCGGCGAAAAGGGCGATGGCGGTAGAAATGGGTTTGACTGCTATTCCCTTTACCAACCTCAAGGAGACTTTAGTTCCAGCTGACTTTATTTTTAATACCGTTCCTAGTTTGGTTTTAACAACAGAAGTAATGGAAACACTCCACTCCCATGTGGTTATAGTGGACATCGCTTCTGGACCTGGTGGTGTTGATTTCGCGGCGGCTAAAGCTTTAGGAATCCAGGCTATTCTGGCCCAAGGGCTACCAGGAAAATATGCGCCTTTGACTGCGGGGCAGATTCTGGCTAAGATCGTTCCGGACAAAATTACCGAAGCTTTAAACATAGGTAGCGGGAGGTAGTCGGAATGAAATTAGCTGGATTAAAGGTCGGTTTTGCTCTAACCGGGTCATTTTGTACTTTTGAACGAGTTTTCCCTCAAATTGAAAGGTTATCAGCCTTAGGAGCAGAAATAATCCCTATCGTTTCACGGGAAGTCGCGGGTACTGATACTAGATTTGGAACTGCAACTGACTGGATAGAGCAGCTACGGGAGCTAACTGGGAAGTTGCCTTTGGCTCAACAGATTGAGGTAGAGCCGCTCGGTCCTAAAAAAATTTTAGATATTCTGGTTGTAGCACCATGTACTGGTAATACAATTGCTAAGTTGGCTAACGGCATCTCTGATGGAACAGTGCCCTTAGCTGTAAAGGCCCATTTAAGAAATGCTCGTCCGGTAGTGCTTGCGGTTTCTACTAATGATGGCCTGGCAGCTAATGCTAAGAATATTGGCTTATTGCTGAATACTAAAGGTATTTATATGGTACCTTTTGGCCAGGATGCTCCTGAGGAAAAGCAAGCTTCCTTAGTGGCTCAGATGGAGCTTATTCCGGAAACTGTAGTTATGGCTTTAGCAGGCAAACAAATACAGCCGGTAATTATTGGATATTAGAAGGTCGAGAATAGGAAAGGGGATGTCAATGGGATATTCAGTAGCAGTTGTCGGAGCAACAGGGGTTGTAGGGGAAGAGTTACTGGCCATATTACAAGAACGGCAGTTTCCAATTAGTGAACTTCGTCTTTTGGCTTCAGCCCGGTCCGCAGGTTTAGAAGTTGAGTATCAGGGGAAAATATTGCAAGTCCAAGAGGCTAGGCCAGAGGCTTTTGATGGTGTACAGATCGCCTTTTTCAGCGCTGGGGGTTCGGTTAGTCAGGCGTTAGCTTCAACTGCGGTGGAGAGAGGCGCAGTAGTAATTGATAATACTAGCTTCTTTCGGTTAGATCCAGAGGTTCCCTTGGTAATCCCCGAGGTTAATGCTGATGATTTAGGGTCTCATAAAGGGATTATTGCCAACCCTAACTGTTCAACGATAATTATTGATTTGGTACTAGCACCACTACACCATGCCGCAGGTCTGAAGAGAGTAGTTCTTTCAACTTACCAGGCGGTCTCCGGTGCAGGTATTAAAGCTATACATGAACTAGAAGATCAGGTTAAAGATTACGCTGCTGGTAAGGAAGTTACAGCTAAAGTTTTGCCTGTCAGTTCAGCCCCTAAACATTATCCTATTGCCTTTAATTTAATTCCCCAAATTGATTTATTTGAAGATGCTGGCTACACCAAAGAAGAGTGGAAGATGATTAGAGAAACCCAAAAGCTCTTACATTTGCCGGAATTAAGAATTACAGCTACTACAGTACGGGTTCCGGTTTTACGTTGCCACTCTATTGCGGCTAATATTGAATTAGAGCAGAAACTTTCTGCTGCCAAGGTGCAGGAAATTTTAAGCCAGGCCGCTGGGGTCTCAGTTTTAGATGATCCAAGTCAACAATTATATCCGATGCCTATAGAGCTTAGCGGATGTGATGATGTTTTTGTTGGAAGAATCCGGGAAGACAACTCATCAGCAACCGGTATAAATTTATGGGTAGTTGGCGATCAAATCCGGAAAGGCGCTGCTTTAAATGCAGTTCAAATAGCTGAAGAACTCCACCGGAGAGGCCTGGTTAAAATCTAGAAGATAAGTGAGGTTTTCTAGGTTGTGGAGATAATAATACAGAAATTTGGCGGTACATCTTTAGCTACTCCAGAATCACGGCGGCAAGCTGCGCTTGTTGTTTCTGGTGCAGTAGCCCAAGGTTTACAGGTAGTCGTAGTAGTTTCAGCTATGGGAAGAAAAGGGGATCCTTATGCTACCGATACTCTTCTGGGTATGTTGGCAACAGAAGCGGTTCCAAGTCGTGAGGCTGACTTGCTGATGTCTTGTGGCGAAATTATTGCGGCCACTTTATTTGTTAGTTCGTTGGAAAAAAAAGGCATACAAGCGGTAGCTTTGACCGGTGCTCAGGCCGGTATAATTACTAATGACAATTACGGGTGTGCTCATATCCTTCGTGTAGTACCTGATCGAATAAAAGCTATTTTAGCAGAAGGAAACGTAGCGGTTGTTACCGGTTTTCAAGGGAAAACGGAGGATGGTGAAATTACTACTCTGGGCAGGGGTGGTAGTGATACTTCGGCAGTTGCTATTGGGGCAGCTCTTCGAGCTAGTCGGGTGGAGATATTTACTGATGTTTCAGGGCTAATGACAGCAGATCCTCGTCTAGTCCAAGATGCTAAAGTGATTAAGCAAGTAACTTACCACGAAGTAGCAGAGCTAGCTCATCTTGGTGCCAAAGTTATCCATCCTCGTGCTGTAGAAATTGCTATGGCAGCGGGGATTGAAATCTGGGTTAAAGGTCTTGAGAGTGATTCAGAGGGCACTTTAATTACCGGAGGGCCTAATAATGGTGTAGAGGTATCTGGTGACCAGCTGGTTACCGGGATAGCTCATATCAGTGGGGTAGCTCAAGTTCGCGTGGAGTTACGTCCTAATATCCCTGCAGGCCGTCAGCATATAGCAATTTTTAGCGGTTTAGCCCAACAAAGGATAAGTGTTGATTTAATTAATGTTTTTCCGGACTTTGTAGTTTTTACGGTAGCAGAAAGAGATTTGGAAACCGCCGATCAGATTTTGCGCCAGTTAAAATATACACCGGAGTCACGGGGTGGGTTCGCTAAGGTTTCAGCAGTTGGCGCTGGGATGCGAGGCGTTCCAGGGGTAATGGCTAAGATAGTGCAGGCATTGAGTAATGCAGGGGTGGAAATTTACCAGTCAGCAGATTCCCACGCTAATATTTCCTGCTTGGTTCGGATAGACCAACTAGAAAGGGCGATTAGCGCTTTACATACCGAATTTGGCCTGGCGGAAATTGAATTTTAATCAGCTGGCAACGGGAGGTATTACTAATGGAAGATTTTGGGACCCTATTAACGGCTATGATTACTCCTTTTAAGGAGGATGGGAAAGTTAATTACGAAGCTGCGGCTTCATTGGCAGTAAAGTTGGTTGAAAATGGTAGCGATGGTTTGGTTGTTTCAGGAACTACGGGAGAGTCACCAACCCTTTCTGAAGAGGAGAAACTCAAGCTTTTTTCTGTGGTTACTGAAGCGGTAGGTGGGAAGGCTGCAGTTATTGCTGGAACCGGTTCCAACTCTACAGAAACCAGTATTAGGTTAACTACTGCAGCAGAAAAAACCGGTGTTGATGGGGTAATGTTGGTAGCCCCTTACTATAATAAACCAACGCAGGAAGGGTTATATCGGCATTTTAAAGCGGTGGCTGAAAGTACAAAATTGCCGGTAATTATTTACAACGTTCCTAGTCGTTCTGGCGTTAATGTGGAGGCTGAGACTATTATTCGCTTGGCTCGGGAAGTGAGTAATGTAGTAGCAGTAAAAGAAGCCAGCGGAAACTTGGATCAGGTTTCGAAAATTCGTAAGGAACTGGCTGCTTCATTTCTAATTTACAGCGGTGAAGACCATCTGACTTTGCCTATTCTGGCCTTGGGGGGGAACGGAGTTATCAGTGTCGCTTCCCATCTTGTTGGTACGGAAATCAAAGAGATGTGCGTGGCTTTTAATAATGGGGAAGTCCAACGAGCACGGGAGATCCATTTGCGTTTGTGGCCTCTCTTTAAAGCCTTATTTGTACGAACGAATCCGATACCAGTGAAGATAGCTTTAAATCTCTTGGGTTTTAATGTTGGTGGTTTTCGACTACCCCTTTGCGAAGCTTCTGAAAGTGAATTGGCACCAGTAAAAAATGAATTAAAGAGTTTAGGACTAATATAGGAGGTTTATTTTTTGGCTAAGAAAGAAAAAAAACTTAAAGTTATTCCCCTAGGAGGTCTTGGGGAAATCGGAAAAAACATGACGGTATTAGAATGGGATCAAGATCTTATTTTAATTGATGCGGGGTTGGCTTTTCCGGATGAAGAGTTATTAGGTATTGACATAGTTATACCAGATTACAGTTACATTTTGGAGAATAAAGGTCGGTTGCGGGGTATATTTCTGACTCATGGTCATGAGGATCACGTCGGTGCTCTGCCTTATTTGCTTAAGGAAGTATCTGTTCCGGTTTATGGTCCCAAACTAGCTTTAGGATTAGTAAAAGGCAAATTAGCAGAGCTTGCCCCTTCTTTAGAGGTTGATTTTCGGGTGGTCGCTCCAGGCCATGGGGTTCAGGCTGGTTGTTTTAAACTAGATTTTATTCGGGTTAACCACTCTATAGCAGATGCTTTAGCAATAGCTATTGAAACCCCCCTTGGCTATTTAATTCACACGGGAGATTTTAAGTTTGACCAAACTCCAATTGACGGAGAGGTTACTCAATTCCATAAGTTTGCTGAGTATGGAGATAAAGGTGTATTACTACTTTTTAGTGATAGCACTAATGCGGACAGGCCAGGTTATACCTTGTCTGAACGAGAGGTTGGTAAATCCTTAGACGATACTTTTCGAGAAGCAGAGCAGAGGATCATTGTAGCTACTTTTGCAACTAATATTCATAGAGTACAGCAAATTGTAGACATGGCTTATAAATACAATCGCAAAATTGCTGTAGTTGGTCGGAGTATGGTTAATGTCTTTAATGTTGCTCGTGAGCTTGGCTACCTCCGAGTTCCCGAAGATATTACTATTGATGTGGACAAGGTCGATAAATTCCCAGCTGAGAAAGTGGTAGTTATCTCTACCGGTAGTCAAGGTGAGCCGATGTCTGCCTTGAGCCGTATGGCTAACAATGACCACCGTAAAATTAGTATAATGCCAGGAGATACCGTAGTTATTTCGGCCATACCTATTCCCGGGAACGAAAAACTAGTTGCTCGGACAGTTAATCATCTTTTTGAGCTAGGAGCTAAAGTAATTTATGAATCCGGATCAGGGATGCATGTTTCCGGACACGCTAGCCAGGAAGAGTTAAAGATGATGTTAAACTTGGTTCGGCCTAAGTACTTTATGCCGGTTCATGGTGAAGGACGACACTTATATAAACACGCTGAACTAGCAGAACAGGTGGGAATTCCCCAGGAAAATATTTTTGTTTTGCAGAATGGCGATATTTTAGAAATCGATCGTGATTCTGCTCGAGCCGTCAACAAAGTTCAGGCAGGACAGGTTTTAGTAGATGGTTTAGGGGTTGGCGATGTCGGTAATGTTGTTCTTCGAGACCGGAGAGTTCTTTCTCAAGATGGGATTTTAATTGTGGTAGTAACCACGGAAAAACAGACCGGCCGGATTGTTGCTGGACCAGACATTATCTCTCGCGGATTTGTTTATGTTCGGGAATCAGAGGCCTTATTAGAGGAAGCCAGAGAAAAGGTGAAAAAGGCTCTGGATCTTTGTGAGGTTGATGAGTTAAAAGAATGGTCTGTTTTAAAAAGACGGATTAAAGAAACCCTGGACTCTTTTCTCTGGGAACGTACAAAACGGCGTCCTATGATTATGCCTATTATTATGGAAGTTTAATCTTTAAGATTAACAGAATCATTCTTGAGTAAATGCTCCATACTAGATGGTGATTATTGGTATGGAGGTTAGGGTATGGATAAAACCCGCTATTTACTTGAAGCAGATCAGGAACAGGCTCAGGAAGACAGAACCGATCAGGAACAGGTTGTTTTACAAAGTATTAAACAGATGGGACAGATGCCGGTTAGTCCTTCACCGGAACCAGTTATCCATACTGTAACTATTATTGGTCAAATTGAAGGGCACTTGGTGATGTCACCTAAAAACAAAACCACCAAGTATGAACATATAATTCCTCAATTAGCTGCTATTGAACAAAGTCCAAAGATTAAAGGGGTTCTATTTCTTTTAAATACCGTTGGTGGAGATATCGAGGCAGGCTTAGCCTTGGCTGAGATGATTCGGAGTATCTCTAAACCAACGGTATCTTTGGTTTTAGGTGGTGGCCATTCTATCGGTATACCGATAGCGGTAGCAGCGTGTCGTTCATTCATTGCTGAGTCGGCAACAATGACTATTCATCCGGTGCGTTTATCAGGCTTAGTTGTTTCGGTACCCCAAACTTACGAGTACCTAGAGAAGATGCAGGATCGAATTGTCCATTTTATTGTTAAGAACTCACAGATTACTGAAAACCGGCTACGGGAATTAATGTTTCGTACCGGGGCATTGATGCGGGATATCGGCACAGTTTTAGTTGGGCAAGAGGCGGTGCAAGAAGGTCTTATCGACCAGATCGGCGGAGTTTCCGATGCTATGCAGGCCTTATGGGAAATGATTGAAGCCGAAGAAAAATTACAAAAAAGAGGTGCTGGTAAACGTGTTATATACAATCGTGCCAGAAGAAATCGTATTCGAGGATACCGAAGAAGATTACCCCGTAACTAAGGAAATTATTTACCAAGGGATACTGCTCTCGGTATTGGTTCAACCGACTGAGGAAGGGGTCGGATTTGTTGTCCAACGAGTGTATAGTTCAAACCCGGCGGTTTACTTACGTGAGGAATTACAGCCTGGTTCAGTTCTCCGACTAAACCTGCCCTAGTAACTCTTTTTACTGAGCGAGACATTATCACCGCTTATTTTTCATATCTCTAGAAAGAGTAGCTAGCTCTAGGGAGGTGGTAACTTTAGTTACTCTCCTTAGTTTAGTCGGTGGAATATTCGTTTTTTTCTTAGGGCTACGGGCTATTTCTACAGGAATGAATGGGCTTTTTCAACAAGATTTGCAGCGTCGATTAGTAGCTGTTCCAGCAGCGCATAGGCGCTGGCTTATCTTTCTTTTATCTATCCTTTTTACAGCCCTAGTTCAGAGTAGTAGCGCTGTGACCATAATAGGAGTTTGTTTAGCGGAGATCGGGTTAATTAATGTAGCTGAGGCTTTAGCTTTAACTTTAGGTGCTAACGTTGGTACGACTATTACCGGGCAGCTAATTAGCATTTCTTTGCAGGCTAGTATCCCCTGGTTTTTGGGGTTAGGTTTGCTGATATTACTAAGCGCTTTAGCCAGTAAGGTTAGACGTCAGCAACTACTATATACAGGTATGGCTCTTTGTGGTTTAGGACTTCTTTTTAGTGGATTTGAATTGTTACAGTATGCCTTGAAAACTGGGGTTGTTAGTTTCCCTGTGACTCAAAGCTTACTCGATTGGGCACGGAATGGGCCGTGGGAAGGGTTTTGGTCAGGGTTAGTATCTACCGGTTTAGTCCAAAGCAGTTCTTTGATAATTGCGGCAACTATCTCGTTGTTAAACAACGGGCTAATTACCTTTCAAGCGGCGTTTTATGCGATGTTAGGTAGTAACATTGGCACAGCAGTGACTACTTTATTAGCAGGGTTTGGTGGCAATAAAGCGGCAAAATCGGCTGCGTTAGCTAATTTGTTTTTCAATATTATTAGTGTGTTGATGATTATTCCTTTTGCCGGTTTACTATCTGCTCTAGCTCAGTGGAGTAGTCCCTATCCTGGACGACAACTGGCCAATGCCCACACTATTTTCAATTTGGTTACTGCATTAGCATTATTGCCATTTTGTCCAATATTGGCAGGAGTCTTAGAGCGGATTGCGAACTTACTTGAGACGTAGGAGTGATAAATGATGGAGATATGGCAAGCTATTATTCTAGGACTTCTTCAGGGACTAACTGAATTTTTACCGGTTAGTAGTTCTGGCCATCTAGTAATTGTTCAGAATTTTTTAGGGGTTATCCGGACCGGGGTAACTTTTGATATTGCGGTTCATTTAGGTACTGCTTTAGCTGTAGCTTACTACTTTCGCGATCAGCTTTTGGCGATTGCTCGTAATTTCCGTTTATTAGCATTATTAATAGTAGCATCAATACCTGCAGCCGTATTTGGCCTTGCCTTTCAAGATTTTTTAGAAAGCCTTTTTTCCCAGGTCGTAGCGGTTGGTTTTGCGTTATTAGTTACCGGTACAATTTTGTGGTTGGCCGAAACTTACTCACGGCAGGGCAAGGATGCCAAGAAGTTGGAGCAGATAAGCTATCAAGATGCTCTGATTATTGGATTGGGGCAAGCGGTAGCCATTGTCCCAGGGATTTCACGATCTGGCTCAACAATTGCAACGGCTTTGTTACGCAATGTGAATAGAGAGTCTGCTGCTGAGTTTTCATTTTTGATGAGTCTACCAGTAATTCTTGGGGCGGCATTCTTGGAGCTAATAGATCTTGGGTCAGCAGCATCTAGTTTATCGGTAGTACCGATCTTTGCTGGCTTAGTAACCGCCTTTTTTTCGGGATTAGCAGCGATCTATTTTCTTTT
>DHRX01000115.1:3255-10089 GCA_002408345.1 Firmicutes bacterium UBA5301 | reverse complement strand
TTTGTCCACGTTGTGCTCTTCCTAATGCTTGGGTTGTTAGTCTTCCCCTCCCAGTTAATTTACTCCTGGAAAGAGGGGGTAGTTATTGCTCTACTACTGATGTTCATCGCCCGGCCGCTGACTGTTTTTCTCTCCACGGTCTTCTGGGATTTTACTCTTAAGGAGAAACTCTTCCTCTGCTGGGGCGGGGTTAAAGGGGCTGTACCCATCGTTTTAGCCACCTATCCAACGGTGGCGGGCTTGGAAGTAGGCCATTTCATCTTTAATACCGTCTTCTTCGTTGTCCTATTATCCACCCTGATCCAAGGTTCTTCCCTCTATTGGGTAGCTAATAAATTAGGGTTATTAATCGGCGAGCGCCAGACCAAATCTTACTATCTGGAACTAATCGCTACTGAAAAGACCGATTACGCTCTACTCGAGTATGAAATTCGAGAAGACTCTTACCTAGTCGGTAGTAAATTAGGGAAACTGGCTTTCCCAGCCAATAGTTTAATTACCGCTATTGTCCGCAATAACTCAATCATTGCACCCCGGGGGGGCACAGCAATCCAGGGTGGGGACACCTTATTTATTCTGGTTAAACATGAAGACCAAAATCATTTACTCGAAAAGTTAGATGCCGACAAAGACTCTTTTGCTCCTGATACCCTCTCCTAAAGGCGGTCGACGGTTGCATAGAGGTCCCATTCTGCCAGCATATTTAAAATTAGTCTCTTTATATCTCTTACTCTGACTGCACCGCACTCTTTCTTATTTAATAACTGGCCTAAGGCGATAAGGTCTAATAACTTAGCTTTCTGTAACCACTTATCAGGTAAGCACCCTCCATTATCCTGGTAACCTGAAATAAATGGATGTAACAGTACGAGACCAGTTAAATTTTCATATCGCAACATATTGCCAATATCCATTAAAGGTGAACCACTAAAAGCATATTCCCAATCTAATATAGCGGATATACTTATACCACTAGTTTTTTCTTTTACTAAGATATTTAAGGGGTTAAAATCACTGTGGACTAAGGAGTTTTGTTCTCCAAGATTATCAATCAGATAAGCATGTTCTTGAGAAAACCGCAAAACTTTAGCGCATATTTGGAACCCTAAATGTTTGCCAGTATATCCGTTTACAAGACTTTCTTTTGTATACTTTAAGAACTTCTCTGCATTGAGTTTAACATGTTCTTTTATATTTAACTTATCGTCAAAGAAACCTGAATCAGGAAATTTAAATTTATGGATTTGGGCTAAAGATGCTCCTACGGCACCAGCCACACTTGATATTTCCTCTTTGTTCCTCCTAGCGATAACTTCAGAAAGTTGAACCCCGTGAACCCAACTTAATATCAAAAAGGGGTAGTTAAACGCAGCGCAAGAGGAATCAAAGTAGAGAACCTGGGGTACTGGAACTTTGTCTTTGAGCAGATTTAGTATCGTTCTTTCAATATCCATGCTTTCGTCATTTTTACTATATATTCGAAGAACAAAACTTTCGCCATTATTGGTGGTAATCTTAATATTGGAATTATTTAACCCGCCACTTAAGGGCTGGATTTGGTTGATACGTTGCTCTTTTAAAAATGGTTTTAGGCTATTTCTAACTGTATTAACGTCTGGTATGATCAATTCATTCGAGCGTTCCCAGCCAGCTTTCACTCCTTGGCCCCTCCAAATCAGTCAAACACCCGCCAAATAACCTGCTCAAACACAAGCTATTTAACGGGTGCTTTTACGACATTTATTTAAATTTCACTAACTTATGCCAACCAGATAAACCGCGCGATAAAGAGTAAGGAAAGTACCCATACGAGCCAGTTAACCTCTTTACCCCGTCCAGATAAGAGTTTAACAAAAGGATAAAGAGCAAAGCCAACAGCAATACCGGTAGCAATACTATAGCTCAACGGCATAGTGATAATAGCCAGAAAAGCCGGGATCGCCTCAGAAAAATCATCCCACTTAATCTTCGTAACACTGGTAATCATCATCGCTCCAACGACAATTAACGCTGGTGCGGTAGCTGCTGCCGGCACTACACCGATAATTGGGCTAAAGAACAAAGCCGCTAAGAATAGCAGGGCAACAGTTAAGCTAGTTAACCCGGTCCGTCCGCCGGCTGCGACACCGCTAGCGCTCTCGACGTAGGTCGTTACAGTTGGAGTACCAAAGAAGGAACCGGCGATAGTTCCTAGTGAGTCGGCCAATAAAGCCCGGTTGGCTCGGGGCAATTTACCGTTCTTTAAGAAGCCACCTCTTTCCGAAACACCGATTAAGGTTCCTACTGTATCAAACAAGTCCACAAAGAGGAAGGCAAAGATAATATTAAAGAAGCCCAAAGATAAAGCCCCTTTAATATCAAGAGCACCTAAAACCGGAGCCCAATCGCTCATCCGGGGTAGAGCTACTATTCCCGAAGGCAATTTGGTAACACCGATAAAATAACCGACAATCGAGGTAGCAAAAATACCGATTAGTATAGCACCCCTAACATTCCGAGCCAGTAAGACGGTAGTAATCAAGATGCCAAGGACTGCTAAAGCTGTTGCCGGTTGGGTCAAATCACCGAGCCCTACCAAGGTAGCAGGGTTGTCCACAATAATGCCGGCATTTTGTAAACCGATAAAAGCAATAAACAAACCGATACCAGCGCTGATTGCTAATTTTAACGCCGTAGGAATGGCATCGATAATCATCTCACGAATATTCGATAAAGTTAGTAGTAAAAAGATGACACCAGAAATGAAAACAGCACCTAAAGCCGTCTGCCAGGGTACCCCCATTCCTAGAACAACCGAATAGGTAAAGTAGGCGTTGAGGCCCATACCTGGAGCTAAAGCAAAAGGATAGTTCGCTAAAAAAGCCATCAAAATAGAGGCTAAGGCTGCTGAAAAGCAAGTAGCCATAAGCACAGCGTTTACCGGCATACCGGTAGCCGATACAATGCTCGGATTAACAAAAATAATATAGGCCATGGTCATAAAAGTAGTCAAGCCAGCTAGTAGTTCAGTCCGGACAGTTGTCTTGTTTTCTGACAACTTAAACCATTTCTCTAACATCTTTGTACCTCCCTAATATTAATCCCTCACAACCCACCCGCCCTTACCGGGCACTAAAAATAACAGCATTACTTCTGCCGTAATTATCCACGTTCCCGGGAAACACCTCCCACAATAAAAAGGTTCTGGCAAAACCCGAAACTTAGTCTCGAATTTTGCCAGTTTTTATAAGAACAATATGTACTTCTCTGTTTTTAGTAATAATCCTGCCGCTAAATACAGTTATTCCCACTCAATAGTAGCTGGCGGTTTCGGAGAAATATCGTAAACTAACCGGCTTACATCAGAAACAGCCAAGACTCGTTGGGAGATCTGTTCTAAAACCGGGTAGGGTAAACGCGCCCAATCAGCGGTCATTCCATCACTACTAGTTACCGCTCTTAGAGCAACTACCGGGGAATAGGTACGGCTCTCACCTTTAACTCCAACAGTCTTCTGGTTAGTCAAAATCGCAAATGATTGCCAAATTTCCTTATAGAGACCGGCTTTCTTGATCTCATCAACAATAATCGCATCTACTTCTCGAAGTAGATCACACTTGTCTTTGGTCACCTCACCGATAATCCGTATCGCTAGCCCTGGTCCTGGAAAGGGCTGCCGCCAGACAATTTCATCAGGCAAACCTAATTCCTGGGCCAGAACCCGTACTTCATCTTTAAAGAGGTAGCGGATCGGCTCGATAAGTTTTAACTTCATATCCTCTGGTAAGCCACCAACATTATGGTGAGACTTAATAACTTCAGCTTTCCCGACGCCACTTTCAATCACATCAGGATAAGTAGTTCCTTGGACAAGGAAGTCTATTTCGCCAAGTTTAGCCGCCTCTTCTTCAAAGATGGCAATAAACTCAGAACCAATTAACTTCCGTTTTTGCTCCGGGTCAGTTACCCCTTTAAGTTTAGCCAGGAAGCGATCTTCAGCCTGAATATGAACTAAGTTCATCTGAAATTGGTTGCGGAAGGTTTCCTCCACTTGCTCAGGTTCACCTTTACGCATTAAACCATGGTCCACAAAAACACAGGTTAACTGGTCACCGATCGCCCGATGAACTAAGGCGGCGGCCACCGAAGAATCGATACCACCACTTAAAGCACAGACCGCTTTTTGATTGCCGACCTGAGCTCGAATCTCCTCGACCGCAGCAGCAATAAAGGAGCGCATCGTCCAGTTGCCGGTACACCCACAAGTTTCCCGGAGAAAACTACTGATTAATTCGGGGGTATGCTCTTCCGGATTAATATTTAATACCGGTAGCCCTAACGTTAACAGTGGAGAGTCGCTAGGAAGATCCCAGAGAATTAACCCTCGGGGCTGCCGCCGTTCTACTTCAGCAGCGCTAATATTATGGGAAACAATTTCGCAGTAAACGTTACAGGCCCGAACCCTTCTGGCCACTGACTGATTATAGCGGGTTCCTAAATCCAAAATTAAGATAGTCTCTTGAGGCTGCATTATTTCACCAACTCCGGTTTTAAGACTCCAATGTATGGTAAATTACGGTATTTTTCAGCATAATCCAACCCATAACCAACGACAAAGCGGTCAGGGATGGTAAAACCAAGGTAATCCACTTTAACATCAACTTTCCGCCGTTCCGGTTTATCTAAAAACGTAGCCACTTTTAAAGAGGTCGGTCGACGGGATTGTAAGTTTTGAACCAAATAATTAAGGGTCAGACCAGAATCAACAATATCCTCAACAATCAAAATGTCCTTACCCTCAACGCTCTGTTCTAAATCCTTCAAAATCCGAACTACCCCTGTAGATTGTACCGCATCACCATAACTAGATACAGCCATGAAGTCCAACCGGCATTTTAAATCAATACTACGCAAAAGGTCGGCCAAGAAGATAATAGCCCCTTTGAGGATGCCAACAACCAAAAGGTTGCCCTCGGCGTAATCCTCTGTAATTTGTTGACCCAATTCCCGGACCCGTTCCTGAATTTGGTCTTCTTCAAATAATATTTCAGCCATATCGAGACGCAAATTATCCACCAAGTTCACCCTTCCCAGTTTAGTCTTTTCCATTCCTGCTTATATATGTCGGATATTATCACAAATTACGGGAAAAGAAAAGGGGAAGGCCTTTACTCAACCTTCCCCAAGACTTTAATTATTTAACTAATCAGCCTTACATCATGCCCATGCCGCCTGGAGGCATGGCTGGAGCAGCTGGCTCTTCCTCTGGTGCATCAATTACTAAACACTCAGTGGTTAGTACCATTGCCGCAATGGAAGCTGCATTTTGTAGAGCGCTACGAGTAACTTTGGCCGGGTCAACGATACCGGCTTTGAGCATATCGACATACTCACCGGTCATAGCGTTGAAGCCCATGCCATTGTCCATCTCTTTAACCTTTTCAACAATGATGGCTCCTTCAAGCCCAGCATTCTTAGCGATCTGACGTAGCGGTTCTGAGAGAGAACGGCGGACGATATCAATACCTGTATTCACATCGCCCTCAGCGTTAACGTTCTCTAGCTTCTTCATCGCATAGATAAGCGCTGAACCACCGCCAGGTACGATACCTTCCTCGACCGCAGCCCGGGTAGCTGCCAAAGCATCCTCGATCCGGTGCTTCTTCTCTTTCATCTCGGTTTCAGTAGCAGCACCAACCTGAATAACTGCTACACCACCGGCAAGCTTGGCCAAACGCTCTTGGAGTTTCTCCCGATCGAAGTCGGAGGTAGTCTCTTCGATCTGAGCACGGATAGCTGTAATCCGTTTCTTAATCTCAGCAGAATCACCAGAACCATCAATAACAGTGGTTTCTTCCTTGGTAATCCGTACTTGACGGGCCCGACCCAACATATCAACGGTGGTGTTTTCTAGCTTCAGACCCAACTCTTCGCTGACAACCTGCCCACCAGTAAGGGTAGCGATATCACCGAGCATCGCCTTACGACGGTCGCCAAAGCCAGGGGCTTTAACTGCGACAGCATGTAAGGTGCCCCGTAACTTGTTGACGACTAAGGTCGCTAGAGCTTCACCCTCTACATCCTCAGCAATAATCAGTAGCGGCCGACCGGACTGAACAACTTTCTCTAAGACCGGTAGCAGATCAGTAACCGCACCAATTTTCTTGTCAGTAATCAGAATATAGGGATCTTCTAGAACCGCTTCCATCCGATCGGCATCGGTAACCATGTAGGGAGAAATGTAGCCCCGGTCAAACTGCATACCTTCTACAACTTCTAGGTTGGTACCTAAAGTCTGGGATTCCTCAACGGTAATAACCCCGTCTTTACCGACCTTTTCCATAGCCTCAGCGATGAGGTGGCCGATTTCGTCATCGGAAGCGGAAATCGCTGCAACCTGAGCAATCGAATCTTTGCTTTCTACCGGTTTAGCAATTTCTTTAATGGCTTCTACAGCATTATCAACGGCCATAGAAATACCTTTCTTCAGAATCATCGGGTTGGCACCAGCAGCTACGTTCTTCAAGCCCTCCCGCACCATAGCGTGGGCTAAGACGGTAGCGGTAGTAGTTCCGTCACCAGCAACATCATTGGTTTTGGTTGCCACCTCTTTAACTAACTGGGCACCCATATTCTCAAAAGGATCTTCTAACTCGATTTCCCGGGCAATGGTTACCCCGTCATTGGTAATAGTGGGGGAACCAAACTTCTTGTCTAAAACTACGTTACGGCCTTTAGGTCCTAAGGTAACACGAACCGCATCAGCTAAAGCAGCAGCTCCTCTTTCCAAGGATGTGCGTGCTTCTTCACTGTACTTAAGAATCTTTGGCATTTAGACAAACTCCTTTCTGTCTC
>DHRX01000115.1:2722-3057 GCA_002408345.1 Firmicutes bacterium UBA5301 | reverse complement strand
AGCTTAATCTCAGTACCAGCGTATTTGGCGAAAACTACGGTATCTCCTACTTTAACGGTCATAGGAACCAAAGTTCCGTTCTCGTACTTACCGGGGCCAACAGCTAACACTTTAGCCTGTTGTGGCTTCTCCTTAGCTGTATCCGGTAGAACAATACCGCTTTTGGTCTTCTCCTCACCTTCCAGAACTTGCACAACAATTCTGTCCGAAAGTGGTTTGATCTGCATACATTTACCTCCTTAATTTTGTTCAATAATCGGCCGTGCAAACTTTTTTGTTATTAGCACTCGTCACTGGTGAGTGCTAATCGTACAGTTTCTATAATAAGAAACCAG
>DHRX01000115.1:0-2535 GCA_002408345.1 Firmicutes bacterium UBA5301 | reverse complement strand
GCAAACATATCTCTCCATATCTAAGAATATCTAGTAAAAACTACCTAGTTTAATTCATTCCACTTTCCAGAAAAAAAGTCCAGTGACAGAGACTGGACTTTACTGGATATTTTATCCTCAGCGGTACCCGCTTATACATCTTACCCTAATTCAGCCAATATAGCTACCGCTGAAGAGGTCCCGATCCGATTGGCACCGGCAGCAACCATCGCTTTTAAGGCTGCTAGATCCCGAATACCACCGGAAGCCTTAACCCCAACCTTCGGACCAACAGTTTGGCGCATCAACTGCACATCAGTTACAGTAGCCCCGCCTTTAGCAAAGCCGGTGGAAGTCTTAACAAAAGCGGCCCCGGCCTCTACCGCTAACTGGCAAGCCTTTACTTTTTCGTTATCTGTCAGCAAAGCGGTTTCGATGATTACTTTTACCTGTCGACCTTGGGCGCTTTGAACCACCTGGCGCAAATCCGCCAGAACATAGCCGCTATCACCGGCCTTTAAACGCCCAATATTCAGAACTACATCTAGCTCGCCAGCCCCATTCTCTACAGCTTCAGCCGTCTCGGCCCCTTTAATTCGGCTAGTCGTTGCCCCTAAGGGAAAACCGATAACTGTAGCCACCGCTACCCCGGTCCCCTTAAGAATTTCTGCCGCCAAGCTAACATAGCCTGGGTTAATGCAGACCGCTTTAAAGCTGTTTTCTGCCGCCTCTTGACATAATTTCTTAATCTGCTCAGGGGTTACATCTGGTTTGAGCAATGTATGATCAATATAGCTGACTAACTCTGCTTTACTAAGAGTCATGTAATTCCTCTCCCATCTGTCGGGCGCTATAGCCAGGCATACTATCAACCAGGCGCTGAAACTCAGTATTAGCTAGCGCACCTAAAACCCGTTGCACCTTCGGGGAATCGACAAACTCCTCCCGGATAATTAGGTCGTAACGTTCTTCGGCTACCGGGATAAAATCCATGCCTAACGCCAGAGCAGCTGCTTGTATCCCTAACCCTACATCAGCTACACCGGCCGAAACTGCTACCGCCACGCCGGTATGGGTAAACTCCTCCCGTTCATAACCCTGTATTTGGCCCGAATCTAACCCTAATTCTTCTAACCTTCCGTCTAATAATATGCGGGTCCCTGCTCCCCTTTGCCTATTTACAAAGGCAACATCAGGACGTACTAAGTCCGCAAATGATGTAATCCCTTTAGGGTTACCGGGGGCAACAATAAAGCCCTGCATCCGATAGACTAGGTTAAAGACCCGAACTGGAATACCCTGAAGATATCTGCTGATAAAAGGCCAATTATACTTACCGGTTTCCGGGTCAAGTAGGTGGGAACCGGCTAGGTGAGATTCACCTTTAGCCAAAGTCAATATCCCACCAAGACTACCGATAGGAGCTACAGAAAGTCGTTCATCTCCGCCCTCTCCCCGGAGAAAGTTATCAAGCTCATCTAAGACCAAATCATGGCTACCAGCTAAGACAATAGTTTGGGCGATTTCGGCTGGGGTACGGTAGAGCTCTACCGGTACTTGAGCGCCAATACCAAAGCCTTGGCTCATCCGGGGAACCCGTAGCATACCATCGGCCTCAACCATAGACATAATCAGACCAGCCCCCCGAGAAATCGGTGTCGCCAGAACCTTTTCCCCGACCTGACCTAACCGAACCCGAACAAATTCTTCAGCCCCGCTAGATGAAATCACCCTTTTAGTCAGCTGGGCCTGAATCACTGGATGGGCTGGGGCTACCCAACCCTGTAAAGTCGAGATAGCTGCTTGTAAGAAAAGTTTAGCCGCTACAATCGCTGAGACCGGATAGCCGGGTAAGCCGATAACCGGCTTAGAATCAATAATACCAAGTAGTACCGGTTTTCCAGGTTTAATCGCTGCCCCGTGAGCCAACAATTCTCCTAGCCCCTCGATAGCATCAGCGGTATAATCCCGGGAACCGGCTGATGAACCGGCATTGATAACCACTATATCATTTTCAGCCACCCCTTGCCGTAAGGCCGCCTTAATCGCCTCTAAATCATCGGGTACCACCGGATAAACCCTGGTTTCGCCGCCCCATTCAGAAATGTAGCCTTTAATAACCTGGGAGTTAAACTCGACAATCTGCCCTGATTGCAGCTCTTCTGGATTGGGATGGTTGGTAATATCGACAATTTCACTACCCGAAGGGATAAAACCAACCTGGGGCCGGGCCTTGACAGCTACCTCTAATATACCAGAAGCTAAAAACGCCCCTACATCAGCCGGCGTAATCCGATGATTCTGAGCGACAACCAGTTCTCCGGCAACAATATCTTCTCCAACCGGTCGGACGTTCTCCCAAGGGGCTACTGATTGGATAATCTCATAGCCGTCAGCATGTTCATGAATATCTTCAATCATCACCACAGCATCCTTACCTAAAGGCATCGGGTGACCGGTATTTACCAGCACCGCCTTATCCTTAGATAAGATTACCGGACTAACTTCAGAAGCACCAAAAGTATCTTCCGACCGGACGGCTATTCCATCCATTGC
>DHRX01000182.1:15565-16236 GCA_002408345.1 Firmicutes bacterium UBA5301 | reverse complement strand
TACATTTTGCCGATAACCGGGATACCAAAAGAAGCCATATCTACACTCATCCAGGCATCAAAGTCAAGGCCATAGATGTTAAAGAGCCAGACCCCGATAGCTCCTAAAATGACACCAATAAGGCCACCTAGAATACCAATTCCAGCGGATTCAAGGACAAAGATATAGACAATCTCTTTTACTTGCAGACCCATAGCTTTCATCATTCCGATCTCTTCCATCCGCTCTAAAGCGGCGAGAATCACAGTATTAACGATAGCAATGGCAGCAATCAATAAGATAATAACCAACATAAGCTGGGCCCCGGCCTGTTTGGCGCTGGCCACAGCTACAGCCTCTAATTCATCCCAAGAATAGACCTGCAGACGATTATCGATTCCCTTAACCTTATCCCTTAATTCGCTAGCGGCTTGTTTGGCCAGACCGGCGTTCTCTAATCTAATGATTACCTTACTCACCTGATTATCGACATTGAGAGCCTGTTGGACGAGGCCAAGGGGAAGATAAACAAAGTTATTATTAACATTGGGGTTACCGGTGTGTACTAATCCGGCTAACTCCACATCAATTGTGTTAAAGGTTTTATTCTTATCTTTGACCAGCAGGGTAATATAGTCCCCAACTTCGAGTTGGAGAAGGTCGGCCAGTCTTTTGCCGATAACCGCCTGGTA
>DHRX01000182.1:15078-15401 GCA_002408345.1 Firmicutes bacterium UBA5301 | reverse complement strand
TACTGGTCCTCTAGAAAGAAGACGTCGTCAAAACGCTCAGGGTCAATGCCCTTGCCGATTACCGGTAATTCGTTAATTCCGTTATTCAGTAGCGCTTGAAAATTAAGCTCCGGTGAACTTCCCCGGTACCCTTTTAACTTCTCGATATCAGAGATAATCTGTTCGTCAACAACTAATAAATTCTCCAGAGGTAACTCTTCCTCTTCTACCCAATAGGCTTGGTTGACCAGTTGCAGATGGCCGGCCTCATAATCGATAAGGGTCTGATAGGACATCTGGGTCATGCCGCCGATCATCGAATCTAAGAGAATGTAATAAAAAAT
>DHRX01000182.1:8281-14852 GCA_002408345.1 Firmicutes bacterium UBA5301 | reverse complement strand
CCGATCCCTCCTTTGATCTTCGGAGATTAGGCCATCCCGCACTTCCAGCATTCGGTGGGCATACTCCATCACCTGAGGGTCATGGGTAGAGAAAATAAAGGTGGTTCCCAGCTCTTGGTTCATCTTGACCATTACTTCCAGGACTTCTTCACTGGTTTTGGAGTCGAGGTTAGCTGAGGGTTCGTCGGCTAGCACTAGCTTCGGCTCCTTGACTAAAGCTCTAGCTATAGCCACCCGTTGTTTCTGACCACCAGAGAGTTCATTAGGGCGCCTATTTTCTAACCCGGCTAAACCGACATCGGCTAAGATTTGCAGTACTCTTTCTTTTAACTGCTTTTTATCGTATCTATTAACTAACCTTAGGGCAAACTCAACATTCTCATAGGCGGTCAGGACGGGAATTAAGTTATAGCTTTGAAAGACAAAACCGATATTGTATCTTCTCAGCTGCGCCAGGCCTTTTTTGTCTAACTTCCCTAAGTCTTTGCCATCAAAAATAATGGTACCGCTGGTCGGTTTATCGAGACAACCGATCATATTAAGCATGGTGGTTTTCCCTGAGCCGGAAGGGCCGAAAATAGTAGTAAATTCCCCCTGCTCAACGGTAAGGTCTATACCCCGTAACGCCGGTACCGGGATCTTACCTTGTTGATAGATCTTAGTGACACCTCTCATCTCCAGTAAAGCCATAAGAACCTCCCCCTCCTCATTCTAATAAGCTTAGTTAATCTCTTTTCTTAATACCATTCTCAATAAAATAGAGCATCTTATCGATGGTGACCATTTCACTTTCAAGATCAGCGAGATCGATCTCTCCATCCTTATAGATGCTATCGGTAAGTGAATAAGTTAGACTGGTTAAAAACTTAGCAACTAAGGCGCTATCCATTTGGGGATCCAATTCGCCATTAGCTAAGCCTACTTCTAGTAGTTGTTGAAAAAAAGCAGAACTGGTATCTTGATACTCGCCCCAGATCTCCTGTTGTAGTTCTTTATCGGTCAATAGCGCGTTCCCAATGGCAACAAGGCGGGGGTTCTCTTGGGCAAACCGGATTCCACTTAAGTAGATCTCCCGGAGCAGCTGGAAAAAACCGTACTTCTCCTTGTTGGCCATCATGTCATGATTGATATATTCCAACTTCTTATTTACAGTAAGATCGACAATGTATTTGAAAAGGTCTTTTTTATCTGTGAAATATTGATAAAAGCTGCCCATAGCTATACCAGCCTTTTCGGCTATAGCGGTAACTCGGGCCTTGTGATATGAGTTAGCCGCAAATTCATCAAGGGCCGCATCAATTACTCTGGCTCTTTTGGCTTCAGGGAGGTTAAAAAAGGTTGCTTTCGGCATCAACGACGCTCCTTACTTCAAAAACTAAGCAAAGAAATATGAATGTGTATTCATATTCATATTATGCCGTATAATGGAGATTTTTTCAACCGCCTACCTTCAATCAACTTACGTTTTCCCAGTAAGAACGCGATGTGACCCTAGGACTTCTTTTAATGCCTTACAGACACCAAGAATATCCTTTTTTGAAACCGTAAGGGCTGGATAAAATCGTAACAAATTAGCTGCTGGAGCTGTTCCGATAAAATACCCTTTTGCTAGCATTTTCTCAAAAACGTTCTCGGTAACATCGCTAATAGTTAGCTCTAAGGCAATCATGAGTCCCCTACCCCTGACCTCTTTTATTATTGGACATTCCTGTTGCAGCATGTTTAATTGACGGAGAAAAAAGGCTCCAACTTCAGATGTGCGTTTAATTAAGTTTTTTTCTTTAATAATTGCTATAACTTCGTTGGCGATTGCACACCCCAAGGGGTCATTTTGATGTGATTGAGCATAAACGAAGTTACTACTTTCCACAGAGCTGGCAACCGCCTTCTTTATTACTACAGCACTAATTGGATAGCCGTTCCCAAGAGCTTTACCAAGTGTAACAATGTCTGGTTCAAGGTCATAGTGATTATAACCAAACCACTTTCCCGTTCGTCCCAAGCCAGTTGTCACTTCGTTAGCAACAATTAAACCTCCCTGCTTTTTCACTTCTCTGGCTAGGAACTTTACTAGCTTATTAGGCTGCAAAAGAACCCTGCCACCTGAATTGCCAGGCTCAAATATAAAAGCGGCAATACCAGCAAAATCAAGCTCACTAAGAACACTGCAACTAGAACATTCAGTCTTTCGACAGCCATTGCACTGCTGATGGTCTACTTGGACCCATGCATTTTCTTGACGAGGAAAGCTTGTACTAGGATATGCTGATAGGTAGGATGACTGAAAAGTCAACATTTTATCACCACGTGAGACCAAACGGGCTAGTCGCATCCCTAGCTCAACAGCCTCACTACCAGAGCTCAAAAAGATTGCCTTGCCATCTTTCCAATTAAGCAGCTCAACCAAATTAATGGCTAAGTCCTCGGCCATATCACTAGTAAGCTTATAATGCGTATGCATGATTTTTTCAATCTGACCTATAATAATTGAGTTAATCCGTGGGTGGCTATGACCTAAAGCGGCAGCCCATGTTCCAGCTTCGAAGTCTACAATTTTTGCGCCGTCCCTAGTAAACAAATCGGTATTACAGCCCCTAGAAATATCTGTTCTGGCAATAGGATGGCACTGCAGGATATGTTCTAGCTGATGCTTGCTCATACCTGAATTCCTTTCCATGCTTGGAGAGTAGGCAGTTTACATTTATCTACACTCCACTTAATAATAAATAGACTACTCAAACCCAAAATACTAGCCAGTACTCCACGAAGCGTTAGCATAACGTCTAAACCAGTCGCTGACTGAATATGAACTATATTTTGTACGGTATTGGCAATAAAATGAGCAGAAACTGCAGTCTAAAATGAATATCGTGTGAGGAATGACGGTAAGAACATTCCCCTAAACAACCCCTCTTCCATGAGAGCATTTATAAGATTCCCCAATATAAGCCACAAACCAAAAATTACGCCGCCACTAACGCCTTGCTTAGGATCAATTGCGGCAAATACAATAGTCGGACTCTGCTCCGTTATAAAAAGTAAAATATACTCTATTCCATAAGACAAGAAGAGCCATGTTTAAGCGGTCCAGAATTTTAACTTTTCCCCTATGACTATTTAAAATTGTAGGTTAAGTGAACCCCGACAGAGTCCCCGATAGGTGCGATTTCTACCGCATATTGGCGCTCTTTAGCCTGTTTGACCCCTTTAAAAACTTTCTCCTCATAACTTGGGGATAAAAGGGAATACAGACTGGTACCAGCAAACAAGACACCTAGGTACGTATAGTAACTATCATCGGTATAATTGTACGTTTCCGGAGGGTCACTGATGAAGTAGTATATAGAGAGTGCGCCGTTGGCTATCCCACTAGAAATCCGGCCGCGTTTTGCTCTGTCTGCCAGATAAGATAATGATTCGTACGCCATTGCCTCACGCTGAATAGGATCCTGTACCTTTATGACTTGCGAATACTCTCGCTCTGCTGGGCCTTTAATTAATAAGGTCAAAAACCCGACACCCGCAAGCACCCCTCCGGTTAGTTTGGCTGCATCCTCAGCACCTTCTAGTTCGGAAAATGCCAGCAAACCACCGGACCCGATGAGTATACAACTGCCAAGAATCCGACTAGATTTGTATCTCTGAGCAACCTGCTTAAGGGCTAACTCTGACTCCCCCACCGCAGCTAGAGCTGTGAGCGGGCTCTGAATCAATAATAGAACGAGCAGCACGATAATACCAAGGCGTTTCATGAAAGATCCTCCCTGAACTTAGAAATTAGCTTTATTCTGCTAATTTGCCTTAATCCAGAAAAAACCTTTGCAAGCATTAGCTTTTGACTCCAGTATCAGCTGATTGGCATTTAGCACTTCCCTTGTAATGTGAAATTTTCTTGGGTGGTTATATGTAATTGCGGTTGACAAATAGATATGATATACTAAATTTGGCAACCAGGAGGTGGTAATATGTCTATCGGAGATCGTGTTAAGCTAGGTCGCAGCCTGGCTCAGATGACTCAGCGGGAACTTGCCCAAAAAGTCGGCGTAACGCACCAAGCCATATCAAAATATGAACGCAATATGGATTTACCATCAACTGATGTGTTATTACGACTATCAAAAGCTCTCAGTGTAGAACTAGACTTCTTCTTCCGCACATCGGAGATTAAATTGAAAGCCAAGTATTATAGGCAGTCGGGCAAGCTTACCGAAAAGCAGAAAGATGCAGTGAATAGCCAAGTCCGGGCTTGGATTGAGCGTTATTTTGAAATTGAAAATCTGGTTATGCCAGACCCCTTTCCCATTTTTGCAATACCAGGAAATGTTGACCGTCATATAGCTTCTATTGAGGATGCAGAGCGTGTTGCAGGAGAATTACGGATTAGTTGGTCCTTAGGCCTTGACCCTATAGATAGTCTCACTGAATTGTTGGAAAGCAAGGGTATCAAAGTGGGCTTAGTTGAAGGGGTGACTGATTTCGATGCCTGTGTCTACATAGCTAATGGGATCCCCGTAATGGCTATTAAAGATAATGTCCCGGGTGACCGGCAACGGTTCAGTCTTTGCCATGAACTAGCCCACATCGTTCTCGAGCCAATTCGACCTCTAGACATGGAAAAAGCCGCAAACCGTTTTGCCGGAGCCTTTTTGGTTCCAAAAGAAGCGGTAATTGAAGAGTTAGGTCATGCGCGTACTCGGATTCATCTGCAAGAACTGTTTTTATTAAAGCATAAGTATGGTCTTAGTATGCAGGGTTGGGTTCACCGTGCCGAGGATCTGAGTATTATTTCTCACTCAACTGCGGGGAAAATGTTTGCTTACTTTAAAGCCAATAAACTGGATGTATGTGAACCTGGAAAGCAGATATCTCCGGAGATACCCTCGCGCATGGAACGGCTAGCTTTAAAGGGCATCGCCGAGGGGTTAATATCTGATCGGCGAGCTACTGAGCTGCTAAATAAACCTCTTGATAATCTTTCGCTTTCGCCGTGCGTGCAGAGGTCTGGCTGATGGATTTACCAGATAGATGTGTAGTTGATTCAAATATTTGGATGGATCTGGATGCAGGTGGGTTACTTAGTGCTGTTTTCGTATTAACGTCAGCTAAGACCCTTGGAGTCCCGCTGTTAACCGGCGATGCCGCTCTCCGAAAGGCAGCCGAAGAAAATGGTGTGACTGTTAAGGGCACTTTATGGGTTTTGGACGTTCTAGTTGATGAAGCGTTTGTTTCTTCGTTCCAGGCTAAAGAAGCCTTAACACAAATCCTTGAAAAAGGAAGACGCTTGCCAATGGTAGAGTGTCAAAGTCGGTTAATCCTTTGGCAGTCCGGCCAAGTTAAAGAACCCCTAGCCGTTTGGGGATAAGTTACACGAACAATTCTAAAACAAATACCATTAAACAGGCACCAACCGAGACCTTAAACAAACCGGCCCCGCGATAAGCCAGTACAACTGCAACTACAAAGCCAATGAGTGCAGACCAGGTGCTTGCAGTTGCAGACAAAATCGCCGGAAAAGTCATAACCGCCAGCGTTACATAGGGAACATAATACAAAAATGACCTTATGGTAGTATTACTAATTTGTTTTCGCAGCAAAGTAAGGGGCAATACTCGAATCAAGTAGGTTACTACTGCCATTACCAATATATAGAGATAAACATTATGCTGCATAGCTCTTCTCCTGCGCAATTTCGTCTTTTATCGGGAATAAAAAAGCAGCTATTCCTGCGATGACAACCGTGAGAATAATTATCCGAAAGCCGGGGGAAATCTCTCTTACAATGGGAAGATAAGTAAATAATGAGCTTGTCGCCATGGCTACAGCAATCAATCCAGCTAAAATCTTATTCTCCTTGGCTGGTGGAATGATAACGGCTATAAACATCCCATATAGTGCAACGCTCAGCGCACTTAATATTCTGGCGGGAAGCACATTTCCCGATACCACACCTAGATAGGTTCCCAGTGTCCATCCTACTGTTGCGATGGAGGTGAGACCGTATGTATAAAACGGATTCAGTTTTCCTTCTACACTTACAGATACACCGAATATTTCGTCTGTCACACCATAGGCTACTAAAAACCGGTGAAAAAGTGGCAGTTTTGAATCCAACTTTTGGGTTAATGCAAAGGACATTAAACAATATCTCAGATTAATAACCAACTGGGTAATTGCCATTTCCATATACGTAGCTCCAGAAGTAATTAGGCCAAGTGCTGCAAATTCACCGGCAGAAGTAAGATTGGTTATTGACATTATGGTAGCTTGAAAAGCAGTTAATCCTGCATTTTTAGCGGCAATACCTAAGGTAAATGCAACAGCAAGATATCCCAAAAAGATTGGTATACCATCACGGATCCCCTGGACATACCAGGTCCTATTATTATTCACTTCAGATCGCTCTTTCCACGGAATCTTTTTTTAGGGCTACCGGGTGCCTTAGCACTGTTTTCATTGTCTCCGGCTTGCTCTTTCTGGGGTCAGAAAGGTATATTTCGTGATGCTTCCCCCCACTGCTTAACCTATCCCTCAGTCCCTGCTGAGCCATAAAGTCCTCAATCTTTTTCATCGT
>DHRX01000182.1:6763-8075 GCA_002408345.1 Firmicutes bacterium UBA5301 | reverse complement strand
CTGGCTTTTTGGCCCTTACTTCACTAATGGCCCACTCAACAAAATCCGGTTTAACAAACTCCGGTTGCCGAATCATGGCGGTCCATAACCAATTTTCCCGGTTAGTAAACGAAAACTCGCCACCGGAAATCGACCACAGTCCTTCGAGGGGCGGCACCACATATTCAAAGAAACCGCTTGGTTCTTTGCCCTTCTTATGGCTCATCTTGATGGTATAAGACAGTGCATATAGAATCTCGATTGCCTGTTGATAATCCTGATTATTATTGGGATCACCGCTCCCATCGACCATAATAAAGTTCATCGGTGGGACTTCAATAAGCATCGGCTCTTCCTTAGGAAGGTACAGGTCTTTATATTCCTTTTTAAAATCAAAGGCTTTTTCTGCCATTTCCTCACCCCTACCAACAAACAATTCGCTTATTATTTATTCATTCCTGCGTTTTCTAAGGATGGTGCAGTTAAGTCAACCCGCACCGGTTGACCGGTTCTGACCGACTCTAAAATAGCAAAGACCAGGTGAGCATCGCCAAACTCGACCTCTGGTGGAACTGCAGCTTCTTCTTGCCCGCTCCAGGAGTTATATAAATTCAGTAGCTCGTTATAGTAGCCACGCTGCGGCCTATATGGGATCTGACTGCTGGAGCCATCGTTATAGGCTACATTAACTGTACCGCAGTCTCGCTCTTCCAGATAAATCATCCCTCTGTCTCCGAATATCCTCAACCCTGTCAGGGGCCGCTGCATCTCTTTACCGGCTACAAAAAAGGTAAATAAACCGACAACCCCGCTAACGAACTGAAGATTTACGGTAACCACTGAATATGGCGAAAACTCATACTCTTGAGGCTTACCATAAGCAAAAACCTCCCGGACAGCACCAAAGATATGGTGTAAGCCGGCTAAATCATGGACCCCTGTATCTAAAATGGCACCGCCGGCAAATTCCGGATGTTGACGCCACCGGGTAGATGGAAAAGAGCCTTCAGTCAGATCACAGAGGAAGCAGTCCACTCTGTTTTGGAGGAAGTAGTAAGTTTCGCCGATCCGCTTGGATTGGACCAAGTCTCTAATAATCTGATATTCCTCGTTGTAGCGGTAATTTTCAGCTATATTGATCTCAACATTGTACTTATTAGGCAATTCTACAAAGGCCTTGGCCTGTTCCCAGGTGGGGGCTAGCGGCTTTTCACATAAGATCTTCCGGTTTGTACCAGCGAACTTCTGGGCAGCCACCTCTGCTACCTCAAAATTCAGTTCAATCGGGACCATAATATCGACCCCATCAAGGTCATCACGGTCCAACAGTTTC
>DHRX01000182.1:1611-6432 GCA_002408345.1 Firmicutes bacterium UBA5301 | reverse complement strand
TTAATTATGTACATAATGATTCTAGTCGTATTCTTTACTGAGGGGGAAAACAGATGCCAAAAATCCAAGGTACTGCGGCAGACTACCTTATAGCTCAGCTCTGTGCGGTAGGGGTCAGACGAATCTATGGGGTTGCCGGAACAGCGATTTTTCCTCTACTCGATGCGATCCGTAGAAACCCGGAGGTCTCCTTCATCGCAGCTACCAATGAGCTGAGCGCTGGCTATATGGCGGCCTACGAAGCTCGACTTACCGGTAGTTTAGGGGTCTGCATAGCAACTTCAGGGCCTGGCGCCGTCGGGCTAGTCTCAGGGGTAGCCGATGCCTATTTTGACGGTGATCCGGTTCTAGCCATTACCGGTCAGGTCAAGGTAGGGCAAATAGGTACCACCACTAGTCAGTACTTTGAACAGCAGACTTTTTTTAAACCTCTGACGGGGCTGACCAAACAAGTACTAGACCCTGTTGCCCTGACAGAAGTTTTGCCCCAGGCGATAGGCACAGCGTTAACAGAACGCACCGCTGTCCACCTGACTATACCCGTAGATTTAATAGGTAAACCTGTTTCGATAGACCAACCAGCGGTACAATGGTATCCTCTAGAAAATCTCTCCGGCGACCTTCAGGCGACCATACAGGCCCTTGGATCCTTCCAGAAACCGCTACTGATCCTAGGTAAGGAGGCGGTTTTTACCGTTGATAGATGGCTCACTCTGGCTGAAAGATTAGGAGCCGGTGTAATAATCGCCCAGGAGGCTAAAGGATTAGTCCCAGGAGATCACCAGCTGAATTTAGGTGGAATCGGCGAAACCTATTTACCCGCGCTGATTCACAGGGCTGACGGGATCATTCTTATCGGTTCAGCCCCTTACGAAAAGCCATTTCTACCTAATCTGCCGACTGTCCAAATTACCGCAAAGACCATGGACCTAGACTGGAGTCTGCCTCTTACCGCTCCCCTCACCGGAAACCTCTCCTTCCTGGCTAACGAGATAGACCGTAAACTTGGTGAGCAGGCAGCCAACCAAGAATGGTTAACCCAAATCAGCGTAAGCCGGGAGGAACTACGCCGCCAGCTCACCCAAGAAGCCGAGACTTCCAGCCAACCGGTCCATCCCTCTAAACTGATGTCGGCCCTCAGCCTCCACCTCGCCGCAGACGCCATTATTAGTTTAGATATTGGAGCTTTCTCCTACTGGTTCGATAAGTCGTTCTGGGCCAAACAGCACACAGTCTTAACCTCGGCTTACTGGCGGGGGATCGGCTCAGGCCTACCTGGGGCTATCGCAGCTAAACTGGCCTTCCCTAACCGGCAGGTTCTGGCGGTAGTTGGTGATGGAGGCTTATTGCTTAACCCTGGAGAGCTAGGAACGCTAACCCGTTACAACTTAGGGGTTAAGGTCATCGTAGCCAACACAGGCAATTATGAACTTGAAGAACAGAAAATGGCGGCAATGGGAATGGAACCTTTTGGTACCACCCTCCTTCCGGTTAACCTAATCCAATTGGCCCAAGCCTATGGATTGAAAGGAAAAACGGTTACGGAAACTTCGGAAATCGACTGGGTTTTAACTCAAATACTCAGCGATGATGAACCGGTAATCGTGGATGTACAGTGTGCTAAACCTCAGCTTCCTCACCCGATTCCAGAATAATATTCTTCTGTGCAGTAATGCTAAGTACAAAGGGGGATTACCATGGTTTGGACAGCTTGGACACTAGACAGAATCGTCATTTTTTTAATGGGTTTTGCCTACCTGCTGATTTTTGCTCAGGTAACCATGTTTCACTACCGACAAAATTTCCGCCACTGGGCCATGTGGTTTCCGGTAGTAGAAGGGCCAATTATCGGTACAGCCGCGATTTTGGCATCCCTTACTAGCAGCCAGAGCCTGGTCACTATAACCACAGTCTTGTTTGGACTAGGGGCCGTTAGCGGTGTCTTAGGCTTCGTTTATCACTTCGTTGGTGTAGGGGAAAGAGTCGAAGGTTACGTCTTACGCAACTTCTTGGTCGGACCACCGGTAATCTTACCACTAACCTTCAGTGCCCTAGGCTTAGTAGGACTCTTCGCAATTTATTGGAGGTAACATGATGGCGGAACAATCCCACTATCCCCATTATGATGTGATGGACGAAGCCGAAGCTTGGGATGACCATACCCGAGATGTCGTTCGCAAGCGGCTAGCACCAAACGGAAATTTTTCTTTTCTAACTAGCCAGGAGGCTAAAACCCTGGCCAAGATTGTCGCTACTCTAACTGACGATGAGCGTAGTGAGATTATCTCTTACATCCTCAGCTACATAGATCAGCGCCTCCAGAGTAAGATCGGTGAGAGCGAACGTAAGGTCGGTATTCCCAAAGAAGCTGACCTAATCCGGAACGGGCTGGCTTTAATCGATACTGTTGCTAAAAGCAGTGCCGGGCAGGAATTTGCCTCCCTTACTCTCCAAGAGCGCCAGACCATCTTAGGAAACTTGGAACGCCAGCAGTTACCTGTACCCTGGCCTGATAAGGGTTTCCCCCAAAAGGAGCTGTTTAACAAACTTTTACGTTTGGCGGTGGAATCCTATTACTCCCACCCGCTAGTCTGGTCCGAGATTGGTCACGGGGGACCAGCCTACCCCAGGGGCTATGTCCGGACAGAACCAGGGCTGCTAGATCCCTGGGAAGCTAAAGCAGAGGAGTGACCCGGCTGATGAAAAAACCAAATCTCAAAGACCGTAAATTTGGAGCGGATGAAGTAGATATCTGCATTGTAGGGGCAGGAGCTGCCGGTGGGGTTCTAGCTCATGATCTGGCGAAAACAGGCTTATCGGTGGTTCTCATTGAGGCTGGGCCTTTCTGGGACCCGCAGAATGATTTCGCCAGCGATGAACTAGCTATGTCTACACTTGGTTGGGAGGATACGGTCTTAGTAACTGGGGCAACCCCTCTGACCATGGGCCAGAATAACACCGGCCGTGGTGTCGGTGGTGGCACTGTTCACTTTACCGGGGTCTTCCTCCGCTTCCATGAGAGTGATTTCAAGGTTAAAACTAGAGATGGAGTAGCCGATGATTGGCCAATCTCTTACAGTGATCTAGCGCCCTACTATGACCGGCTGGAGAAAGAGATTGCGGTTTCTGGGCCTAAACATTTCCCCTGGGGCCAGTTTCACGGCCCCTACCCTTACCCGGAACGTGAACCGACTAGTACCAACGCCATGCTCTTTCGCCAAGGCTGTGAAAAACTAGGGGTTAAAAGCACCGTCACCCCCTTAGCTATCATCTCCGCCCCCTTTGACGGCAGACCACCCTGTATAAATCGGGGTTTCTGCAATCAAGGCTGTATGCCTAACTCCAAATTCAGCACCCTAATCCAACATATCCCTAAAGCTATCGGTTACGGTGCTGAGGTGCTTTCCGACTGTATGGTGACTCAAATTGAAGTTGATGACCGTTCAGGCCGGGTCACTGGGGTGGTCTTCGTCCACGACGGAGTCGAATACCGACAAAAGTCTAAAGTAGTTATTTTGGCCAACTTTGTAGTCCAGATGCCCCGTCTCCTTTTGGCTTCAACCACCGCAAAGTACCCGCAGGGGTTAGCCAACTCCAGCGGTCTCGTTGGCAAAGGTATCATGCCCCACAGCAGCCAGGATGTTTACGCCCGTTTTGACCAGGAAGTCCGTCTGTATAAAGGGACACCGGTCTTAGCGTCGACCCTGGACTTCTATGAAACAGATAAACAGAGAGGGTTTGTGCGGGGATATACGATTCACGCTCATGGTTCTCGTCCGGTAGCCATGGCCCGGGGTATCGCTAATAGCGCCAAACTCTGGGGGCTTGGTCTACGCCAGATGATGTTAGATTTCAACTATTATGCCCGGGCAACCCTGGTTGGCGAGGTTCTTCCTGACCTGGCTAACACCGTTACCCTCGCTGATGAGCAGGATGAATATGGCCTGCCCCGGCCAATTGTTACCTTTAGCTATGGTCAAAATGACCAAAAACTCATCGACCATGGGGTAGCCAAAATGAAAGAGATCCTCTCCGCAGCCGGGGGCAAACCGGAGTACGTAACCCAGGATACAGCACACCTAATGGGTGGCTGCCGCATGGGCAACGATCCTGAAACCTCGGTAACCGACCAGTGGGGGCGGACCCACGACCATGAAAACCTGTACTTGGCCGGAGCACCGCTTTTTGTCACCGGTGGAGGGACCAACCCTACCGCAACCGTTATGGCTTTGGCGGCGCGCACCGCCGACCACTTAATCGCGGAGGCCAAGCGGGGAATGCTGGGGCAGCTTACTCGCTGATCTTCTCCCACTGGGTATAAAGTTTATCCAGGTCATCTAAAAGGGCTTGGTATTCGGTCGTTACCTGGGTTACCTGTGGGGTTTTATAGGTTTCAGGGTCCGAGAGAGTAACTTCCAAAGCCGCCTTTTCTTCTTCCAACCGCTGGATCTCCTTTTCCAAAAGGAGTATCTGTTCTGCCGCTTTTTTCGCATTTTGCCGGGGACGTCTAGATGGTCTTGGGGCCTTGGATGGTTTGAGTTCTTCTTGGGCCACCGCCAACCTGGCCTTTTCCTCCCGATATGCAGAATAATTTCCTTCATACTCCGTTACCCGACTAAGGTTAAACTCCCAGACCTTAGTCGCAATCCGGTCCACAAAATAACGGTCATGGGAGACAAAAAGCACCGTACCTGGATAAGCTTCTAAGGCCTTTTCCAGAGCGCTCTTAGACTCTAGATCTAGGTGGTTGGTGGGTTCGTCTAACAACAACACATTAGCTCCAGCCACCATGAGCTTGGCCAGGATTAAGCGGTTCCTCTC
>DHRX01000182.1:353-1417 GCA_002408345.1 Firmicutes bacterium UBA5301 | reverse complement strand
AGAGTGTAGGCGGCAGACCTAGTAAAGCCGGGAAGGGACAAAATCTCTTCTAAACAAGTCCGGCTTTCATCAAGCCCCTCTAATTCCTGACTAAAGTATCCTCTTTTAACCCGGTTACCCCAGGTAAAAGTACCTGTTGATGGAGGGATTAGCCCCTGAACGGTCTTCAGAAAGGTGGTCTTTCCTGCACCGTTAGGCCCTAGTAGGGCAATACGGTCACCTTTGACTACCCGGAGATTTGCCCCGGCAAAAACCACCTTCTCGCCGTAACTAAACCCGAGATCCTCGGTGGTCAGAACTTCTGTCCATGAAGTCTCCTCCATTTTAAAGCTGATTCGTAGGGAACGGTGCTTGGTCACCGGCTTATGCAGAATCTCCATCTTCTCCAACTTTTTCTTTCGGCTCATCGCTTGGCCCTTACGTGTAGGGGTGGAGCGCCACTTCTCGTAGAATTCCCGTAACTTCTTAATCTCCTGCTGCTGCCGCTGGTAAGCATCTAAATCTCTGGCCTGCCGGTGTTCTTTCTCCGTCATAGCAAAAGTATAGTTACCCGAGTATATTTGGGCCCTTTTATGCTCTAACTCCAAGGTGCGCTGGCCGATTCGATCTAGGAAAAAGCGGTCATGGGAGACCACAATAGCCGCCGAATCCATCCCTAGAAGATACGACTCTAACCACTCCATAGCTGCTAGATCCAGGTGGTTGGTGGGCTCATCCAAAAGCATGAGATCAGGGGCGTCCAAGAGTAATTTTGCCAAGCCAAGGCGGACTTTCTGTCCACCGGAGAGGGATGCTGCCGGTATTTCCAGATCGGCTTCGGAGAAACCTAACCCAAAGAGGATCCGTTTGACCTTAGCACTAATGCTATAGCCGTCCATCGCCTCAAATTTGGCTGTAGCCCGAGCATATTTATCCATGATGGGCTCTAGATCCGAACCCTGGACAAGGCTCATCTGTTCTTCTAGGCTACGTAAGTACCGCTCCCACTCCTGAACATGGGTAAAGACCGATTCTGCCTCGTCAAAGAGGGTTCTGTCAGGGGCAAAAGCATGATCCTGCCGTAG
>DHRX01000182.1:0-139 GCA_002408345.1 Firmicutes bacterium UBA5301 | reverse complement strand
TTGCCACCTACCAGTGTAATCTTTTCGCCTTTATTAACCCGGAAAGTGACCTCCTTGAAGAGAGGATCTGCACCCCAGTATTTAGCTAACTCTGATACCGCTAGGATTTCCATTAGTAAATCATCCTTTAAAGGAAAAC
>DHRX01000161.1:5922-6056 GCA_002408345.1 Firmicutes bacterium UBA5301 | reverse complement strand
CTAAAAGTAATCTTAGGTACCTACTTAGAGGCTATAGAGTTAGGGGCAGATACTTTAGTGACTACCGGTGGTAACGGCCCTTGCCGTGCCGGTTACTATGGTGAAGTCCATAAAAAAATCATTGAGAACCTTGG
>DHRX01000161.1:5524-5656 GCA_002408345.1 Firmicutes bacterium UBA5301 | reverse complement strand
TGTTTTCGCTTAGCCCAGTCTGTGGATCAAGTAGAGCGACAGATTACCTGCCAACGGGCTTATGTTCTCGATAAACCGGAACTCAATAGGTTACATGCTCAGATTAGCGCCGAGTACCAGCAGGTTAAGACT
>DHRX01000161.1:645-5305 GCA_002408345.1 Firmicutes bacterium UBA5301 | reverse complement strand
CGTATAAAGATCGGTATTATCGGTGAGATTTTTGTGGTCATTGAAGCATCGATTAATTATGAGCTAGAAGAACTTTTAAATAGCTATGGTGTAGAGACAGAGCGTTCCCACTATATTTCGGACTGGGCCGGAGAGACTTTGCGGTTATGTCCTGATACTCAGGAGAAGGCCGAGGATATTCTCAAAAAAGGTGAGCCATATATTGAAATCATTATCGGCGGCCATGCTAAGCAGTCGGTTGGCCATATTGTTGATTATAAAGAGCGGGGTTTTGATGGGGTTATCCATGTGAAACCCTTTGGTTGTTTACCGGAAATTGTTGTTCAGAGTATGCTGGACAAGCTTTCCGAGACCCTAGACATTCCGATTATCTCTCTTTCTATTGACGAGCAAATGGCGGAAGCCAATACAATTACAAGGATTGAGGCTTTTCTCGAATTAATTAAACGGAGAAAGGCGGCTTTTAACGCTGCAGAAAGGAAGGTTTGTTAATGGATAATATCTTTGTGGGGGTCGATATCGGTTCGGTGAGTATTAATCTGATCGCTGTCGACAAAGATAATCAGATATTATTTAAATTATACACTCGTAATTCAGGCCAACCGATGGAGTTGGTTAAGGACGGGCTATTAGCTCTAAGAGAGGCTGTAGAGGGACGCTACGAGATTGCCGGTATCGGGGTAACCGGTAGCGGACGCCAGCTAATCGGCTATATGCTCGGTGCCGATTTAGTCAAAAACGAAATTACCGCCCATGCTGTGGCAACTACCCATTATTATCCGGATACAGGTACCATATTTGAAATCGGCGGTCAAGACTCTAAGTTAATTATCGTCCAAGATGGTATTGTCACCGATTTTGCGATGAATACAGTTTGTGCAGCTGGGACCGGTTCATTCCTCGACCACCAAGCCCAGCGGTTAGGGATCAAAATTGAGGATTTTGGTGAGCTAGCCCTTACCGCCAAAAGAGATGTGCGGATAGCTGGCCGCTGTACCGTCTTTGCTGAATCAGATATGATTTCGAAGCAGCAGTTTGGTTTTACCAAGGCTGAAATCACCAAGGGCCTTTGCCAAGCCCTGGTACGCAACTACATGAACAACTTAGTTCGGGGTCGCGAACTAAAGCCCCAATTTATCTTCCAAGGTGGGGTTGCCGCCAATATCGGTATCAAAACCGCCTTTGAAGAAGAGGTAGGGGCCGAGGTAACCGTACCTGAGCATTATGATGTAATGGGGGCGATTGGAATTGCCTTCTTAACTAGAGAGGAAATGTTGCGGACCGGAGAGACGACAAAGTTTCGTGGCTTTGGCTTGACTAATGATGACTTTGCAACCACTAGTTTCTTCTGTAACGGTTGTGCTAACGAGTGCGAGGTAATTCGCGTCCTAGTTAATGGTGAATTGATTGCGGCTACCGGTGATCGGTGTGGTAAATGGTCAGAAAGTATCGGTCGAGAAGTAGCCAAAAGGACTTCGGCCTAAACAGTAATTGTGAGTATTATTCCTCCTTTATTTTCACACCCTAGGTATGTTTACTGATTGGTGCTGGGAATGAAGGAGGAGTATTAAGAAGTGAATATTAAACGGATTTTACTAATTGAGCCGCAGGCGGCAGCTAGCCACGTTTATAGCCTGGTTAGAATGCCGCGGTTAGGGTTACCTTTATTAGGGGCACAGCTTAAAGAGTTGGGCTACCAGGTTAATTTACTTTATGGTAAAAGCCGTGAAATAAAAGTTGCTGATTTACTTCAAAACGATTTAGTTGGCATATCAACAACTACTTCAACTTGTAAAGAAGCCTATAAGATCGCCTCAATTGTTCGCAATCGGGGGATTCCAGTGGTTCTGGGTGGGGTTCATGCTACCTTTATGGCAGAAGAAGCTTTGCAGTATGCTGATTATGTTTGTCGGGGCGAAGCTGATTTTACCTTTGCTCAGTTGTTGGAGTGCTTAAATAGAGGTGAACAACCTTACCAAGTACCAGGTGTTAGTTTTTACGATCAGGAGCAGAACCTTATTCAGAACCCGCTACCAGACTGGGTTGACATTACTAAGTCGCCAGTTCCTGATTTAACCCTTTTCACCAACGCCGATCAAATTAGTACTTACCCTGTTCTGACCTCCCGTGGTTGTCCCCATCGTTGCACTTTTTGCAGCGTAACTCAGATGTTTGGCCATCAGTACCGGTGTCGCAGTGTTCAGCAGGTTTTAGCAGAGCTAGAGCGGTATCGGGGGCGCAACCTCTTTTTCTGTGATGACAATTTTACCGCTAATCCTATCCGAACGAAGACCATACTCAAGGAAATGATTAAGCAAGATTTGCTACCCAAATGGTGGGGAGCCCAGGTGCGAGCAGAGGCGGCTCAAGATGAGGAACTGCTTAGTCTCATGCGTCAAGCTCGTTGTGGTACGGTTTACGTTGGTTTAGAATCTATTAACCCATTGACTTTGCAAGCTTTCCATAAGCAACAGGATGTTGCTGATATTCGGTATTGCGTGGAAAACTTCCACAAATATGGGATTAAGGTCCACGGGATGTTTGTCTTTGGCGGTGACGAAGATAGTGTAGCAACTATTCGAGAAACAGTAGATTTCGCTTTAGAAACCAAGATTGATACGGTTCAATTTATGATATTAGTTCCGCTACCGGGAACACCGGTCTATACTCAACTGGACCAGGAAGGTCGATTACTCACTAAAGATTGGGATTTTTATGACGGCCACCATGTAGTATTTCAACCGAAGCAGATGTCCCCCTGGGAGCTGCAAACCGAAACGATTAACGCTTTTCGTCGTTTTTATGCTATCAGAAACCTACCACGGAACCTGTTCGTTACCGGTTTCAGTTCTGTTGTTTTTCGGGGGATCGGTTACTACTTAGTTCGCAAGTGGACTAAAGAATGCGGTTGGTATCAGCAATGGCTTCAAAATTCGGTTCTCCAACGGCCTCAAGTCGCTCGGTCTTTCCGAATCCGTAATTATGTGAGGATGCAAATAGTACAGGAAGGTAACGGTATTACAGTAGAATTGCAGGGATATCTTAGTAGCTTGGCCTGGTCAAAAATTGTGCGTGTAATTAAAGCTAATCTAATCCAACACCGCCTTATAACAGTAAATGCCGCTAATTTGAATTTTCCTTCAGAACAAGTAGTGAAAAATTTTGTACACACTTTAAATCGTTGGGCCGAAACCTCTCGGGTTCAGGTACGAGTGCCTGATTTAAAGTTGCTTGTCGATGTCTTAGAACGAAACAATCTGACGATACCTAATTTCGAATATTCAGTGCAGTAGTTGGTATTATGATAACTTATATCATTAAATTGACATTTTTAATGCCTCCGGTATATACTGACCGTAAAATCTTATTTAGTACAGATATTTTGGAGCAGGCAACTATCGGTAAAACGAGTGGTGTAGCCGGGCCTTACTGCAACAGGTATTAACCTGTGGGACCAGATGGTTTCCACAGGTTTTTTTGTGGGCTTATTTCCGAAAAAGGGGGAGTTTAACATGGATCTGGAGTTAGAGAACTTACAGGGTTTAACCAGCTCAGAGGCTGCTCAACGCCTAAAGCTTGACGGCTATAACGAACTTCCTTCCGCGCAAAAACGGAGTAATTTGGCGATCGCTCTCGAGGTTGTTAAAGAACCGATGTTTTTGTTACTGGTGGCCTGCGGTACCCTCTATTTAATTTTGGGGGATGTACGTGAGGCCTTGATGTTACTGGGTTTTGTTTTTTTAATTATGGGGATTACCATTTTTCAAGAGCAAAAAACTGAACGAGCTTTAGATGCGCTACGGGACTTATCGAGTCCTCGGGCTTTGGTTTTAAGGGATGGGCATCAAATTCGGATCCCTGGCCGTGAAGTCGTAGAAGGGGATGTTATTTTTATTGCCGAGGGAGACCGGGTACCAGCTGATTCCATACTAATTCAATCGCTAAACCTTAAAGTGGATGAGTCGCTACTAACTGGAGAATCAGTTCCGGTTCAGAAGGTTACTGCTCAAGATAATGCTGAGGTAACGTTAGCCCGTCCAGGCGGAGATGATTTACCTTTTATCTACTCAGGTACTTTGGTAGTACAAGGGCAGGGGGTGGCTAGGGTATTGGCTACAGGCCTTTCTACTGAAATCGGTAAGATTGGTCTGGCCCTGCAGACTGTTCAGTCCGAAGAAACCCTACTGCATACTGAAACTAGGCGGTTAGTACGTACAGTTGCCTTGGTTGGGTTGAGTGTCTGTGTATTAGCTATTGTTGTCTATGGTCTAACTAGAGGAAATTGGATTCATGGAGTACTGGCCGGGATTACCTTAGCTATGGCGATGCTTCCTGAGGAGTTTCCGGTAGTGCTAACCGTATTTCTTGCTCTTGGGGCTTGGCGTATGTCAAAGCAGCAGGCCTTAACCCGTCGTATGCCGGCCATTGAGACCCTAGGATCGGCGACTGTTCTCTGCGTAGATAAAACCGGAACCTTGACTCAAAACCGGATGTCAGTTACTAGGGGTTATGTTCAGGGAGAATGGTTAGCTATTTCGGCACAAACGGTTCAAAATTTGCCGGAGCGTTTTCACGAGCTTATGGAATACAGTATGTTGGCTAGTAAAAAGGATCCATTTGACCCTATGGAGCAGGCGATTAATGAGTTCGGAACCAGGGG
>DHRX01000161.1:0-353 GCA_002408345.1 Firmicutes bacterium UBA5301 | reverse complement strand
CAGGAGCGGGTGCAACTACAAACTGCGGTCTCTACAATGGCAGCTGATGGTTTGCGAGTATTAGGTGTTGCTAAAAGTCATTTAGAATTGACGGCTGAAATACCTTCTGACCAACATGTTCTTAACTTTGAACTTGTTGGTTTAGTGGGTTTAGCGGATCCGGTTCGGGAGACAGTACCTGCTGCTCTTAAGGAGTGTTATACAGCAGGGATTCGAGTTGTGATGATTACCGGAGATTATCCGGGTACGGCTCAAAGTATTGCCAATCAAATTGGGTTAGAGTCGGGCCAGATTTTAACGGGTCCAGATTTAGAGAAGCTTAGTGATACTGAGTTACAGGAGAAGGTAGCTGG
>DHRX01000114.1:8676-8826 GCA_002408345.1 Firmicutes bacterium UBA5301 | reverse complement strand
CTGTGATTTAACCTCAATCTCTATCGGAAGCTGGGGAAAAAGGGTCTCCCACTGGGGTTCTAACTTCGACCATTCCCGTGGATAGCGACGATAAATCGCTTCCCCTAGACCAAAGATATCCACATTTAATTCCTGAGCCTTAACTACCGC
>DHRX01000114.1:7883-8497 GCA_002408345.1 Firmicutes bacterium UBA5301 | reverse complement strand
AGTTCAGGGGTAGCTATGCCACCGACATAGGAGTCACCGGCAAGGTTGGAGAAAACCGCGACTTCTACTGTAATTTGGGGCACACCGTTACGCACCTCGGGGACTATTCTTCCCTGGGCTCTCATAATTTCCAAATCCACCCGCCCATCTGGATGGTTGACAACCATAATACCGCTCTCTACTTGTCCTAATACCCAGAGTAAACCCCGGGTCTCTGCTTTATCCAAGGTTCCAACCAGCCGATCTCTCTTAAATACAGCTGTACCGACAATTCGTACTCGTTGGGTTCCCTGATCTTCGTAAACTTCAATATGGGTGGCAATCGGGGCCGTTGTCCGGCTCCGTAACCGAGTAGCAAAATTTTTTAAGTCAATCCGGAGGCTCTGGGAGAAAAAACCATACTCTCTAACTATTTCTTCAAGCCCCATTGCTGAAATCTTCTCCAGCCCATCCTCACTACGTAGCACCGCTACCGCCTTTCCCGGTGTAACTACTAACCATTGACTCAACCGAGGTTCTCCATCACGATACAAAAAATCCAGGGCGGGAAAGGCGGTAGCGGTGCTACGTAGTGAGGATGGGCTGGAGAAGATTTCAGCAATGGGGCTTGAAGA
>DHRX01000114.1:7493-7614 GCA_002408345.1 Firmicutes bacterium UBA5301 | reverse complement strand
GTTTAACAATTTGCACCGAAACCTGATATTTGCCTTCGGCAGTTAAATCTATCCCTACCCCGGATACAATGGCTAAATCGTTTAACTCCCGCTGATCCCAACAGCCAGAGAGCATCAAAGA
>DHRX01000114.1:6588-7246 GCA_002408345.1 Firmicutes bacterium UBA5301 | reverse complement strand
CTGGATCAACCCAGCCGGTACTCCTTGGTCGAGTCCACATTAACCACCAGGGTGCTCTGAATATAGTATCCTTAGCCACATCCCGGGGAATCAAGGGGGCCAGCGGTGCCAAGTAGGGAACACCAAAAGAGCGCACAGCACATAGGTGAATCAATAGAGCTAGTAAGCCCATGACTATACCATAGGCACCTAAAATCGCTGCTATAATTGTTAAAAGAAGGCGGAGAAAACTACTTGAATCATTCTGGGCTGGGTTAACAAAAGACGAAATAGCGGTTAAAGCCACTACGATTACCATCGGGGCACCGATTAACCCTGCCGAAACAGCCGAATCGCCAATTACTAACGCCCCGACGATACTGATCGCTTGCCCAATCGGCCGGGGTAACCGGATCCCCGCTTCTCGGAGAATCTCAAAGATTAAACCCATGCCTAAAGCCTCTACTACCGCTGGGAAAGGGGTCCCCTCCCGAGCAGCAGCCGCCGTTAACAAGAGGGGGGTCGGTAGTAACTCCTGATGAAAGGTAGTTAATGCTACATAAATAGCCGGTAAAAGGATATTAAAAGCATAGGCAATAAAACGAGCCCATCTAACCAGAGTCTGGTAATAAGGGCGGGAATAGTAATCATCAGGGCTAGTAAAGCTCTCCCAAAAAAC
>DHRX01000114.1:0-6523 GCA_002408345.1 Firmicutes bacterium UBA5301 | reverse complement strand
AGTCTGGTAATAAGGGCGGGAATAGTAATCATCAGGGCTAGTAAAGCTCTCCCAAAAAACCATCGGTACCGTTAATACGATAGGTGAACCATCAACTAAAATGGCCACACACCCTTCTAATAACTTAGACGCTACTACATCTGGCCGTTCTGAATTCCTGACTGTAGTGAAAATAGAAAGGGGAGCATCTTCGATATACTGTTCGATATAGCCGGAATCAAGGATAGCGTCGGTATCGATCTTCTCTAGACGCCGCTTTACTTCTGTAACCAATTTAGTATTAACAACACCAGCTAAATAAGCTATCTCTACCGGGGTCAACGTCCGTTTACCGACCTGAAAGTGTTCAATCCGTAACTTCGGATCCCGTATTCTCCGGCGTAACAGGGCGGTATTCACCCGTAGGGTTTCGATAAAGCCCTCTCGGGGCCCCCTAATTACACTTTCCGTCTCTGGCTCATCTACCGCCCGTTTCTCCCAGCCCCGGGTGGAAAATTCAATGGCCTGCGCTATCCCCTGAACAAAGAGGACCGATGTTCCATCGGCAATGCTCTGGATAGCACTTTCGATAGTATGTAAAATCTTAGGGTCTTCGTTCGGAATGAAATCCAACAGAGTATTGAGAATCTTGGACGGTGTCAATTCTTTGGTTGAAATTTTTTCAGAATAAACCAGAAGGGGGGTTAAAATGCTCTCGCTAACCCGGTCTAGATCGACCAAACCATCTATATTAAGGAGCGCTAACTCTAAATTACGCTGGGAACCAATAGTAATTCTCCGTACTATTAAGTCAACGCTATCTCCATAAGCCCCTTGGATAGCAGCTAGGTTCTCCTTTAAAGTAGCCGTTATTTTCCGTTCTCCTGACCCCTGCTGCTCACCATTGGTCGATGCTAGTTTCTGAAGAAAACGCAATTTACGCCACAGCATCCGGAACATAACAAAAACGCCTCCGTTTAGTAAGTATTACCAGAAGAGATGATGGTAATACCTCGCGGAGACGTAGGGTCCCTTATTTTACCGTAATTTCCTCAGCGCCTTTAACAATGGTACCCCAAGGGCCAGAACAACGACGGCTTCACTAGCACCGATGCTTAGTACTAAAGCCCAGTAAGGTAAGGTAAAAACGTAATGTAAGTATAAACTAATCAGAAAAGCGTTAAGAACTATTGGAGAAAGGTAAGCGATCAGCGGTTTATCCCGGTACCGCCAAGTAATATAGGCGGCTAATAATGTTACTAAGCTACCGCCGAAAATATCCCACAAACCGAGGCCACCTAAAGTATTAGCCAATAAAACACCAATATATAGACCAGGGATCGCTTCTGGAAAGAGCATCGGTAGTAGTGTTAAAGCTTCGGCTGCTCGAAACTGGAAAGGACCAAAGCTAACCGGTGCTAACAACCAGACTAAAACCACATAAAGGGCAGCGATTATGGCTGCCCTCACTAACTTGCGAAAATCAACCATTCTGAACCCTCTAATAGTAAGATATCCCTAAAGCGCCGGGTCCAACATGGGTACCTAGCACCGCACCAGCTTCAACTAACGGCGGCAAATCAACTAGGTTTAGCTTCTCCTTAATCATCTGCCGCAATTCTTGAGCTACTTCTGGACAAGCGGTGTGAATAACCCCAATACGTAATTTTTTCCCGTACTTTAGCCAATCCTGTTCCGCAACTTCTACTAATTTACGGAGTACTTGTTTTTGGGAACGCACCCGGGAAAAAGGTACTAGCCCACCATTTTCCATGGTAATAATCGGCTTAAAGTTAAGCATAGATCCTAGAAAAGCCGCAACTTTACCGATCCGTCCACCCTTATATAAGTACTCCAGGGTATCAATAGCCGCAAACATTTTAACCTGAGAACCAACCTCTTTAATTAAGTGTAAGATATCCTCCACTTCCCAGCCTTTAGCCACCGCTTCTGCAGCAGCTACTACCTGCCAGCCCAAACTGAGGGTAACCGCCTCAGAATCAATAACTTCCACTTGACCCTGGGGTACAGAGAGCTTGGCTAAACTGGCACTTTGGAAAGTACCGGAAAGCACAGAGGAAATATGAATGGAAATAACCTGTTTCCCTTGAGCAATTAACTTTTCATAAACTTGAACAAAGTCCCCGACCGCTGGTTGAGAGGTTGTTGGTAATTCAACACTTTCTCGTAGCATCGGATAAAATAAATTAGGTGGAAGCTCAACCATATCACGATAGAACTTATCACCAATATGAACGTATAGCGGCACCACATGAATATCATACTTTTCAAGAAACTCGGCTGGAACATCTGCTGTGCTATCAGTAACTATCGCTATTGAGGCCAAATTAAAACCTCCCCGGAGGAATTTCTTAATTTTTATTCTCTAGATTAGCTAACAATACCTGCAATTTACGGTAAAGACAAGTAGCCACCAGCAACCAGCAGACCAAAAGAACCGGAAAGCATCATGTCTCCAAAGGGAACCGCAAAGTAATAGCCTAACCCCTCAACCATTTCACGGTTGGGTCCAGTAACTACTACCCGTTGAAATGGTTCTGGATCAACCTTATCATACTCTGGGGTAATCTGGGCGCCATGTCCACCATCGGCATAAACCTCTGCATGGGTCAACTGGCCCGACTGCAGTTTAGCCACTAATTGAGCCGTTTTGTCTTTAGTTAGAGCCCCTGTATGGTGCTCACAAAGCCCTAGTATCCGTTGGCCCTGGACCAAAAAGATAATAGTATGTCCGTTACCTATATTAAGTAAAGTATACCCTTCTTCTTGGAGCTCTCGAACAACCGGGTCTCCCAACGAACCCCAAACCGCTGCTCCGCCAGTATCCATTACCAAGGCACCAGGAACAATTTCCTGGACCGAACGCATCCGGTTATAAACATCGGGTACCTGGCGGTAGACTAAGTCATCTAGATGGCCTCCCTGATCCAAAAACTGACGCCAAAGTTGAAAGCGAAAATCACGGTTGCTACCTTGAGGACAAAAACCATGATCCTGTACCGCCACCGCAAACTGGCCGGGTAAAGTGAGGCCAAAAGGGGCCAAAGCAGCTTCTAGCGCTGGAAGATTAACATCACCAAGCTTAACTGGAACCGCTTCCGATGGTAGCTCATCAACAACCTGTACCCCTGACCTTTCCACCTCTGCTAAGTTATCTCCAATAGTCAAAGCTGCTAATTTGGTGGCGTAAACCGGTAATCCGGCTGCCAAATGTTTTTTCACCGCTTGTGAGCTAGCCCCGCCACCCATAGTCACACCGGTTAGACCTAAAGGTTGACCAGCTGCTGTTATCTTTCTAATCTGTTGGGCTACTACAACTGTAGGTGAAGGGAGTACCATCTTAACACAATTCTCTACCGGCACCCCGGGTTCGTAGATAAAAATATCCTGAGTTCCTCGACCAACATCAATCGCCATTACTCTTTCCATTACGTCCACCCCTAACTTCCAACCGACGAAGCTCTCGCACTAACCGTCTCTTCTCTAAATATAGTTGGTTTAAAACATTAATCGCTTCCTCTTTTTCCCGCCACCGGCTCCACCGAGGGATTCGGGTTGCCCTAATCATAAACCAGATAACCCCAGGGGTTGCCACGCCAAATATACTCAGATAAGTCAAAGTACTAAAACCCGTACTAAAATAGGCTATTGTAAACCCGAGAAAGCCGATTAAGAAAAGGAACATTGGCCAAAATATCCAGTTTTGGCTGGGCTGACTTCTCTTCTGTGCTTGAAGTTCATACCCCCTGAGCTCCTTTTGGGTTAATCGCTCTATTTCTCGGGTTAGCTCTTCAATCTTGGTTTGCAGTTCTTGCTTCTCCATTAAACACTCAACTCTTTACTACGCTTTTTAGACCGAACCGTCTTAAAACGGAGATCATGATGGGATTCGATAAAACGAACGGTTCGGGTCTGAGCCCGCATAACAACTGAGTGGGTAATTGCCCGATCCCCATGGTACCGCACGCCTTTCAACAATTCACCATCGGTAATACCGGTAGCCGCAAAAATGATCTGGTTCCCAGAAGCCAAGTTTTCTGTATAATAAATTTTATCCAGGTCAAATCCATCTTTTACCGCCTTTTCCCGAGCAGCCGTATCAGGAAACCAAAGCTTGGCCTGAATCTCTCCGCCTAAACACTTTAAAGCAGCAGCGGTTAGAACCCCTTCCGGAGCACCACCGATACCTAAAAGCATGTCCACCCCTGATTCTGGTAAACAAGTAGAAATACCCGCCGAAACATCACCATCACTAATTAGTTTAATACGGGCCCCACAGTTACGTACCTCTTGAATTAACTCCTCATGTCGAGGACGATTAAGAATAACGACAGTTAAGTCCCGAACCTTTTTGCGTAAAGTAGCTGCGACAACTCGCAAATTTTCCCTAACTGGAGCATTAATATCGATCTGACCAGCCGCCTCTGGACCAACAGCAATCTTATTCATATACCAGGCGGAGATCGGTGCCAAAGACCCTTTTTCTGCAGCGACAATTACCGAAACCGCATTGGGCAGACCGTAGGCCACGAGCCGGGTACCTTCTACCGGGTCAACAGCAATATCCATCTCCGGACCTTCGCCTCGCCCTACCTTTTCGCCGATATATAACATCGGAGCTTTATCTTTCTCTCCCTCACCAATTATAACCGTTCCGCAAACTTCCACTAAATCTAGCATACCCCGCATACCATCAACAGCTGCACCATCAGCAGCCTCTTTGTCTCCACGACCCATGTAGCGACCGGCCCTTAGTGCAGCAGTTTCTGTTACTCGGACAAAATCCAACATCACTTCTCGTTCTATATCAAGAGCATTCCGCGACAAAATAAGACTCCCCCTAGGCATAAAGATACTATGTCTGATTATCCACAGCCTCAGGCTTTTCCTTCCCAATATAAAAAAGCGGCCCCAATCATTAGGACCGCTGCCCTTAAAAACCAGTTGACGTCAAAAGCGGTTACGGTGGGATTGACTCCGTACTTCTCCTTCAAGCGGAGTTCCTAACTCCTCAGCAACCTCTTCCATGTATTTAAATCGTGAATTATCACTAGGATCAAGGGTCGCCCAGTGCCAACCCATAATTAGCGGTAAAACGACACCTTCTTCAAAACCGGTCCTACCAAGAGTAACATCCCTAATCTCATCTTTAGGCTCGTCTTTCACCTTTACCCCTCCTTTGCGAACCGGTACTAGGTTTAGTTTAACCAACCTTTGGGTTCGCATACAGGAGGAGCTCTTTATAGTGATCGCCTTAGATTAACAACATTGCCAAACTTATCAACAGTAACTTCCAGTTTAGAGGCGAAATCCCCTAGTACCCGAATCTTATCTACAGAACTTAGCCGCATAAACTCGCTAAATACAGCTTCTAAATCATCATAGACTTCTCGTAATTCCTGACGTTCTTCTTCTAATCGCTGCCGCTCTGAATCTAATTGGGCCTGTAACTCTTGGACCTGTGCCTGTAACCGTTGGTTTTTTTCATTAAAAAACTGGGGCCCGGTAGTCTGCCGTTCCTGTTTTAATTGGGCCAGGTCCTGCTTAATTTGGGCTAGTTCTTCTTCTAAAGCCTGGGCTCGGTTAGGAAAGTATTTCAGCGCTTCCAATAAATCATCAGGCTCACTCGACCGTTTTTTCAATGGTGGCTCAGCTACTAAATTCGGAGTTGTTAGAACTTCCCCGACTTTCCCTTGCCGCATTAACTTCCGGTACTCTTTGGGGGCAAGGTCACGATCCCTAAGTAACTGGTAAAATCGATAGGCTAGCCCGCCTAAAGGCCGATCTAATTTTTCAGCCAACTCTGGACGCCGATTCTTATCATGCCAATATTGCAAGATAAGGTTGTCCTCTTCCTCTGTATAGCGCCGAAGCGTTGCAGTTTCAGACAAGATACTCCCTCCCAATAAAAGTTTCACACTTATAGAAATGCCCTATTTAGCAACAAATAATACCATCGCTAGCAAGATATGCTACCTCTTTGCTGTTTATGCCTTTGATTAATAGCTTAAACTAAGGCTACAGGAGGTTAAAATTATGGAGGATAAATGGCTGCTCGAGCATTCAGCGGAATACTAGCCGGTTTAGTTAGCGGGTTACTTGGAATAGTTTTAACCGGACTAGGCATAACCAAAGCTAATTTTCCAACAATCTTAGCTACAGTAATTAGGCCCAGCGATACTACGACCACTTTAGCTCTTGGCTGGTTAGCACATCTAGCTCTAGCCGGTCTGGTCGGAACGGTTTTTGTTTACCTTTTCCGGTGGTCAAATCAAAAATTTGCTCTCATCAAAGGGCTGGCTTTCGGGGTAATCTTATGGGCTTTAGGTTTAGGATTAGCCATCATAGAACCAAATGTAACCGCATTACACACCCTGAGCTCCGTTGGTTATTTGGCTCTCAATATCTTTTTCGGCTTCTCCCTGGCCGTTTTTGTCGAGTTACTACAAAAGGAAAGAAGACCCCTAACCTAGAAAAGTATGGTAAAAGGGGGTATCTGAAGATGGCACAATGGACAGAAGAA
>DHRX01000188.1:12503-16678 GCA_002408345.1 Firmicutes bacterium UBA5301 | reverse complement strand
ATGAATTCGTTTGAAATGGATTTTGGTGACCGTAAGCTGGTAATTGAAACCGGCGAGTTAGCTGGCCAAGCCAACGGTTCGGTGTTGGTGCGGTATGGCGATACGGTGGTTTTGGTAACCGCAACTGCTTCTAAAGAACCACGGGAAGGGATTGATTTCTTTCCCCTATTGGTAGATTTTGAAGAACGTTTGTATTCGGTAGGAAAAATACCCGGTGGATTTATTAAAAGAGAGGGGCGCCCTAGCGAAGCAGCGATATTGTCTGCTCGACTAATTGACCGGCCCTTACGTCCTTTGTTCCCTGATGGATTTCGTAATGATGTGCAAGTGGTAGCTACTGTTCTTTCGGTAGATCAGGATAATATGCCGGATATTCCAGGTATGATCGGTGCTTCTGTGGCTTTGAGTATCTCAGATATACCCTTTAATGGTCCAATAGCTGGAACCAGAGTAGGTTTGATTGATGGCGAGTTTATTATTAACCCTACGACAAGCCAAAAAGAACAAAGCCTTCTGGATTTAGTGGTTGCCGGAACAAGAGATGCTATCCTTATGGTTGAAGCTGGCTCTAAAGAGATCTCAGAAGAAACTATGCTAGAGGCTATTCTTTTTGGCCATGCAGAAATCAAGAGAGTAATCGCTTTTCAGGATAGCATAGTTGCAGCGATCGGTAAGGAAAAACGGGAGTTTTCTCTCTTTACTCCAGAACCAGCGGTGGAAGAGGTTATTAAGAAATTAGGTACAAGCCGACTACGGGAGGCGATTCAGAACCCCGACAAATTAGCCCGGCAGGAAGCTATCGATGAGACCCGACAAACTATTTTGGAGCTATACAAGGATGAGGTAGGAGAGGAACAGTATCTACTTACCGCCAAAATGGCTAAAGGAGTTTTAGAGAACTTAGTTCGGGATCTAGTGCGTTCAATGATTATTAATGAGGGGTTGCGGCCTGATGGGCGCCGCCCTGATGAGATTCGACCGATTTCTTCTCGGGTAGGATTGTTACCAAGGGCCCATGGTTCTGGTCTTTTCCAGCGAGGTCAGACTCAAGCTTTGACCGTTGCGACCCTAGGAATTCAATCTGATGTCCAGATTTTAGATGGTTTAGGGGTTGAAGAGTTTAAACGCTATATGCACCATTATAACTTCCCTGGTTACAGCACCGGCGAAGTTCGTCCTATGCGGGGTCCCGGCCGGCGAGAGATTGGTCACGGTGCCTTAGCTGAGCGGGCGTTACTACCAGTTATCCCCTCTTCTGATGAATTTCCCTATACGATTCGGGTAGTTAGCGAAATTCTAAGTTCTAATGGTTCTTCATCGATGGCCAGTGTTTGCGGTAGTACCCTGGCTCTAATGGATGCCGGTGTGCCTATTTATAAGCCGGTAGCTGGGGTGGCGATGGGGTTAATCAAAGAAGGCGAAGAGTTTGAAGTTCTTACTGATATTCAGGGTATGGAAGACCATTTAGGTGATATGGACTTTAAAGTTGCTGGTACTGAGGATGGAATAACCGCCATCCAAATGGATATTAAGATCTCCGGTATTAGTCGGGAAATCTTAACGACCGCTCTCTCCAAAGCTCGAGCTGGTAGATTATTTATTCTCGGTAAAATGCTTGAAGCTCTTGCTCAGCCCCGAACAGAGCTATCTCCGTATGCACCACGGATTATTACTCTTTCTATTGATCCGGAAAAGATTAGAGATGTTATTGGGCCTGGTGGTAAAACCATCCGCAAGATCATTGCCGAGACCGGTACTGATATTGATATCGAAGACGATGGACGGGTCTTTATCGCTTCGGTAGATCGAGATGCCGGGTTACAAGCGAAGGCGATCATTGAAGGATTAACCAAAGAAGTAGAGGTTGGCGAGGTTTATGTTGGGGTAGTCAAAAGAATCACCAACTTTGGAGCCTTTGTAGAAATTGCTCCCAACAAAGAGGGCTTAGTCCATATTTCCAAGCTAGCTAAACATCGGGTGGAAAAAGTTGAAGATGTGGTTAATATAGGTGATGAGATTACTGTTAAGGTCACGGAAATTGACAATCTAGGCCGTATTAACCTTTCCCATAAGGAGTTTGCCCAAGATTAGTTTTGCGGATAAATAACTTAGTAGCCTGCTCGCTTGTTAATACATGGGGCGGGCTTTTCTTTTAGTTGGAGCAGGAAATTGACGGGGTCTGCTGAACAATTAAGCAATTATGAAACTGGGCCAGCAGTAAGCGAGGAGGTAGCAGTTGTGGCTAAAGTTGAAGTGCAAGTTGAGCAATGTAAGGGCTGCCAGCTGTGTTGTTGGGTTTGTCCAACTAAAACCCTGAGTCTGAGCCAGACAATTAACCCCAAAGGCTATAATCCGGTAATGGTGGCTGAACCTGAGGCTTGTTTGGGTTGTGCTCTCTGTGTTCAGGTCTGTCCAGATTTGGCATTAACGGTATCTAAGTAGCTACAGAAGAAGAGGAGGCTATCATGGACGAACGAAGATTGATGAAAGGGAATGAGGCTATCGGGGAAGCGGCTATTGCTGCTGGTTGTCGGTTCTTTTTTGGCTATCCGATTACCCCCCAGACTGAACTCCCTGAGTATATGGCTAAACGCTTGCCTGCAGTAGACGGTGTTTATCTCCAGGCGGAAAGTGAGATTAGCGCTATTAATATGGTTTATGGCGCAGCTGGTACCGGTGCCAGGGTAATGACATCCTCATCTAGCCCAGGTATTAGCCTAAAACAGGAAGGCATTTCCTATCTCGCCGGTGCAGAATTACCTTGTGTAATTGTTAATATTATGCGGGGTGGTCCTGGTTTAGGTGGAATCCAACCAGCTCAATCCGACTATTTCCAAGCAACAAAAGGTGGAGGGCACGGAGATTATCACCTCTTGGTATTAGCACCTGCTTCGATTCAAGAGTTAGCCGATTTAGTTCAAGACGCGTTTGATCTAGCAGACACCTATCGTAATCCGGCGCTAATTTTAGGAGATGGTGTTTTAGGACAGATGATGGANNTGTTAATATTATGCGGGGCGGTCCTGGCTTAGGTGGAATCCAACCAGCCCAGTCCGATTATTTCCAGGCAACAAAAGGCGGGGGGCATGGGGACTATCGTCTCTTGGTATTAGCACCAGCATCGGTTCAAGAATTAGCCGATTTAGTTCAAGACGCGTTTGATCTAGCAGACACCTATCGTAATCCGGTACTAATCTTAGGAGATGGTGTTTTGGGACAGATGATGGAACCGGTGCAGATTAGACAGCAGCGTCAACCTGAGGAGCTTCCAACTAAACCGTGGGCTACTACCGGAGCTTCAGGTCGTCGTCCTAATATAATTAACTCGCTTTATATTGACCCGGTTCAATTAAATCAACATAATCAGAAACTGGCTGCCAAATACCGGCAAATGGCCGAAAGAGAAGTACGCTATGAGGGTTATTACTTAGATGATGCTGAGATTATTTTAGTTGCTTATGGAATTACGGCTCGCATTTGTCGAACGGTAGTGGAAAACGCTCGCGCTGAAGGAATTAAAGCCGGTTTATTTCGACCGATTAGTCTTTATCCTTTTCCGGCTCAGGCTTTGCGCACGGCGGTTGAGGAGAGCGGAGCCCAACAAGTAGTTTGTGCTGAGTTAAGTTGTGGTCAATTAGTCGAGGATGTTCGTTTGAGCTTAGATGGAATGGTGCCTACTGAACTTTTAGCTTATCCTGGCGGGGTTATACCGCTACCAGCGGAAATCTTAGCACGCTTGAGAGCAGGAAAGGAGATGAGGTCGTGAGTCGCCCAGAAAGTTTAACCGACCTTCCTTTTCATTACTGCCCTGGTTGTACTCATGGTATTGCTCATCGTTTAGTGGCAGAGGCTTTAGATAGTTTGCACTTACGAGAACGGACAATTGGGGTGGCTTCGGTAGGATGCTCGGTCTTTGCTTATGATTACTTTAACTGTGATATGCAGCAGGCTGCCCACGGTCGGGCCCCAGCAGTAGCGACTGGAATTAAGCGGGTTAACCCAAACTCGATTGTCTTTACTTACCAAGGTGACGGTGATTTAGCAGCTATCGGAACCGCTGAGATTGTACATGCTGCGGCTCGGGGGGAAAACATTACGGTCATCTTTATTAATAATACCAACTTTGGAATGACCGGTGGCCAAATGGCTCCTACTACCTTATTAGGCCAAAAAAC
>DHRX01000188.1:0-12128 GCA_002408345.1 Firmicutes bacterium UBA5301 | reverse complement strand
TTAAAGCGATGGAGTACTTGGGAGAAGTCGTTGCTGCCCACTATCCCCTAGGCGAATTTCGGCAGCCTAAGGAGGTAGACTGATGCATCAAGAAATAGTTTGTGCTGGGTTTGGAGGACAAGGTGTACTGCTTATTGGACAAACTCTGGCTTATGCAGGGATGTTAGAGGGGAAAGAGGTTTCCTGGTATCCTGCTTATGGCCCGGAGATGCGGGGAGGCACCGCTAACTGTACTACGGTGATTGCTGAAAGCCAAATTGGTTCCCCGGTCACTAGTGCACCGACAGTTCTGGTTGCTTTAAACCGTCCAAGTCTGGAGAAATTTTACTCTGGGGTAGTTCCAGATGGCTTTGTAGTCTATAATAGCTCTTTAATTGATAGCTCTGTACTTACTCGAAGCGATTTACAAACTGTGGGTGTTGATGCTAATAATATTGCCAGTCAGATCGGGAATAGTCGGGTGGCTAATATGGTTATGTTAGGTGCAGTATTGGCTCTGACTCAACTGGTTTCTTTAGAGGCCGTGGAGCAAGCTTTGCGCATGGTTTTGCCGAGTCGGCGCCACAACCTATTACCCCTTAACTATCAGGCCCTACAAAAAGGAGTTGAGCTAGTTGGTGCCTGACGTAGTTACTGAGTTTATTCGCTTAGTGCAGATTGATAGCCCTTCTCGTAATGAGAGAGCATTAGCCGATTACTTACGGCAGCGATTTCAAGAACTTGGTATTATGTTGACTGAAGATACTGCTGGGCAGAATATTAACGGTACCGCCGGTAATCTAATCGGTTTTTTGCCTGGTGATGCTCGGGAACCCTTACTTTTATGTGCCCATATGGATACTGTAAAATCTAACCAAGGGATAGAAGTTGTTACGAAGGATGGTAAGATTAGTAGCAAAAATCAGGAGCATATTCTTGGTGCAGATGATAAAGTGGGAATTGCTGCGATCATTCAGTTTGTCCAGGATTTAGTTAGGAAAAAACTTCCCCACCCACCGTTAGAATTAGTCTTTACCGTTGCCGAAGAAATCGGAATTTTAGGGGCAAAAGAATTGTCGATTACTCAGTTACAGAGTAAGGCCGGATATGTATTAGATAGTGGTGGTCCGATCGGTACCATTGTTAATCAGGCACCGGTTCACTATGAATATACGATTAAAATTTCTGGCCGGGCAGCTCACGCAGGTTATGCACCTGAATATGGTATCAGTGCTATCCAGATCGGGGCCCGTATTGTTACCGCACTTGATTTAGGTCGGGTAGATGAGTATACTACCGCTAATATTGGCAGGATATCTGGTGGTGAGGCTGACAATATTGTTCCGGAATTTGCCCAGCTAACCGGTGAAGTTCGCAGCCATTCTTTAGCTAGGGCGCAGCAATATTTAGAACAGTTACGTAATACCGCTGTTGAGGTGGCTAGGGACTATGGAGGCGTGGCGGAAGTTAGGATAAAAGAATCTTTTCCCCCAATACAGTTACCGGTTGAAGCTAAGGTAATTCAGGTAGCCCAGAGGGCGGCTAGCAAATTAGGCGTGGAGCCTCAACTAGTTACGTCTGGCGGCGGCAGTGATGCTAATATTCTTAATGGACGGGGTATTTCTTGCGCTAATTTAGGGGTTGGTTCATACTTCGAGCATACCAGGGAGGAGTATATCCAAACTGCTGACTTTGTACTGTTAGTAGAGTATCTAAAAGTTATTGCTGAGGAGTGGTAACCTATTGATTCAGCGGCGGTATGGTACTGTTGTAGCTATTAATGAAACTTCTTTGGAGTTACAACGTTTGGTAGTTCGAACTACTGAAGGTGAAGAGGTTTCCGCGGTTAATTATCCGCCTCTGACTGGAGAATCTCTTATTGGTGATCGGGTCCTTTTGAACTGTACTGCGGTAACATTAGGCCTAGGTTCAGGGGGCTGGGATTTTGTCATGGCTATTGATGGCTCAGAACAAGTCCAAACCGACGCCCCAAAAGCACCAGGGCATCTAATGAAATTACGCTATACCCCAGGGCAGGTCAAAGTTTTAGTTTGGGATGAAGAAACCAGCCCGGTCAAACCTACTAATGGCGTTGACTATGGAAACTTAGCGGGAACGCCGGTATTGATCGCTGGTATCCATAGTTTATTAGAGCCGACTTTGCGGGCCCTCTGGAGTTACCATCCTGGAGCGCAGGTCGTTTATATTATGACTGATGGGGCTTGTTTGCCGCTAGCTTGGTCTCAGAGTGTAGCCAGACTAAAAGCTGAGGGGCTAATAACGGCTACCGTTACTAGTGGCCACGCCTTTGGTGGTGATTATGAAGCTCTTAATAGCTATTCAGCTCTAGCTTGTGCTCGGGAAGTAGTTACTGCCGATTATATTTTTATCAGTATGGGGCCGGGGATACCTGGTACAGGAACTCGGTATGGGAGTACCGCTTTAGAGGTCGGCGAATTAGTCAATGCAGTGATTACATTAAATGGTCAGCCGATTACAATCCCCAGAATTAGCCAAGCTGATCTTCGTTCGCGGCACTATGGGATTAGCCATCATTTTTTAACGGCGTTACAACGAATAGCTTTTGCTAGCGCTTACATCCCACTGTCTTATTTTCACGGAAGTGAGCGAGAGTGGTTGGGGGACCGGGTTGCTCAGAGTGGTCTTGATTCCGCTAATTATCATGGGATTTTACATCAATTAAGTTTTCATGATGTTACAGCGGTAGCCGCTAAGTTGCAGCCGTACATTTCAACTTTTCGCAGCATGGGCCGTAGCTATGCCGAAGACCCACTACATTTTGCAGCGGGGTTTGGTGCAGCTGAGTTAGCCTATTCCCTAAGGAGGAAAAGAGATTGTCTGATTTAACTGAAGAAACTATAAATAGTGAAACCGTATTTGAAGGCGCTATTATTACATTACGGCGGGAAACAGTTCGACTGCCTAATGGCAACCTTTCACAGCGAGAGATAGTTGGTCACCCTGGTGCTGCGGCTATTGTTGCTCGTACGGCAGCAGGGGAATACCTCTTAGTTCGTCAGTATCGCAAAGCAGTAGAAAAAGAGTTATGGGAGCTACCAGCGGGTAAGTTAGATGACCAGGAAGATCCATTAACTTGTGCTCAACGGGAATTAGCAGAGGAAACCGGGTACCAGGCAAAGGTTTGGCGGAAGCTAACAGCGATTTATACGACCCCGGGTTTTAGTAATGAAGTAATCCATATTTACCAGGCGGATCAATTGTTTCCTGATCCCCGGGGAATTCACGGGGATGTTGATGAATTTGTAGAAGTCGGCTTGTTTAATGAAGCCCAGGTAAAAAGGATGATTGGCCAAGGTGAGCTCTGTGATGCCAAAAGCTTAGCTGGCTTAGTTACTTACTGGGCTGGTAGGGGAGAATAGTTAGTGCCGGCTTATTATGCAGATTTACATATTCATATTGGTACAGCAGCAGGTCGATTGGTTAAAGTTACAGCTTCTCGAGATCTAACAGTGGAACGGATTATCCAGTTTGTACCGCGGGAGAAAGGCTTATCTATCCTCGGTTTAGTTGATGTATCTTCTCCGGCCGTTCAAGCTGATCTTCAGGGGTTACTAGCGGCAGGACGTTTGGCTGAACATCCTCGGGGTGGCTTAGTATCTGAACAACTACTGATTATTCCTGGGGCGGAATTAGAGCTAGTTTTGCCAGATCGAGGAGCAGCCCATTATTTGGCTTACTTTCCATCGTTAGAGGCCTGTACAGAATTTTCGATTGCAATCCGCTCTTATCTGACTAACCCCTATTTAAGTACACAGAACGTTGCCTTAGCACCAGAGGCGGCTTTAGAATTAGTGGAAAGCTATCAAGGTTTTTTCACACCAGCCCATGCGTTTACGCCTCATAAAGGGGTGCTCGGTTGTTGTGTTCCCGATTTGGCTCAGGCATTTCCCAGTTTTTTACCCCATATTTTAACTCTAGAATTAGGGTTGAGTGCAGATACAAAAATGGCTGACACGGTTTCCTCCCTAAGTCAGCTGACTTTTCTATCTAGTTCTGATGCCCATTCCCTACCTAAAATTGGTCGAGAATATATGCGGGTTAACTTAGTTGAACTGAGCTTTGAGGCTTTACGGGCGGCATTAGCTAGGGAACCAGGGTTAAATATGGTCGAAGCTAACTATGGTTTAGCCCCTTTATTAGGTAAGTATCATCGTTCATTTTGTTCTGCTTGTGGTCGAATCTTTGCCGCTAGTTTAGCAGCAGTAACTACTTGCCCTGATTGTTCCACTGGTCATCTTGTTTTAGGGGTCTGGGATAGGTTACAACAAATTGCTGACCAGTCTAGCCGGTCACCGTCCCACCGTCCGCCTTATTACTACCAGGTTCCCTTAGAAATGTTACCGGGGATCGGTCCCAAAACCCGGGAAAAATTAATTCAACGGGTAGGGCCGGAAAAATACATACTCAATGAAAGTCAGCCTGAGGAGCTAAGGGAGGCGGTAGGGGAAAAGGTGGTTCAGACAATTCTGCGGGCCCGGCAAGGTCAGTATGAGTTAGTGCCTGGTGGCGGCGGATACTATGGGCGCGTAAAAATGGTTTAACCGACTAAAGATAATGCTGGGTCTAAAGGTTTGGGCTTTAACATATTTATGTTAGAGAACAGGCCTTTTTCTTTTTGAGAGGTGAATTATGCATCGCCGGCGTTTACGTTTAGCTTTGGAACAGTATTTTCAAAGACGGGCCCTAATTTATCTACTAGTTATTATTATCTTTGTTATGGGCTCCCTCTTTGGAACCATAGCGGTTAATATTATTAACGATGCTCAGCAGATTGCCCTAACTACTCGTTTAAATGCTTTTTTTGATGGGGCGACAGCTGTCTCTACCGGTTCGTTGAATGTAGAAAGTTTAAGAGGCATTACTTTGGCTAATATAACTAAGTTGGTAGGGGCTATTTGGGTTCTAGGACTATCGCTAATAGGATCACCTTTAATTCTGCTGATTATTTTTACCCGTGGTTTTATTCTTGGTTTCACTACAGGTTTTATCGTTAAAAAGATGGGTCTAAAAGGTGTATTCATGGCTTTGGTATCATTGGTTCCTCAGAACCTTTTCTATATACCGGCAATTATTATTATGGGCGTAGCTGGAATAGCTTTTACCTTCAGTTTTCTGCGATCGTGGCGTCGGCATGAGGATGGCCTTGGTGCACAGTTTATCGGTTATACTTTAGTAGCGGTTTTTAGCGTATTACTTATGGCAGGGGGAGCATTGGTGGAAGGCTATGCCACACCGATTTTAATTAGTTGGATAAACGGTCTTTGGGGTTAAAAGGGGTGATTAATCCATGATCATCTTTAAAAGCTTTCGGTTAAAATTAAATACGCTAGTTTTCTGGTTATTGGCTGTGCTTGCAATTATACTAGGGCTTATTATAGGTTTGCGCTAATTTGCCAAATTTGCCATGAACCAGCGAAAATGATAAATTTAATAATGTACATAATAGGTAATCCTACCTGGAGAACAGGAGGCTGGGCAATGGCAACTAAGCAACAGCGAGTGGCGGTAATTGTATTAGATGGTGTCGGGGTTGGTGGTGCTCCTGATGCCGCTGATTATGGTGATAGCGGTGCAGCTACTTTACCCCATATATTAGCCGCGCTACCTAACCTACATCTAACTAATCTAGCATCGTTAGGGTTGTACCAAATAATGGAATTGTCCCCTCCATTTGCAGTAGCGGTGCAGGGGGCCTATGGTTCTATGGTTGAGCTCTCCGCAGGCAAAGATACAACTACTGGACACTGGGAAATGGCTGGCCTTTTGTTAGACGAGCCATTCCCTGTTTACCCCCAGGGGTTCCCATCAGAGATTATTACTGAATTTGAGGAGCAGATTGGGCGCAAAATAATCGGCAATTACCCTGCTTCCGGTACCGTGATTATTGAGGAGCTGGGTGGAGAACATCTCCAAACCGGTTATCCCATAGTATATACTTCGGCAGATAGTGTTTTTCAAATCGCTGCTCATGAAGAAGTAATTCCAGTAGAGCAACTTTACCAATACTGCCAAACCGCCAGAAAGATTTTGCATGGTCCCCATGGGGTAGGGAGAGTAATTGCTCGTCCCTTTCTTGGTTCTCCGGGCTCTTTTTATCGTACTGAACGTCGTCGAGATTTTAGTCTTGCACCAAAGGGCTCAACTATTTTAGATTGGGTTAAAGCGGCTGGGCTACCGGTGCATGGAATAGGCAAGGTTGAAGATATATTTGCTGGCAGAGGTCTTACATCTGCGGTACATACTAAAAATAATACTGCTGGTCTGGCTGAGACCCTTAAGTGGCTTAAAGAAGCTGCAGCAGGATTGCTCTTTGTTAATCTAGTTGATTTTGATATGCACTATGGGCACCGTAACGATGTTACCGGTTTTGGTCAGGCCTTAGTTGAGGTTGACCAGTATTTGCCTCAGCTTTTTGAGTTGATGCAGCCTAATGACCTGTTAATTATTACAGCCGATCATGGCTGTGATCCGACTTTTCCTGGTACCGATCACACTAGGGAAAAAGTACCTTTGTTAGTCTATACCCCTAGGTTAATTAGACCGCTAAATTTAGGTGTTAGACAAGGCTTTTGGGATGTAGCTGCTACAGTAGCAGAGTGGCTTGGGGGGGAACCTTGGCATTTAGGAAAAAGCTTTATTCCTGAGCTGGAGGAGGCTTTGCGGTGAACATAGTCGGGATTATTAGACGAAAACGGGATGGTTTAGCACTTTCTCCTGAGGAAATTCGCTATTTAGTACAAGGGGTTACTACCGGTCAGATACCGGACTACCAAACGGCTGCTTTTTGCATGGCCGTCTACTTTCAAGGCATGACGGTACCAGAGACAGCGGAATTGACGCTGGCTATGGCTAACTCTGGAGAAACTCTGGACCTGTCGGATATCCCCGGGATTAAAGTAGATAAACACAGTACCGGGGGGGTAGCCGACACGACGACTTTGGTTTTAGCCCCCTTAGTTGCTTCTGCCGGTGTACCAGTAGCTAAGATGTCTGGGCGTGGGCTCGGGCATACCGGTGGTACGGTAGATAAGCTGGAATCAATACCGGGTTATCGCACTGAGTTACCACCGGCAGAATTTAAACAGATTGTCCAAAAAGTAGGGATATCTGTAATTGGGCAATCTAAAGAGTTAGCTCCGGCAGATAAAGTTTTGTATGCTTTGCGTGATGTCACCGCAACAGTTGAAAGTATTCCGCTTATTGCTTCGAGTATTATGTCCAAAAAAATTGCAGCCGGCGCGGATGCTATTGTTTTAGATGTTAAGGTTGGTAAAGGTGCGTTTATGAAAGATTTGGAAACAGCGGTAACGCTGGCTCAGGCCATGGTTCAAATTGGGCAGGCTGTTAGTAGAAAAACAGTAGCCTGCTTGACTGATATGAATCGTCCGTTAGGTAATGCCATCGGTAATTCTTTGGAAGTTATAGAGGCAGTTACACTACTTAGGGGTGATGGCCCCCAACGTTTACAGGAGGTTTGCCTAACTTTAGGTGCCCAGATGTTACACTTGGCTCAGGAGAACTTAACTGTTGAAGATGCTCACCGAGTTTTGCAAAGCAAATTAGATTCAGGTCAAGCCCTAGAAACCTTTCAACATTGGATTTCTGCTCACGGGGGTACTCCACTAGTCGCAGAAAAGCCAGAGGAGGTTCTTCCTTTAGCACCTAAGTATACAGTTGTAGCTAAGGAAAGGGGCTATGTAACTAGCCTAGAGCCTTTGAAATTAGGCTTAATTGCCTTAGAATTAGGGGCTGGACGGCGGCGTAAAGGGGATTCCATTGACCCTGGGGTCGGTATTCAATTAAAGGTCACAGTTGGTGATCAGGTTGAGCAAGGAGAGGAACTAGCCGCTATTTATGCTCGAAGCTCCCAGCAGGCTCAGTGGGCAGCAGAGCAAATCCAGGCTGCTATCCAAGTTGGACCTGCTGTTCCACCCCCCCTACCATTAATTTATCGTGTACTCAATTAGTCCTTAAACAGTAGGCAAAAGTATATTTCGGCAACCCTGACATACACTTATCATAAGAACCCGCTAGTTTATCTCCAAGGGGGGGTTTACATGATTAACCGGTGTCGGTCAGGGTTAACCCTGATTTTGATTTTGTCCTTGCTATTAGTTTTCTCTGCAACTGGTTTAGCGGCCAATCTACCGATTAAAGCCAAGTCGGCTATTTTAATGGAAGCTCAAACAGGAGAAGTTTTGTACCAACATAACCCTGATGAGCAGCTACCTATGGCTAGTGTTACTAAGATAATGACTATGGTCTTAGCCTTAGAGGCGCTGCGGGATAACAAAGTGAGTTTTGAGGATGTTGTTGTTGGGAGTTATTTAGCTAAATCTATGGGGGGGACCCAGATTTGGTTAGAGGAAGGGGAGCAGATGTCCTTTAAGGATATGCTCTATGCTGTGGCTGTCGGTTCCGCTAACGATTGTGCGGTGGCCTTAGCCGAGTATTTAGGCGGTTCTTTTGATGCCTTTGTGGCTATTATGAATAAAAGAGCTAGTGAACTGGGATTAACAAATACTAATTACGTTAACCCCAGTGGACTAGATGCTCCTAACCACTATACATCAGCCCGAGATATTGCTATATTATCCCGTTATGCGGTAACCCTCCCCCTGTTTTTAGAACTCACGTCAACTTGGGAATATTGGGTACGTAAAGGAACCCCCCAGGAAGTTTGGCTAACTACTTTTAATAAAATGATTAAGCAATACCCTGGTTACGATGGCATTAAGACCGGTTATACTAGTCAAGCTGGGTACTGTCTATCTTCTACCGCTCAGCGTAATGGTGTGCGCCTGCTGGCGGTAGTTTTAGGAGCCAATACTCGTCAGGATCGAGATCAATCAATTAAAGCTTTACTGGATTACGGTTTTCAGCTATATAAGGCAGAGCAACTACTTTCCAAAGGTGAGCCTTTAGGGCAAGTTGAAGTACTACATGGACTGAGTGATTCAGTCGACATAATTGCCGGTGCAGATTTAATCTACCCGGTGAAAAAAAGCGCAACGCTTGATCTATCTAGAGAATTACAATGTCCATCAGTAATTGTCGCCCCAATTACTCAAGGAGAACAAATTGGCACAATAGTGTTTATGGATCCTCAGGGGAATATTGTAGCTAAAACCCCAATTTTAGCGGCTGAAACTGTAGAAAGAGCTGGTTTTTTCAAGATAATAGGGCAAACTACTCGACAAATGCTGAAAGCGCTATTTTTTGGAAAGTAATCTGACTAGGGAAATAATGGCAGGATTCCTCCTTTACAGAGAGAAAATAGAATTATACTGCAAAGGAGGAGATACGTTGAAACTCCAATTAGAGAAGGTAGGGCGGACTCTGGTCGTTCAGATTAGCGGCGACCTTGATTTAGAGTCCGCACCTATTTTTAGAGATAAAATCGATAATGTCTTAACGGAATATGAAATGATTAATAAATTGGTGCTAAATTTGGCTGAAGTTAATTTTGTCGACAGTTCTGGACTCGGGGCTATTCTTGGACGGTATAAAAAGATGCGTTCTCGGGGCGGATTTATGTATCTTACTGAGGCCAAACCTTCAGTAAGTAAGGTTTTTGAACTTAGTGGGTTATTTAAGATTATCCCATTAGAACAAACTAATGAAGATTCGGCCATATAGCCCAGGAGGATTTGTTATGTCTAATAACAGCGGGGAATACTCGTCAAATAATTATATGCGCTTAACTTTTCCGTCTAAGCCGGCAAATGTAGCTTTTGCCCGAGTTGCTATAGCTGCATTTGCTATTCAGTTACCGTTCACTTTAGAGGAAATTGATGAAATAAAAGTGGCAACCAGTGAAGCCGTTTCTAATTGTGTAATTCATGCTTATCCAGATGCAGTTGGCTTAGTGGAAATCAATGCGGAGATTGATTCAGGATTGTTTAGAATCAGCATCAAAGATACCGGTATCGGTATTGCTGATCTTGATGCTGCTAAAGTACCATCTTATTCTACAAATCCAGAACGTATGGGGTTAGGGTTGGTGTTTATGGATTCTTTCATGGATTCTTTATCCATTGAGACAGCTGTAGGACAGGGCACTACCGCGATAATGGAAAAGAAACCAAGTAATCCTGTTCCAAACGATTCAAGCCAAACTCAGGACTTATGAGCCTTAATGATTTAGTCTTTCCGTCAGGTCCCTGTTTATCTTCTGCTGAGTTAAACGAACTAATCAACCGGGCTCAACAAGGTGACCAGGCGGCTCGGGAAGAAGCCATCAATGCAAATCTTCGCTTAGTGTTGTCTGTTGCTAAGCGTTTTGTTAGTTTTGGCTATGAATTAGAAGACCTTTTTCAAATCGGTTGTTTCGGCCTTTTTAAAGCAGTTGATCGCTTTGATTGCCAGCGCGGATTAATGTTTTCGACGTATGCGGTTCCTCTGATTATCGGTGAAATTCGCTCCTTTGTTAGGGACGATGGGCCGGTTAAAGTTAGCCGCGGTTTGAAAGAGCAATACTTAAAATTAAATTCGTTGCGCCAACAGTTTTTGCAAGAAAACGGGGTTGAACCTTCACCACAGGAGTTGGCTGATCTTTCTGGGCTTAGTACGGAAGAAGTGGTAGTTGCTTTAGATGCAGCTAACCAGCCGGTTTCTTTAAATGAGGTAGTATATGCAGCAGATAATCAGCCGGTTTACCGGGAAGATACCCTGGCTATTAAGGACCATGCCTTGGAAAAGGCTGTAAACAAAGTTTCTTTAGCGAAGGCTCTTAGCACTTTAGATCCCCGTGAAAGACAAATTTTAATACTACGGTATTTAGAAAATTACTCCCAAAATCAAATTGCTACCAGGTTTGGTATATCCCAAGTTCATGTTTCTCGTCTATTAAAGAAAGCCTTAAATCAAGCACAGAAAGCTTTAGAATCCTAATAGTCCTAATTATCATCCCCTTACTCATAAACTTGTAGTGGGGGTGTTTTTGTGATTAATACGCTATGGTTAGCGTTAATTACCATAGGTATAGTTTATGGTATATTAGCGGGGAACGTTTCTCAGGTAACAGCAGCTATTTTTTCCAGCGCTGAGCTCGCGGTGCAACTTATTTTAGGCATGGTCGGAGTAATGGCTTTTTGGCTGGGTTTAGCTAAGGTAGCGGAAAGTAGTGGTCTCCTAGAGAAATCTATACGAATATTTAATCCTTTAGTCCGTCGTATTTTCCCATCAGTACCATCCCGGCATCCAGCTCTTGGATCAATATTATTAAATTTGACCGCTAATTTCTTAGGTTTAGGCAATGCAGCTACCCCCTTTGGTCTTCGGGCTATGCGGCAAATGCAAAGTCTTAATCCTTGTCCTCATGAGGCTACAGATGCTATGTGCACTTTTTTAGCTATAAATACTTCTGGTTTGACTCTGATACCAACGATGGTTATTGCTGTTCGGGCGGCTCAGGGCTCCCAAGATCCAACTGAAATTATCGGAGTTACTTTACTAACAACCTTAACAGCGACAACGGTAGCGTTGTTGGTTGATCGGCTATTTCGTTCTAAAGGAAGGAGCCGCTGAGTGTTCAGTATTTTGGTGATAGCAATTTCCCAGTGGTTTATTCCAATAGTTTTTTTATTGTTAATAATTTATGCCTATTATAGAGAAGTTAAGGTTTTTGAGATTTTTACCGAAGGAGCTAAAGAGGCGCTAACCTTAGCGGCTGCACTTTTTCCGTTTTTATTAGGAATGTTAGTAGCTATTGGTATTCTACGGGCCTCTGGTTTTTTAGATCTAATCGGTCAAAGGTTGGGACCGATACTGAATTTTTTTGGTGTCCCGGCCGAGGTTTTACCGATGGCCTTACTGCGACCGATTTCTGGTAGCGCTTCTTTAGGTGTGTTAACTTCTCTGTTACACGAATATGGCCCAGATAGTTTAATTGGAAGGACCGCTTCGACGATGCAGGGCGGTACTGAGACCACCCTATATGTTTTAGCCATCTATTTTGGCTCAGTAGGTATTACTCGGTATCGTCACGCCTTATGGGTTGGAATTATTACTGATTTAACAGCTTTTTTTACTGCAGTATGGCTCTGTCGACTGGTTTTTGGCTAAAAAGGAATTTTTGGGAAGGCGCCGAATATTCGCCTGTAAAG
>DHRX01000197.1:4345-7854 GCA_002408345.1 Firmicutes bacterium UBA5301 | reverse complement strand
GAATTGATGCTCTCCGTTCCGCCGGAAATTACCGCTGATACCGGTATCGATGTCCTTTACCATGCCATGGAGGCCTATGTATCCAAGGGGGCCAATCGCTTTTCTGATTTAATTGCTATGGAAGCTATTCAGTTAGTCGTGGCTAATTTAGAAACAGTCTTAGCCGATGGCTCTAACCTGGAGGCTCGGAGTAATATGGCTTGGGCTAGTACTTTAGCTGGTCTTGCTATCGATATTGCCGGGACAGTAACTATTCATGCGGCGGCCCATCCAATTAGCGGACATTTCAACAAGCCTCACGGGCAGACTTTAGCCGCAATCAGTGTAGCGTATCTTAGAAATAATTATATGGCAAATCCAATTAAATTTGCGGGCTTGGCAGAATTGTTAGGATCCCAGGCTAATAAACTTAATACTACCGAATTAGCAGCCCAGTCACCGGTAGCCTTGCAAAATTTTTTGCGCCGAGTGGGCCGTGATATTACTTTAAGTAGCCTCGGGGTAACCGAGGATTATATCGATCAGCTGGTGGCTGATACCTTCAAAACTATGGCCGGTGCCTTGGGGAATAATCCGCAGCCAGTTACACCGGCAGATGTGGCTCAGATTTATCGAGAGTCGCTTTAACAAAGAGGGACAGCCCTAATTTGTAGGGGGTGGTGTTTCGACGGTAACGTTAGGAGTTAGGTGGGAGTAAACAGGTTACTTTCGGTGCATAGAAAAGGGGGTAAATCAAGTGAAAAGGTTGCTATCTATCTTGATTGTAGGGACACTCTTGTTGACAGCGGTCTTTGTTTTTGCTGCTCAGAGAGCCGAGGCTAAAACCTACACGATTGCTACTGTGGTTAAGCTCAGTGGAGTTGGTTGGTTTGATCGGATGGAGCAGGGTGTCAAGCGGTTTGCTCAAGATACGGGGCACAATGCGTTCCAAGTTGGTCCGGAGAAAGCTGATGCTGCTCTCCAGGTTCAGATCATTGAAGACCTTATTGCCCAGAAAGTGGATGCTATTTGTGTAGTTCCGTTCTCAGTAGAAGCCCTGGAGCCGGTGCTGAAAAAAGCGATGGATAAGGGCATTATTGTAATTACCCATGAGGCTGAGAACCAACAGAATATGCACTATGATATTGAGGCTTTTGATAACACCGCTTACGGTGAAGAATTTATTAAAGCCTTGGCCAAACTGATGAACTATGAAGGCGAGTGGGCCGGTTTTGTCGGTAGCTTCACCTCTAAGTCCCATAACCAGTGGGTTGATGGCGCTGTTGCTTACCAACAGAAAAATTTCCCCCAAATGAAGTTTGTCGGAAAATTCGAAGCTTACGACGACCAACAAAAAGCTTACGAAAAGACCCGGGAACTCTTGAAAGCCTATCCTAACCTTAAAGGTATCCAGGGTAGCGCTTCTACTGACCCGGCCGGATCTGGGTTAGCTGTTGAAGAGTTTGGCCTCCAGGACGAAGTCTTTGTTGTCGGTACCAGTATTCCCTCAGTATCTGGCCAGTACATCAAGAGCGGGGCAACGGACATGATTGGTTTCTGGGATCCTGCTGATGCTGGCTATGCTATGAACAAAGTAGCGGTCATGCTTTTAGAAGGTAAAGAAGTTAAAGCCGGAACAGATTTAGGTGTTGCTGGCTACAACAACCTTAAAATTAATGGCAAAGTTCTAATTGGTCAGGCTTGGGTTCACGTTACCAAAGAAAATCTGCATCTCTATAATTTCTAAGAATGGGTGGGGCGGGCGGCCATTATGGGCAGCCCGCCTCCCGAAAGGATAGACAAGATATGTACGAAGAATTCCTAGCAGCAAGGAACATTCACAAATCATTTGCCGGAGTACGGGCCCTCCGCGGTGTCGATCTATCCATAAATAAAGGTGAAATTCGCTGTCTTGTTGGGGAAAACGGCTGTGGTAAATCTACATTGATCAAGGTGATTTCCGGTGTTTACGAGCAGGACGAAGGCGAAATAACTATTGCTGGAAAAACCTATAAACGAATATATCCGATCGAAGCTATCCGTGCCGGGATCCAGGTTATTTACCAAGATTTCTCCCTTTTCCCTAACCTAACGGCAGCAGAGAATGTAGCTCTTAACTACCAATTGGAGCGAAAACGGCGTTTGGTTAATTGGCGTGAGGTACAAAGAGTAGCCCGGGAAGCTCTGGCCCAGATTAACGTAGATATTGATTTGAGCGCTTATGTTGAGGATTTGAAAGTCGCCGACAGACAGTTGATCGCTATTGCTCGGGCCTTACTGCAAAATGCCAAATTAATTATTATGGATGAGCCAACGACGGCTCTAACTCGTAGGGAAGTAGACTCCCTGTTCCAAGTAGTTAAGGGTTTACAGGCCCAAGGTATCTCTATTCTCTTCGTCAGTCATAAGTTAAATGAAGTTCTGGAAATTGCCGATACAGTCACCATTATGCGTAACGGTTTGATAGTTGCCGACGGAGATGCTAGCGACTTTGACCAGGCGAAAATCAGCTATCTAATGACCGGCCGGGATATCTGTGATGGCTCGTGCCGTACATCTGGAGCTCAATGGGATCAGACTAGTTTGCTCCAGGTTGAGGGGCTCGGCCGTAAAGGTAGTTTTAATGATATTAATTTTGAAATTTATCCGGGGGAAATACTCGGAATAACTGGTCTGCTCGGTTCAGGACGTACAGAACTGGCCATGTCGCTTTTTGGTCTACGTCGAGCTGATACCGGTCAGGTTTATATTGATGGAAAACCTGTTCGTATTAATAACCCTCAAGATGCTATTCGCAATGGGATTGGTTATGTTCCGGAAGATCGGTTAACGCAAGGGTTGTTCCTGCCACAATCGATCGGGAAAAACATTGTAGCTAGCACTATTCACAGGTTACTTGGTCGCTTTAGGCTGGTTGATGCAGCAAAAGTTGATGCGGAAGTAAATACATGGCTGACCAAATTAAATATTAAGACCCCTTCAGTTGAGCTACCGGTACAAAGCCTCTCTGGTGGTAACCAACAACGGGTAGTTTTAGCGAAGTGGCTGGCCACACAGCCACGGATTTTAATCTTGAATGGTCCGACAGTAGGGGTTGACGTAGGATCTAAGGCTGAAATTCACGGGATCCTCCAGAAATTAGCCGATCAGGGCATGGGTATTATTATCATTTCCGACGATATTCCCGAACTACTCCAGACCTGTGACCGCATTTTATTAATGCAGCAGGGTCGGCTTGTTCAGGAATTCACGGGGACAGGCATATCCGAAAATGAGTTAGCTGTTAAATTAACTGGAGCGTAGTGGGTGATAGTCATGATCAAAAAATTATTAACGAAGAACGAATTTTTTGTGGCCCTGGTGATAATCGGCCTTTGTCTGCTAATTGGCTCTATCAACCCTGTATTCTTTACGGTGGGCAATCTCTTTGATTTAGTTCGGAATAGCGTTGTAATGGGTATCTTCTCCTTAGGGGTGCTAATTGTAATTATTTCTGGGGGGATTGATGTTTCCTTTACGGCTGTTGCGGC
>DHRX01000197.1:3861-4139 GCA_002408345.1 Firmicutes bacterium UBA5301 | reverse complement strand
ATGTCGGCAACCATCGGTATTCTGTTGGGTCTGCTTAATGCGGTTTTCATCTCGCGTTTTAAACTGCCGACAATGATTGTTACTCTTGGTACCCAGAGCGTTATTCGTGGCTTTATGTTGGCTTTTATTGGTGCTATGGAGATTACTAACTTGCCACCAGCTATGATCGCCTTCTCCCGTTCAGCTTTAGTTACTGTCCAGCAAGGGCGATTTAAGTATGGGTTACATTCTAGCATAATCATTCTTGCTGTTCTGGCGCTACTGGTCTGGTTTATTCT
>DHRX01000197.1:0-3599 GCA_002408345.1 Firmicutes bacterium UBA5301 | reverse complement strand
TCGTTGGTTAGGACCGCCCGCCCCTTTGATCTAGTTGGTTCTGAGTTAAGTGTAATTGCGGCGGTAGTTCTTGGCGGAGCCCGGATTACCGGCGGTCGAGGCAGTGTGATTGGAGCCCTTCTAGGCGTTGTTCTGATTGTTATCATGAACACAAGTTTGATTCTGCTAGGGGTTTCCTCGTTCTGGCAGCGGGTGGTTCTTGGTCTGCTTATTCTGGCGGGAACTGGAATCCCAGCTTACCAGGCTAAACGTCGAGCTAAAGCGGCTTGATCTCGTAATAGACAATATCACAGCTGTGGGGGATTATCATGACCGAGCAGAATTCTAAAACTAAAAATGTCTGGGTTGATTTTCGCAGGATTTTGCCTGCCGATAACAACCTCAAGTGGCTGCTGATTATCACCGTTTTAGTCTTTATAACGATGAGCGCATTGCGGCCCAACCTCTTTTTTTCTTTCGATAATTTCAGCTCTATGGCCTTTCAATTCCCGGAGTTCGGTCTGTTAGCTATGGCCATGATGTTGACTATGTTGACCGGTGGTATCGATTTATCGGTAGTCGGAGTAGCCAACCTTTCAGGGATTTTGGCGGCGCTAATCTTAACCCGGGTTATGCCGGTTGAAGCGTCGGCGACCCAGGTTGTTCTCTATTCAATGCTGGCTATCGGCACTTCGCTGGTAACAGGTTTAGTTTGCGGCCTGACCAACGGGTTTTTAATTGCCACCATCGGTATTCCACCAATCTTGGCTACCTTGGGTACTATGGAGTTCTTTACTGGTATTGCCATTGTTATTACTAGAGGAGCTGCGGTTTTTGGCTTCCCTGAGCTGATAACTTTTATGGGTAATGGTAGCCTTTGGATTTTCCCGATACCGCTGTTGTTGTTTACAGCGGCCGCCTTAATCTTTGCGGTAGTTTTAAATAGAACCGCTTATGGCAATCAGCTGTATTTAATGGGTACTAACCCGACAGCAGCCCGTTATTCTGGCTTGAATAATACCCGCCTCCTACTTCGTACATATATGTTGAGCGGGTTATTAGCGGCGGTCTCCGGCCTGGTAATCTTAGCCCGGACCAATTCCGCCAAGGCTGACTATGGTTCGTCCTATACTTTACAGGCTATTTTGATTGCGGTTTTAGGCGGCGTTAACCCAGCTGGCGGGTTTGGTAAGGTCATGGGGTTGGTCTTAGCGATTTTGACTTTACAGTTTCTCTCCAGCGGCTTTAGTATGCTACGGTTTAGTAATTTTGTGAAAGAATTTATCTGGGGCGCTGTGCTCCTCTTAGTCATGGTTATTAACTATGTCAGCAACACTCGACGCCAGCGGCGGGAGGCCCAAAAACAGGCGGCAATATCAGTTAGCAAGCCTACTGGAATGATTTAAGGGAGGATGATTAGATTGAGAAAGCTGATTAACAAACCGGAAAACTTTGTTGATGAAATGCTTGAGGGGATCTATATTGCTCACCCCGATAAAGTTAAATACGTCAACGATGATCTCAGGTGCTATGTCCGGGCCGCTATTAAGCCGGGAAAAGTCGGCTTGGCCACCGGTGGCGGTTCTGGTCATCTTCCGTTGTTTTTAGGGTATGTTGGTGCAGGGATGCTAGACGGTTGTTCGGTAGGGGGTGTCTTTCAGTCACCTAGCGCCGAGCAGATGTTGAATGTAACTAAGGCCATCAATAGTGGTGCTGGTGTACTCTATATCTACGGTAACTATACCGGGGATATTATGAATTTTGATATGGCGGCAGAGATGGCTGATCTAGAAGGGATTAGGGTCGAAACCGTCATTGGTTGGGACGACGTTGCTTCCGCTCCGAAGGGTCGGGAGGATAAACGCCGGGGGGTCGCCGGTATCTTCTATATCTATAAGATTGCCGGGGCAGCTGCGGAAGAAGGGGCTGACCTAGATACGGTAAAACGGATCGCCGAAAAGGTTCGGGATAACGTACGGACTATGGGGGTTGCCCTCTCTCCCTGTGTTATTCCAGAGATCGGGAAACCTACTTTTGAGCTTGATGCTGGTGAGATGGAGATTGGGATGGGGATCCATGGCGAACCGGGTGTACAGGGGAAAGCCCCCTTGGCTACAGCTGATACCGTTGTAGACCAGTTACTCCAACCAATCCTAGCTGACCGACCTTTTCAGCGGGGAGATACGGTTTCAATCTTAGTTAATGGCCTAGGGGCGACCCCTAAAGAGGAGCTCTATGTGCTACTTCGGAGAGCCTATCAGATTTTAGAAGCTGAAGGTATTAGCGTTGAATATCCCTATGTAGGCGAATTTGCCACTTCTATGGAGATGGCTGGAGCATCGATTTCGCTATTACGTTTAGATGCTGAACTCAAGCGGTTACTGAGTAAACCAGCGGATACGCCGTTTTTTGTGCAAAACCAGTTGTAGATAGGGGCGATTAGGATGGAAGTAATGACGGCGGTTGAGATAAAAGCTTTTTTGCAGAGGATGGCGACTCTGGTTCAGGAGCAAAAGGATGAACTAACCCAATTAGATAGTGTAATTGGTGATGGTGATCTAGGCTTAACGATGACTAAGGGCTTTACGGCTATAGCTGAGAGTGTGGAAACGTTAGAAGAAGAGGATGTTGGTAAACTACTAGCTAAAGCTGGTATGGTCATTGCTTCTGCAGCGCCTTCGACTATGGGTACTTTAATGGCTACAGGTTTAATGCGTGGAGGCAAGGCGGTTCAAGGAAAGTCCCAGATTAACTTGACTGACCTAGCGGCGCTGTTCCAAGCCTTTGTCGGTGGCATTATGGATCGGGGTAAAGCAAAACCAGGGGACAAGACGGTACTAGATGCGCTTTATCCGGCAGCTATGGCTTTGCAGTCGGCGGCTGATGCGGAGAAGAGTTTGGCCGAGGGGATCCAGGAGGCCTTCCAAGCGGCTTGCGACGGGTTAGAGCAAACAAAAAAGCTAATTTCGCAGCATGGTAAGGCGGCTTGTTTTCAGGAGAAAACTTTAGGCCACCAGGATCCAGGTGCTACAGTCGGGATGCTATTATTTAAGGCTTTAGCTACAATGGAGGTTAGTCATGGAATTAATTGATTTGATCCGAACAATGTGCCTTACTCCGGCTCTTTCTGGACATGAAGAGCTGATGATTAAATACTTAACAACTACTTTAGAGCCGATTAGCAATCAGGTTCGAGTAGATACGGCCGGGAACGTAATTGCCCGTATTGATGGTATGGACCCCCGAGCGCCTAAGGTTATGGTTTTTGCCCACCAGGATCAGTTAGGTTTGGTTGTGCGCAAAGTTACCGCTGAAGGCTTTATCTTAGTAGAGCGTTTAGGTGGGGTCCCAGAAAAAGTGCTACCAGGTTTACGGGTTAATATTCAAACTGAAGAAGGAACTATAGTTCCTGGGGTTATCGGGATCAAAGCCCACCATGCGACACCGGCGGAAGAAAAATATCGGGTCACACCTTATCAGGAATTGTACATTGATATCGGGGTGAGCAGTGCTAGCGAGGTTTATGCTTTAGGTATCCAAATCGGTTGTCCGGTAGTTTACGAGCCGGCGTTCCAAGTCTTGCAAGGGGGACGGATTGCAGCTACTTCCCTAGATGACCG
>DHRX01000189.1:6626-7726 GCA_002408345.1 Firmicutes bacterium UBA5301 | reverse complement strand
TGCCAAACCACTTATTATAGATTTGATCATAAGTACCATTGGCTTTTAACGTAGCCAGCGCAGCATTAACTTTATTTAACACTTCCGTATTTTTCTTGTTGATGGCAAAACCATAATATTCAGGTTCAAAGAAACTACCAGGAACAATCTTGGCCTTTCCTGGATTCTCCTGAATATACATAATCGCTACCAAGTTATCACAAATGACCCCGGCAACGTTGCCATTGATCATTTCCTGAATCGCATCGGTTACCTCGCCAAAACGGGCAACTTTCTTAAGCCCTTTCAAATCAGTGGCGACAAAATCACCGGTTGTTCCTAGCTGAACCGAAACCGCTTTACCTCTCAGATCGCTAGGCCCTTTAATACTATTATCTTTAATTGGAACTAGGATAACTTGCTCAGCATTAAAGTAGGGATCGGAGAAATTAACTGATTGCTTCCGTTCTTCAGTAATAGTCATCGCAGAAGCGATTACATCATAATTACCAACTAGCAAGCCAGGGATAATCCCTTCCCACGCTACGTCAATAATCTTTACTGTATACCCGGCTTCAGCACCTACGGCTCTAATCAAATCCATATCGAACCCGGTATATTCGCCGGTTTTTTCATCAACATACTCAAAAGGTGGGAAAGCAGCGTTTGTACCGACCTTTAAAACTCCACTCGCTCCTACAGCTACAGTAAGGCCGAAAACTAAAGCCATTATTACCCCAATAAGACCTAACTTCTTCATCATTAAACTCCTCCTCGACTTCTTATCTGCTATTTTAAAAATATTTACTGGCAACCTGCTCATAGGTTCCATTGGCTTTTAAAGTAGCCAAGGCCTGATTAACTTTTTTAAGCAACTCGGTATCCTTTTTTCGGAGAGCTAACCCATAGTACTCCGGTTCAAAGTAATCGCCTTCAACGATTTTAACGATACCAGGATACTCCCGGATATACTGCATAGCCACAAAATTATCCACGATACAGGCGGCAGCATTCCCATTAAGTACCTCCTGAATAGCTTCAGGAACGAGGTTAAAGCGGGCTACTTTCTTGAGGCCTTTTAATTCTGAGGCCTGAAAGTCACCGGTAGTACCGATCTGCAC
>DHRX01000189.1:819-6400 GCA_002408345.1 Firmicutes bacterium UBA5301 | reverse complement strand
AAATTAACGCTCATCTGTCGCTCCGCGGTAATAGTCATACCAGAAGCGATTACATCAAAGTTATTGTTCATCAACCCAGGAATCAGTCCATCCCAACCGGTATTAATAAACTCTACTTTGATACCTAATTCTTTACCGATAGCATAGGCCAAATCCACATCAAAACCGGCTAGTTTTCCCGCTTCGTCAACATATTCGAAGGGTGGAAAAGCGCAATCGGCTGCGAAGCGAATTACTTCTTCTTTAGCACCTACCCCGGTCTGCACTAGCCCAAGAACTAACAATGCCAGCATTAAATACAACGATACCTTCCGCATCTTGCTCCTCCTTTAAGAGACGAACATTTAAAATCAAATGATGTTTATAATTATACAGCATCATGCATAATTATTGCAAGAGGGGATTCGAATTTCGTCACTTAAAAGAGGAAAAAGCGGTATATTACCGCTTGTGATCGATCTTTTTGGATGTGGTTTTCTGACTTCGATAGGCGTTCTGAACAACTGTAGCTGGCTGGGACAAACTACTTTTAATCTGGTTTGCTGTTAAGTACCCCTCAAGTAATTCTTGAATTTGACGTTGAATCGCATCAAAGCCCTCTAATACTGTTACTAACTCAGCAAGAATTTCCCGCAAATCTTCTACATCGGCCACCCGAACTAACTCTAGTTGACTGAGAGTGAATTCATTTAAATCTAGCTTCCGTATAATTGTAGACTTTAACGTTTGGGTTTCCCCTTCTAAGTTAGTAATACGCTTTAGCTGCTGGGATTGCCGCTGAAAACACTCCTGAAGTTCCGCTGTTGTTATACCATCTTGTAAAGCAGTAACAGTTTCTTGGGCTAACCGCTGAAATTCCAGATATTCTTCTAACTGTAGACGGTAAGAACGTACTAAGGCAGTATATTCATCAACTATATCCATAGTACTAACTTCCAATATCTAAACGATCTTGCCCATTAGTTTGGGCTGCAAGACCATTCATTGCCTGAACCCAAGTTTGCCGCAGATCCGTAAGCATAACTAAAACGGTCTCAACCTTAGAAGAATCCTTCTTAATATTGGCTTCAATAAGAGTTGTAATCATAAAATCGTACAGCTGACATAAATTCTGGGCTATTTCGCCACCAGCCTCCATATTTAGGTTAGCCATTAACTCATATAAAATGTCTTGGGCTCGCAACAAGTTATTATGAGCTTCTAAAAAATCTTGTGCTGCCAAATGCTTTTGGGCTTGGCGCATAAAGCGAATAGCTCCGTCGTAGAGCATAGTTACTAGTTTTTCTGGGGTCGCTGTTTTGACTTGGACTTCTAGGTAACGTTGTTGTGGATTTACCGCCACAGTACAAACCCCTTTCTACCGTTTATTATCAATAAAGCTGGGATTAGAGGCAACATGCTGATTATAGTAGCCTTTTAAGCCTTCCTTTGAAGTTTGAAGTTTACTTAATTCCTGTCCCAACTTGCTCTTGCTTTGATTCAAAAATCTAACAATCTGTAACTGATAATCTTGTAATTTATTAACTATATCAGAATCTTCCTGACTCAACTGTATCTGAACCCCTTGAGCAACTAACTCCTGATCTAACTCATCAATTTGCCCCATCAAGTTATCCCGAGCCTCTAAAAATTCTACCAACTTGGTCAATAGTTCATCGGTTAGTTCCGGTGTTGGTTCTAGCAATTCAATAAAGGTTTGGGTTTGTCGTAACATCTCTTGCAGCAATTTGCTCTTCCCTAATAATTGAGGCTGAATACCATTTTTCATAACTACCGTGAACCCATGCCGAGCTGAGCATTGAGCCAAGAACTCTGGACATTCATTTGGTTAATGGCTTTCTCTAAAGCGGTAAACTGCCGCCAATAACGGTTTTCTACCATTTTAATTCGGTCTTCTTCACGAATAATCTGCTCATTCATGCTACGTATTCTTTCACCAATAAAACTTTGGTCAAATAATACACCATCACTACCAGCAACATCAGCAAGTTTTTTAATAGCTGAACCTAAAGTCTCATAAACCCGGAACCCGATGCCCTTCTCTTCTGGAACACTGCTAGAGTTAGTAAAAAGCCGCGTTACTTTATCTGGGTCTTCATTAATAGCCTTACGCAACTCTGCTTCGTTAATAACCAACTTTCCGGATAAGTAATCATCGGTAATTACTAGATTACCACTAGCATAAGCAGCAACTCCTGTAGTGATACCAATCTCACTAAGGTGATTCATGTCCGCATCAAGGCCAGCTACTGTACCATATATGGCCATCCGAATCTTACTTAGTTCGCCTCTAATTACCGCATCATTCTGTAAGAGGCCGCTCTTTGCTCTCTCTTCCCACTGTTCAATCTGACGATCGGTCATCTGATTCATTTGTTCCTGTGTCAGGGGACGAAAACTCCTATATCGCTCTTCCTTTAGCTTCTTATTTAACACATCTAAAGTCTCGTTGTACTTCTGCACCCAGTCTTTAATGGTATTAAACATGCCTTCGGTATCCCGCTGCACCTCAAGTTTAACCGGTACACCGGCTGGTGTCACACCTTTGAGGTTTACTGTAACCCCGTTAACAGTAAAAACATTACTTGTTCGCTCCGTCTCTAAACCGTTAATCTTGAGTACCGCATTTTCGCCACCGGTTTCAACAGCACCGGCCATTTGTAGTAAATTCGCAAGGAAAGGTTCATTCCCTAATACAATCTCATCCCCAGCTTTATTATTACCAGTAACTTTAGTGGTAATAGAAAGCTTATCGGTAAAAGAATCATAAAAAAGGTTGACCCCGACGGTACTGTCTGCGTTAACAGTAGTAATTATCTGATCTAAACTAACTGTATTAGCAAAGGTGAAGGCTTTTCCATTAATAGTAAACTCAAAAGTATCCCCTTCAGACTCTCCTACAAAAAAGCTAGGGTCAGCAAACTTCGCCTGCTGGGACCACAAAGACTGCGCTGAATCAATCTTATCCGCTGGATCCTGGGACAATACTCCACTCACTTTAGTTGCCGCAGTCGCTAAACTAATTACTTCAATATCTAGGCTCATCTCACTAGCCTTGCCGCCAGCGGTAGCAGTTACTAGAGCTTCATTACTACTAGTCACAGTCTTAGCTAAAAAAGTACCTTGCAACCGCATCGCTGAGGTCGCATCCCGTAACGCCTTCAACTGAGTATTAATAGAGCGATAATCCGCTCTTTGCCACTCTAGTACCGTCCTGTCTTGGGTTAAGCGCTCTGAACGCATACGCTGAACCCGCATTAGATCATTAACAATTTTGTCAATATCCAAGCCTGTAGCAAGCCCACCGACTCGCATGTAATTACTCATTGAATCACCACCTATGCTTTCGTGTCAATAATAACGCCAATTGTCTTCCACAGTTTCTCAATCATATCCAGGACCTGTTCAGGAGGGATTTCCCGGTATACCATTCCGGTCTGAGCATCGACAATCCGCATCATTTCAATACCGGTAGCCTCATGTACTTCAAATTTAATATCAGTATTAAATATCCTAGTAATGTCATTAGCAGCCTTAGCTGCCGCCCTTATTACCTCTGGGGTTGCTTCTAACTCAGACTCACTAGTAGAAATATTTTGCGGATCCGTAGTGGGTCTCCCTTGCTCCCTCCCTGGAGATACATTGGAAAAAGTCCGGTCATTAACAGGTAATATCAGATTAGTTGCATTACCGACAAGGCTCATTGCGTTCGCCGCCCCTTTACTAAAAGAATAGATAATTTAAAGGCTTACTATATATATCGGCAAGAACCATAACAAACTCTAGACTTTTCTAATAAAACTTTGGTAAATAAACAAGACCCCGGATAAATCCAGGGCCTTGTAATTGAACCAAACAACAATTACCGGAGGAGCTGCAGAACGCTCTGGGGAACCTGAATCGCCTGAGCCAACATCGACTGAGCAGCCTGGGTCAGGATGTTATTCTTAGTGAACTCCATCATTTCCTGAGCCATGTCGACGTCACGGATCCGAGATTCAGCAGCGGTCAAGTTCTCGGAAGCAGCACCTAAGTTATTAATGGTGTGCTCTAATCGGTTCTGAAGAGCACCTAGCGCAGATCTTTGGCTAGAAACTTGTTCAATTGCTTTGTCGATTGATGCTAGTTGTTCATCAAAACTCGTTCCTGATGTTGCAAATGCTGTAACATCAATTGAACTCATTGCAAGACCAGTTGCTCCAAGATCAGCAGCTTTCATACTTTCGATATTTAAAGTTAAAGTCTGCCCTGTATTAGCACCAATTTGGAGTGTAATTGCTTCTCCCCCTGATGCCGCTGTATATGTTCCATCTAATAAAGTTTTACCGTTGAACTGGGTACGATCACCAATACCATCGATTTCCTCAATCAAAGCACCTATCTCATCCTGAATTGCCGTCACATCTTCAGTCGCATTTGTACCGTTACCAGCCTGAACAACTAATTCCCGCATCCGCTGTAAAATAGCGTGGGTTTCGGTTAAAGCGCCTTCAGCGGTCTGGATTAAAGAAATGCCATCTTGGCCGTTCCGCTGCGCTTGGTTTAGACCACGAATCTGACCACGCATCTTCTCACTGATGGCCAAGCCAGCAGCATCATCGCCAGCCCGGTTAATCCGGTAACCAGAAGAAAGTTTTTCTAAAGATTTAGCGCCATTAGCAGCATTGAAAGACAACTGACGATAGGTATTTAACGCCGAAATATTGTGGTTAATAATCATATGATATTCCTCCTTGAAATTGTTTTGCTATTTTTCCTGGCATCCATTACCAGGAATAGCCGTAAAACTACTTTAAGCTCTTACCTTCGCCTCTCCCCATAGACCACCCTCTTTAAAAAGCTTGTCCTCTATTAAATTTACTAAAGCCTTTAATTTATTAGTCGGCTTTAGATCACGCCTACTTAAGTACCTTTTAGTCTTACTTATTCACCTGAATCTTTAAATAACAGCTTGGATATTTCCTCTAAGTTAGGGGCTTTTTGTACCGCAGCTCGCCGGTTTTCGGCCTGAATTTCCAAGTAAACTTCCTCTCGGTGTACCGGTATCTCCCGAGGAGCACTAATCCCAATCTTCACTTGATCATTACGCACATCAACTACTGTAATCTTAACATTATCGCCGATAATAATACTTTCATCAATTTTTCTCGTTAGTACCAGCATGGTCGGTTGCCCTCCTTGGCACGGTGTAGATAAAGAGCTATAGTGCTGCTTGGGCTAGTTCTGCGCTAATTACCTTTTTCTCTTGACTCTTAGTTTTTCGCGTTTTAGCATCTAACCCCTGGCCAAAAATCTTATGTTTCGTCGAATAGTGCGCGTTATCCTGAATTACTTGGCGTCCTATCATCTTTTCTACGTTAATTACCAATGGACCCTTAATATTAGTAGTCATTTCCCGGGGATCCTCTGGGATAACAACTAAAGTAAAAACCGCTGTCTCCGTATCTTCAGCTAACTCTAGCTTCTCCACATCCACCTTGGACAATGCGACCTGATATTGCCCGACAACAAGGGTTGGATCAATAATCACAAAAGCTAACTCCGGCTCATCTAAACTCAAAAGCCAATGGAGCGGAGTATC
>DHRX01000189.1:0-485 GCA_002408345.1 Firmicutes bacterium UBA5301 | reverse complement strand
TCAAGCAAAGAGGGCTGAATAACTCGGGCTGCTGACCCTAGAGCTGCCCGATAGACGCTGTCCTGCATACCCAGATTCATGAGAGTCTCAGCAATATCCACATCTTCAGTTTCAGAAACCAGCTTCGTAATATTAATCTTATCTGCGCCTAAGCGTTGTTTAGCTAAATCTAACCGGTTGGACATAGCTCCTACCTTAGCTTGAATATTCAAAGTCCCTTCCAAAGCACCCTGCAGTTCACCAATGTTAGTATCTCTAATCCCCTGTTGATTATCACTAGCTAAATTATCACGCAAGTTTTTAATCGCAGTAAAAACTGGATCAAAGAGGTCTTTACCAATAACGTTAACCGGCATTTTAACCCCTTTGCTAATCTCATATTCAACTTTTCCTAAATCTCCCTGGTAAGGGTTGACAGTATTAGTAGCTGAGTCCATTGTATAAGGTGCCGTTAAGGTTTCCGTACCTGAAAAAACATACTTACC
>DHRX01000145.1:13816-23084 GCA_002408345.1 Firmicutes bacterium UBA5301 | reverse complement strand
ATTAGATCAAGGCGCTGAATTTGCGGCAGTGGCCAAAGAGTTCTCAGAAGATCCGGGCTCCAAAGATAATGGCGGTGATTTGGGCTTTATTTCTCGGGGGCAAACTGTTCCTGAATTTGAAAAGGCCGCTTTCACTTTGCAAGCTGGCGAAGTAAGTGATCCAGTTAAAAGCCAGTTCGGCTACCACTTGATTAAAGTCGTTGATCGCAAAGAAGCGGTTGGCGAAGAATTTGAAAAAGTTAAACCTGAAATTGAAGAACAATTAAAACAAGCCAAACAGAATCAACTAGTAGCGCAGTGGTTCCAGGAACAGAAAGACGCGGCTAAAATTGAAATTCATGATGTTAAACTATCGGCATATACAGCTAAGTTGGAAGGCCGGACAGATGAGGCTCTCCTCTTGTTTGCTAAAGCCGCCGAAGTCGAACCTAATAACGGGTACTTATATGCTAGCTTAGGTGAATTATATGAAGGGCAAGGCGATATTGACCAGGCTTTAGTAAACTTCCAGAAAGCAGCGGAACTGATTAAGACTGATGCTAGCCTCTATTTTGTTCTTGGTACCTTGTACCAAGAGAAGGAAGATAATGACGCAGCACTGCAGGCTTACCAGCAGGCTGGTCAGCTAGATCCCGATAACTTCTACCTGCACTACTCTCTGATGAGCGTCTATAGTGAGTTAGGGCAGAACGAATTAGTGGAACAGGAAATGAAAGTATTAGAGGAAATGCAGAAAAAGGCGGAAGAGGCTCAGAAGAAGGCTGCCGAGGAGCAAGAGAATAACAACGAAGCTAGCCAGAACTAGGTAGTTTGAGCTAGTGTGTTACTTAGCGGGAAGTGGCAGGAGTCTGCCACTTCCTGTCGTATTTAATACAGGTTACCAGGTAGAAGATTATTCAAGGAGCGATTTTTGTGCAGATTCAAGTCCCACGAGGTACTCAGGATATTTTACCTGGCCAGGTGGAGAAGTGGCACTATGTTGAGGCGTTTATGCGCCAGGTGGCCCATGAGTATGGGTTTCAGGAAATTCGAACCCCAATCTTTGAACATACGGAACTGTTCTTACGGGGTGTCGGCGAGACTACTGATATTGTCGAGAAAGAGATGTATACTTTTGCCGATAAAAAAGGGCGTTCATTAACCCTGCGACCAGAGGGTACCGCCTCAGCGGCCAGATCATTTATTGAGCATAGCTTATATGCTCAACCGCAGCCCACTAAACTCTACTATATTGGGCCAATCTTTCGGTATGAAGCGCCGCAAGCCGGCCGTTACCGGCAACACCACCAGTTTGGTGTAGAGGTTTTTGGCAGTCCTTATCCGGTAACTGATGCTGAAGTAATTTTATTAGCGGTCGATTTGTTTTCTCGGTTAGGATTGAACCAGTTAACGGTGCATATTAACAATATCGGTTGTCCAGAGTGCCGTGCTGCTTTTCGAGATGCGTTAGTTGCCTATTTTGAGCCTCATCGTTCTGAATTATGCTCAGATTGCCGTAGTCGCCTGCAACGTAATCCACTGCGGATTCTTGACTGCAAACAACAAAGGTGCGGACAGATTGTTCAGGAGGCGCCAGAGATTAGCGATTTTCTCTGTTCAGGCTGTCAGGACCATTTTAATGACGTACAGCGCTATCTAGCGGCAGCTGGGGTCAAATATGAGGTTGATACCAGAATAGTACGTGGTTTAGACTATTATACTCGGACAGTTTTTGAAGTGATTTCTACTGATTTAGGTGCCCAAAGTACTGTCTGTGGCGGGGGCCGGTATGATCATTTAATTGAAACTGTTGGTGGTCCTGCAACCCCTGGTGTTGGTTTTGGTATGGGTATTGAACGTTTACTGCTAACTTTGGAGCAAAATAACTGTTATTTGCCTGGAACGAAGATACCTGATTTATTTTTTGCAACGTTAGGTGAGGCGGCTCAGGTAACAGCCTTTAAACTCTTGTTACCTCTGCGTCAAGCTGGGGTTACGGCGCTTATGGATCAAATGGGTCGCAGCTTAAAAGCACAGCTAAAATACGCCAATAAATTAGGAGCTCGTTATGTAGCTATTTTAGGAGAAAGTGAATTAGCCGAGAAAAAAGTTCAGTTAAAGCAGATGAGCGATGGGCGAGAATGGGTATTGCCCCTGGAAGATTTAGTAGCAAGAATCTCAGAGGAGGAAGCATAGATGGTTGAGGGAAAGACAACCTTGCAGGAACGGACAAACTGTGGTGAGGTGACGACTCAGCTGATTGGGAAAAAGGTTACTTTAACCGGTTGGGTTCACCGGCGGCGGGACCATGGTGGAGTAATTTTCATTGATTTGCGGGATCGTTCAGGATTGGTGCAAATTGTTTTTAACCCTGACGAGGCAAAAGATATTTTTGCCGATGCCGAAAGGCTACGGTCTGAATATGTAATTAAAGTGAAGGGTGAGGTTCGCCAACGGCCAGAAGGTGCAACTAACCCTAACCTACCTACCGGGGAAGTCGAGGTTTATATTACAGAGCTAACTCTTCTGAATAGCGCCCAAACCCCACCTTTTGCTATCGCAGATTATCGGGAAGTGGATGAGTCTCTCCGGTTAAAGTATCGGTACCTGGATCTACGTCGACCGGAGATGCAAGCCAATATTATCTTTCGGCATCAAGTAGTGAAAGCCGTTCGAGATTACCTGGATAATCAGGGCTTTTTAGAGATCGAAACTCCGTTCTTGACTAGGAGTACACCAGAAGGAGCCCGAGATTATTTGGTACCGAGCCGGATTCACCAAGGTAGTTTTTACGCGTTGCCCCAGTCACCCCAGTTGTTTAAACAGTTACTGATGGTGGCCGGTTACGAGAAGTACTTTCAGGTTGTAAAGTGTTTCCGTGATGAGGATCTGAGGGCCGATCGGCAACCTGAGTTTACCCAGATCGATATCGAGCTCTCTTTTGTTGAACCTTCTGACATACAGGACCTCACAGAAGGGATGATTGCCTATGTTTATCAGCGTGTTCTTGGACACCAGCTGGTTACCCCTTTTCCACGGCTAACCTGGACCGAAGCGATGAACCGTTTTGGCTCCGATAGACCGGATCTCCGTTTTGGTTTAGAATTGCAAGATTTCACAGATCTAGTGAAATCTTGTGGCTTTAAGGTCTTTGCCGCAGTAGCTCAATCTGGGGGCCAGGTTAAGGGGCTCAATGTTAAAGGTGGTAGCTCAATTAGCCGGCGGGAAATTGACAGCTTAACAGAGTTTGTCGGTCAGTTTGGTGCTAAAGGCTTAGCCTGGATGTTTATTGAGCAAGATGAGGTACGTTCACCGATTGCTAAATTTTTCAGTTCAGAGGAATTAGAGCAAATTAAGGCGCAGGCTCAGGCGGAACCTGGAGACTTACTGCTGTTTGTGGCTGCGAAACCGCGAGTGGTAGCAGCAGCTTTAGGCAATTTGCGGGTTGAAATTGCTAAACGTACCGGTTTAATTAACGAAAATAGCGAGGATAAATACGTTTGGATTACTGATTTTCCGATGTTTGAGTATTCCGAAGAAGAGAACCGCTTAGTGGCTATGCACCATCCATTTACATCTCCCTGTGATGAAGACTTGGCTCTGCTCCAAACTGACCCTGCAGCTGTTAAAGCTAAGGCTTACGATTTAGTTCTTAACGGCATTGAACTAGGTGGGGGCAGTATTAGGATTCATAGCCGTAAGGTACAGGAGCAGGTTTTCCAAGCTTTAAAGATTAGCTCTGATGAGGCTATGGATAAGTTCGGTTTTCTTTTAGATGCGCTAGGCTATGGGACACCACCTCATGGCGGAATTGCCTTTGGTTTGGATCGGCTGCTTATGCTGTGGAGCGGGGCTGATTCAATTAGACAGGTTATGGCTTTCCCGAAAACTCAAAGTGCCATGGATTTAATGACAGAAGCTCCTGCACCTGTTAGTTCCCAACAACTAGCTGAACTTGGAATTGTAGTCAGAACAAAATAAGGAAAAGCCTCAAGGGTTGATTGGTCAGCGTCGGTATGATATTATTTAGATGACATAAATAGATATTAAACAAAGCCCTACAGTGTCCGTGGTGAAGCTGACATGTGTTGTGAACCAACATCCAACACACGGGAGCCTGGACTCTGAGTGTGTAGTGAAAGCCTTTGCGAGAGGACTCACGAACCACTTAGGAAGGCACCCACCTGAACCTTCGGTTCAGCAACGACTCAGCCTTTTAACGGCATTCGTGGGGCTCGTGAAACCCGCTAGATAAGCGGGTTTTTTGTCGTACGCCGGGAAGGATATTCAAGTTAGTACTAAAAATTTTATATAGATGCAGTGAACTTTAAATCAGGGAGACTAGCCATGGATGAACGATTTTTACGCACGGCGATGTTAATTGGAGAATCTGGATTAGCTACCCTTAAAGAGGCCAAGGTGCTCGTTTGTGGGTTAGGTGGGGTCGGTTCTTATACCGCTGAAGCCTTGGGTCGCAGCGGTATTGGTTCTTTACGGCTAGTCGATTTTGACCGGGTTACGGCCACCAATATCAACCGGCAGTTACCGGCCTTGTCCAGTACGCTTGGCCGCTTAAAAACAGAGATTATGGCGGAACGGCTCAAGGATATTAACCCCAATATGCTGGTCGAGGCGTTGCCGCTGCGGATTAGTGGGGAATCCTTAGTAACCGTTTTACAAGGAGAATGGGATTACGTTGCCGATGCCATTGATGATGTGGAAGCTAAAGTTCATTTGGCTAGTTTCTGTCGACAGCAGGGTTTACCTTTAATTAGTAGCATGGGGGCTGGGAACAAACTAGATCCAACTTTAGTCCAAGTGGCCGATATTAGTCAGACCTATGGTTGTCCGCTGGCTAAAGTTATGCGGAGGAAGCTACGACAACAGGGGATTACCCAGGGTATTAAAACAGTATTTTCGCCAGAATTGCCACCTCCAACGAAAAGCCCGGGCTCTACGCCGGCAAGTATGGCTTTTGTACCAGGTACTTTTGGTCTGACTATAGCTGCGGTTATTGTCCGAGATCTTGTAGCCCAGCAATTAAAGGAGGATAAAGTATGAACCTTTTTGAAAGCACACGCTCCCCTCAGACGCTACCATTGGCGGCTCGAATGCGGCCCCAGACTATTGATGATTTTGTTGGTCAGGAACATCTAATGGGGCCGGGAAAAATGTTACGTAGGATGCTGGAAATTGGTCAAGTAGCATCTTTGATCTTTTATGGTCCGCCTGGTACAGGGAAGACGACTTTAGGCGAATTGATTGCCACCTGTACAGACTCAGAATTTCAGCGTCTTAATGCGGTAGGTTCCGGCGTAGCAGAACTGCGTGGTATAATTGACCGAGCTCATGAAAATTTAACTTTATACGGTCGGCAAACCGTTCTATTTGTTGACGAGATTCACCGCTTTAATAAAGCTCAGCAAGATGTGTTACTCAAGGCGGTTGAAGAGGGTACAATTATTTTAATTGGGGCGACTACCGAGAACCCTTATTTTGAAGTAAATAGCGCCTTACTTAGCCGCTCCCGCATCTTCCAACTCTTTCCCTTAACAGCAGAAAATTTACAGGTTATCGGCAAAAAGGCCTTAACTGCACCCCAGGGGCTCGGACCATACTCCCCTGTTATTACCCCAGAGGCTTTGGATTTTTTGGTTGAAGTCTCAGGTGGTGATGCTCGTACTCTGTTGAATGCCTTAGAATTAGCTGTTTTGACGACCCCTCCGGGACCAGATGGTCAACGCTGTATTGACCTAGACGTGGCTCAGGAGAGTATTCAGAAACCAGCATTAAAGTATGACAAAAGTGGAGATAACCATTATGATGTGGCTTCGGCCTTAATTAAAAGCATTCGGGGATCTGATCCTAATGCAGCTGTTTATTGGTTGGCCCGGATGCTGGAAGCCGGAGAAGATCCTAAATTTGTGGCCCGTCGCTTAGTGATTGCTGCTTCTGAAGATATTGGTAATGCTGATCCCCAGGCGTTAGTTCTAGCGGTTGCGGCTTTTGATGCGGTTGATCGGGTTGGTATGCCAGAAGCTAGGATTATTCTAGGACAAGCAGCAGTTTATCTGGCAACAGCGCCGAAAAGTAACCGTTCGTATCTAGCGATTAACCAAGCTATAGCCGATGTACAACGTCATCCAGCTTACCAGGTACCGGTACATCTGCGTGATGCTTCTTATCGGGGAGCACAGGAATTCGGGCATGGTTTAGGTTATAAATATCCCCATGATTATCCAGAAGGTTGGGTGGAGCAACAGTATCTTCCCACCGAACTTAAAGATAAAGTTTATTACCAGCCGAGTAATAATGGTTTAGAGGCTAAAGTTCGTAAAGGTAACTCTTAGTTGATTGACACTTGCGGGAAAGCTGTGCTAAAATGAAATCACTACAATTCCGATTGATTAACTAGGAATTAAAATTATCTTCCTGGAGAGACCATAATAATGAAGTTATCAACTAAAGGACGTTATGGATTAAGAGCTATGGTGGAATTAGCTCGCCATTATGGGACGGGGATAACACCGCTCAACGAGGTGGCTGAAAAACAGGAGATTAGCAGCGCTTATTTGGAACAGTTGATGAGCAGCTTACGTAAATCAGGGTTAGTCCACTCGGTCCGTGGTGCCCAAGGTGGTTACCGTCTTACGCGACCACCGAACAGAATAACAGTAGGAGAGGTCTTACGTTCTTTAGAAGGACCATTAGTACCGGTTGAGTGTGTTGATGAGACCGGTGTTGGCTGTGCTAGAATGGAAGATTGCTGTACAGTTGTGGTTTGGGAAAGGCTGCGAGATGCCATTAACGATGTTCTCGATTCAATGACATTGCAGGATCTAATGGATTCAGGGGATAAGTAATTTAATTCATTGGGAGTGTCGGCTATGCGATCTGTATATCTGGACCACGCGGCTACGACTCCGGTGCGCCCGGAAGTTCTGGAAAAAATGCTACCGTATTTTAGTGAATATTTTGGGAACCCTTCTAGCATCTATAAATGGGGTCGGGAAACTCGGGCAGCTATAGACGAGGCCCGGGAAATTGTGGCGGCTCAACTAGGTTGTACCCCTGCTGAGATTGTTTTTACCGGTGGTGGTTCTGAAGCCGATAATCTGGCAATTCAAGGTTTTGCCTTAGCCAATCAGTCTAAAGGAAAACATCTAATTACTACGGCAGTTGAACATCATGCGGTTATTGACACCGCCAAATACTTGGAGAAACTAGGTTTTACTGTAACCTATCTTCCAGTAGATGAATATGGGTTAGTCTCACCGGCTCAGTTAGAGCAAGCGCTACGCCCAGATACGATTCTAGTTAGTGTGATGTATGCGAATAATGAGGTTGGTACGATTATGCCGATCCCCGAGTTGGCCCAGGTTTGCCAAAAGGCTGGGGTAGCTTTTCACACTGATGCGGTCCAAGCTGGTGGAGTATTGGATTTGAATGTTGAAAAATTAGGGGTGAACATGCTTTCATTATCAGCCCACAAATTTTATGGCCCCAAAGGTGTTGGCCTATTATATCACCGCAAGGGTACTCGCTTAGATTCTTTAATTCATGGTGGCGGTCAGGAACGGGGGCACCGAGCGGGGACTGAAAATATCGCCGGGATTGTTGGCTTGGCAACTGCGTTAGAACTGGCTAACCAGGAGCGGGAGGAAACTAACCAAAGAGTTAAGGGTTTACGGGATCAATTAATCTTGGGGCTGAAAGATCGAATTTCAGAGGTTAAGCTTAACGGTCACCCAACGCAACGGCTGCCGAATAACGTCAATGTTTCCATCCGGTACGTTGAAGGTGAGTCTTTGCTCCTAAACTTAGATATGCAGGGGATAGCTGCCTCTAGCGGCTCAGCTTGTACTTCTGGTTCTTTAGCGGCATCACATGTTTTACTAGCTATGGGTATCCCTCACGAAATTGCCCATGGTTCTTTGCGCTTAACCTTGGGACGGGAAAGTACTGCGGCCGATATCCAGTACCTCCTGGAGGTTTTACCGCCGATAGTAGATAAATTGCGGGCAATGTCACCGCTGTTTCCAGAAGGGGAGGAAAAAGATGTATAGCGAAAAAGTCATGGAACATTTTATGAACCCTCGTTTTGTTGGGGAAATTAGTGATGCTGACGGAGTTGGAACAGAGGGTAATCCGGTCTGCGGAGATATTATGCGTATTTTTATTAAAGTCGATGCGGAAAATCGCATTGCCGATATCAAGTTTAAAACGTTTGGTTGCGGAGCAGCTATCGCTACTAGTGATATGGTTTGCGAGATGGTTCTTGGTAAAACGTTGGACGAGGCTTTGCAGATAACCAATGCTACCGTGGCCCAGGCTCTTGACGGTCTTCCCCCTAATAAACTGCATTGTTCCAACTTGGCAGCAGATGCCCTGCATAAGGCGATAGCTGACTTTAAGGAACGACAGGTAACACTGGAAACAGGAGCGTAAGTAGATGAGTTCATTAGGTAAGAAAGTATTGGTTGCTCTTAGCGGCGGGGTCGACAGTTCTGTGGCCGCCGCTTTGCTTATTCAAGCCGGGTATGAATGTGTTGGTGCTACCATGCAGCTTTGGCCAGCTTCCCTACCGCTACCGGCGGAACATGAAGGTGGTTGTTGTTCACTAAGCGCTGTTGAAGATGCCCGTCGAGTTGCTCAGCAGTTGGGGATCCCTTATTACGTCTTAAATTTCCAGGAGATTTTTGAGACAGAAGTTATTCACAACTTTACCCAGGAATACCAGAGCGGTCGGACTCCCAACCCCTGTGTTGTCTGTAACCGTAAGATTAAGTTTGAAGCTTTTCTTAACAAAGCCCATCAATTAGGTATGGATTATATTGCGACTGGACACTACGGGCGGATTGGATATGATGAAACCTTACGCCGTTATACACTGAAACGTGGTGTTGATTTAACTAAAGATCAAAGTTATGTGTTGTATAATATGACTCAACTACAATTACAGCGTACCTTGATGCCTTTGGGAACCTATACCAAAGAACAGACTCGTTCTATAGCTAAAAATCTGGGACTCAAGGTGGCCAATAAAGCTGAAAGTCAGGAGATTTGCTTTATTCCCGATAATGATTACCGACGATTTCTCAAAGAGTACGCTCCTAAAACCTATCAACCAGGGGAAATAGTAAATACTAACGGACAGGTCTTAGGGAAACATGCAGGGATTGCTTTCTATACTGTGGGACAGCGTAAGGGCTTAGGTATCTCTGGACCAGAACCTTACTATGTAGTCGAGCTAGATCCAGAGCAGAACCTGGTTGTTGTTGGTAACCGG
>DHRX01000145.1:12481-13660 GCA_002408345.1 Firmicutes bacterium UBA5301 | reverse complement strand
ATCTTAAACCAATTAAATTGGCTTTCTCAGGAAGCCCCACCTCTTAATACCTCCTTTCCAGCAGGTATTAAAATTAGATATAATTCACCGATTACTTCAGCCCAGGCTATTTTGACAGCACCTGATGAGCTAAGGGTTGAGTTTGACCAGCCCCAGCGAGCGGTTACACCTGGTCAGGCAGGGGTGTTGTATCGTGGGGATTTAGTTTTAGGCGGTGGGACCATAATTGGCATTAGTAGGTTAAATGTTTTGCCGGAAGGTGCAGCATACTAGGACAGAAAGGAGAAGACCGAGTATGCGCAACTTGTGGAAAGGACTTTTAGCCGGCGGGCTAATTGGCTCTGCACTGGTATATACGTTATATCAACACCGAAAAAAGACTAATGGTAATATTAACCATAAAATTAGACGAGGCACCCGACAATTACGCCGTAATTTAGTTCGAGTAGTAGATGTAGCTGGACATAGACTTCTGACCAAAGTAGTCAGGTAGTGTTGATTAATGGTTAGGATCTATCGTGAACAAATCTTTTGGCTAGGGGTCTTAATCCTGGCCATCTTTCTTTTAATACTAGTTCGAGAGATTCTGTTTCCTTTTATTCTGGGGATCTTCTTGACTTATTTAACTTTACCCACAGTTAAGTTGTTGGAAAAACGGAAGGTTCCACGTAGTATAGCGATTGCCTTAGTTTATATTGGCGTCGGCATAGTAATTTGGGCTAGTGCGGTTTTTTTAATTCCCCTCCTAGTACAAGACCTTAATTCCCTTTTGCTCAATCTGCAAGTACAGACCGAGCGTTTGGATGGCTTAGCCCGTTACTTAACTCTGCGCTATCAACGGCTTAATTTGCCGATGCCGGTTCGGAGTAGCCTTGATCAAGGGCTACAGGCCTCTCGGCAGTTTCTACAGGAGCTAATTACCAGGGCGATTAATCTTTTAATTCAACTAGTTTCTAAAGGGTTTTATCTGATCCTAGCTCCAGTTATAGCCTACTATCTAACTCGAGATATAGAATTGATTAAGAAAACAGTTGTCCAAACTTTTCCCCTGTCTTGGCAAGGGGAAATTCTCGGAATTGGGCGTGAAGTAAACTCAGCTTTAAGTGGCTTTGTCCGAGGTCAACTGCTGATTTGCTTATTTGTCGGTTTGGGTCTGACTTTTGGGCTATTTTTATTAGG
>DHRX01000145.1:7237-12275 GCA_002408345.1 Firmicutes bacterium UBA5301 | reverse complement strand
TTTGGGCCGGTAGTTGGAGCCCTGCCAGCGGTCTTGGCCGCTGCAACGATTTCAGCTACCCACATACTTTATGTGCTATTATTATTTGTTGTAGTTAACCAGTTTGAAGCGGTGATTTTAGCCCCTTTAATACTAGAGGAGCGGGTAGGACTCCACCCGATAATCGTAATTTTTGCTGTTCTTAGTGGTGGAGCGCTTTTTGGCATCATAGGTACACTAATTGCAGTTCCTATCGCGGCTATTATTAAAGTATTATTTTTATATTGCCGTTCAAAATATGCGCCGATAAAGTAGAGTGAACTATATAGATTGACAAGCCTAGGTACAGAACGGTATCATTAAGTTTAAGGCTTTTTTACCATATATTTGTCCTGGAGGTATATATGAACAGGCTATCAGGCAACGAAATTCGTGAACAGTTTTTAGCATTTTTTGAAAGTAAAGGTCATCTTCGGTTGCCGGGCGCCTCGTTAGTTCCCAAAAACGATCCGACCCTGCTTTTAACCGGAGCAGGCATGGTGCCCTTTAAACCCTATTTTTTAGGGCAAGAGAAACCGCCACGTACTAGGATAACTACGTGCCAACCGTGTATTCGTACTCCAGATATTGAACGGGTAGGATATACAGATCGGCACGGAACTTTCTTTGAAATGCTTGGAAACTTCTCTTTTGGAGATTACTTCAAAGAAGAGGCTATTAGTTGGGCTTGGGAGTTTGTTACTACTGTTTTTGGTCTGCCCCCGGAGAAGCTCTGGGTTAGTATTTACGAAAATGACGATGAAGCCGAAGCGATCTGGCGTGACCAAGTAGGGGTGCCTCAAGAGCGTATTGTTCGCTTAGGGAAAAAAGATAACTTTTGGGAAATTGGGGTAGGTCCCTGTGGGCCTTGTTCAGAAATTCATTTGGATCGAGGCCAAGAGTATGGTTGTGAGCGTCCTGATTGTGCTCCCGGTTGTGATTGCGATCGTTTTTTAGAAATCTGGAACCTAGTCTTTATTCAATTTCGGAAGGATGAAGCCGGTAACTATCATGAATTAGAAAACAAGAATATCGATACGGGAATGGGCTTAGAACGGGCTGCTGTTTTGATACAAGGGGTTAACAATATTTTTGAGACTGATTTAGTCAAACCTATTTTAGATAAAGTAGCCCACTTAGCGAATACCAAGTACGGAATCGATCAGCAGAAAGACATTTCTTTACGAGTGGTTACCGACCATGTTCGAGGTATTACCTTTATGGTCAAAGATGGCATCGTGCCTAGTAACGAGGGACGAGGCTATGTACTAAGACGCCTACTGCGCCGGGCTGTAAGGCATGGCCGGTTGTTACAAATTAAACAGGCTTTCTTAGTAGAAGTAGTAGAGGCTGTCATTGAGCAGATGAGCCCGGCTTATCCTGATTTACTCGAACGCCAGGACTATATTCTACGCATAATTGCTCAAGAAGAGGAGCGTTTTCGGCAGACCCTGGATCAGGGTGTGGAACTTTTGGAGAAGCTACTAGCTAGCCTGGAGCAACAAGGGGAGACCTGTTTATCTGGTTCCGAGGCTTTCCGCCTTTACGATACTTATGGTTTCCCTTTAGAGCTAACTAAGGAAATCGCTGGGGAAGTAGAAATTACCGTTGATGAAGCTGGTTTTCAACAGGCTATGGAGGCCCAACGGCAGCGAGCACGGTCAGCGAGAACTGAAAACGGTTATGTGGCCCTAAAAGATGAGTTCTACACCGAGTTGGCTAAGGAACAAGGGTTACATAGTAGTTTTGTAGGTTATGAGCAATTTTCTGTCCCGGCTACAGTTTTGGCTATAATCCAGGAAGATCAGTTAGTATCAACTTTGAACGCAGGTCAGGAGGGTGAGGTTGTTTTAGATGTTACCCCCTTCTATGGCCAAGGCGGTGGACAGGTTGCCGATACCGGTGTAATCAGCGGAACCAATGGCCAATTTGTCGTTGATGAAGTTACTAAAATCGGTAATCTGATTGTCCATACGGGCCAAGTAGCCCATGGTTGTTTAAAACAAGGAGAATTGGTTCAAGCTGAGATTGAACAGGATGTTCGGTTGGCTACCGCCGGTAATCATACCGCAACCCACTTGTTGCATAAGGCCTTGCGTACGGTGTTAGGTGACCACGCTACTCAAGCTGGCTCTTTAGTTGCACCGACCCACTTACGCTTTGACTTTCAACATTTTGCACCCTTATCAAAAGAGGAATTGCAGCAGGTTGAAGACTTGGTAAATAAGCAGATCTTAGCCAACATTCCGGTGGAAACCGCTCTCTATTCATTTGAAGAAGCGGTTAACAAAGGAGCCATGGCCTTATTCGATGAGAAGTATGGTGACCAAGTTCGGGTAGTTGAGATCGGAGCTTACTCGGCTGAACTTTGTGGTGGTACTCACGTTACTCAAACCGGCAATATCGGTCTCTTTAAGATTCTTAGTGAAGGTGGAGTTGCGGCAGGGATCCGTCGTATTGAGGCCATTACCGGTAAGCGGGCGTTGGTTTGGCTAAATCAACGTAACCAAATAGTTGAAGACACTGCTTTGGAATTAAAAGTTAACCCAGAGCAGGTACCAGATAAAGTACTGCGAATTCTTCAAGAGTTAAAAGAAGCAGAAAAGGAATTGGTCAACCTCAAACAAAAATTAGCTAAAGCCCAATTGACAGAGGCTGAAGATGTAGTTAAAGAAGTTAATGGGGTAAAATTACTGGTGCAGCGCTTTGATGACATGGAGGTTTCAGCGTTGCGTAACTTAGTTGACGAATTCCGCGCTAAGTTAGGTAGTGGGATCGTTGTTTTGGGTAGTGCTGCCGATGGTAAGGTGACTCTAGTTGCTGGAGCAACTCCAGATGTAGTAGCTAAGGGCGTTCATGCCGGCAATTTAGTAGGTGCGTTAGCCAAAACTGTCGGAGGTGGTGGTGGCGGCAGGCCCGAGATGGCCCAAGCCGGTGGTAAGGATCCATCGAAACTTAGTGAGGCTCTAAAAAAAGCCTTGGAGGTATTAGCCAATCAGCTTTCTTAAAAGGAGGCGGTACCCAAATGGCCCTAGAAAAAATAACAGTTCTCACCGTAACTAATAATGATAAAGTTAATCATCTAGTTAGAAAGATTAATGCTGTAGCAAGTGATGTTGTGGTTTTGGAGGTTAAGGAACCGGTCGATATTTTACATTCTGAAGCCAATGTCCGCTTACTAAAGTTTTACGCGGAGCGGACCGGCAAACAACTTTATTATCAGACAGCATTATCAGAAGTTGCTCAGTTTTTAACAGCTCAAGGTTTAGATGAATATAAACCGCTGGTAGAAGAACCGGTAGCAACGGTGGATTCTGAGGAGAAATTACCTCGGTTCCGTCCACGATTACGTCATTTGTTTTGGATTCCGGCCCTAATAGCTGTGGCCGGTTTCTTTGTCCTGTATGCGCCGGAACCAACTAAAATAATTTTAGTTCCCGAAAAAGAACGGTATGCCGTTAGATTCCAGTTTAATGTTGCTGATTTGGAGACGGTGCCGGTAACTACTGAATTTACTATAGTTGAGGAATTACCGTCTAGCGGTCGGAACATCCGTGGGGTGACCGCCGCCCAGGGTAGCGTAGTATTAATTAATGATTCAGCTCAGACAATTCAAGTTCCGAAAGGAACAATAGTAACCACTAGTGGTGGCACCCGTTTTACTACTCTGGAAACAGTTAAAGTTCCAGCTCGGAAAACAGAGTATTTTTATGAGATCCCGGTAGGGTTAAAAGCCGGACAGGCTGAAGTGAAGGTTCAAGCTGTGGAAAAAGGCAAGGCCGGCAACGTTGTTGCAGGACGAATCACACAAATTGAGGGTTTGGCATCACTAAAGGTAACTAATCCAGAACCGACCTTTGGTGGTGATGACCAAAGTTTACCTGTAGTTAGCGAGGCTGATTTGACTAGTTTGCGGGAACGCTTGGAAGAACAGGTAGCAGGGCAAGTTTTTGAACAATTACAACTTGTCGCTGGTTCCGACTACCAGTTGCTAGAGCCTAATTTAGCTTGGGATTTTGTGGAGCTGAATTTTAGCCAGACGCCCGGTCAAGAGGCAGGGATACTTCGAGGTACAGCTGTAGTTCAAGCCTCTGGGCAAGCACTTTCTATGTCTTTTTTACAGAACCGGTTAGCGAGTTTAGTCAAGGAAGAAGTGGACAAAAACGGCAAGAAACTGTACAGTAATCCTGAGATTGTTGAGTTTGCTCAAGAATCTGATGGGTTAGTGGTTTGCCAGGTTCAGGCTGTAGTTACCCCGGTTTTTTCCGAGGCTGATTTAGTTAATAAAGTTGTCGGCCGCTCTACCCAAGAAGCTGTAGCTGAGCTGCGGTCGGTTCAAGGGGTCAAAGATGTCCGGATTGCTGGGGACGCTGCCCGGCTACCATCCCGTAAAAGTTTAATTTTACTACAAGTTACCACGGAGCCTGAGACGGTATTAACTAATGGATTATAGGGAGTTAGGCAAGACTGGAATGATTGTATCCAGGCTTTGCTTTGGTAGTTTAGGGTTAGGGCCTCTACAGGCTAACTTACCGGTGGCAGAAGGGGCAAAAGTAATTCGGATTGCACTGGAGTTAGGCGTTAATTTTATTGATACCGCCGAAATCTACCAGACCTACCCCTATATTCGCGCTGCACTTAAAGGCTATCCGCAGCAAGTACATGTGGCCTCTAAGTCCTACGCTTACACCGCTAATGCTATGGAGCAGAGTTTATTCCAGGCCTTAAATGAATTGGGATTAGAGCAAATTTCTCTTTTTTTGCTGCATGAGCAGGAATCCGCTCATACTTTACGGGGCCATCACGCAGCGTTAGAACGGTTGGTTCGAGCTAAAGAGGAAGGTTTGGTAGGCGCAATTGGCCTCTCAACCCACTATATAGCCGGTGTTCGCGCTGCTGCTGCTACCGCTGAAATTGATGTTATTCATCCCCTGCTAAACCAGGCAGGGTTAGGTATAATGGACGGTACCGCTGCAGAAATGCTAGAGGCTATTAATTTTGCCCGGCAAATGGGTAAAGG
>DHRX01000145.1:0-6964 GCA_002408345.1 Firmicutes bacterium UBA5301 | reverse complement strand
AATGTAGCTATTTTAGAGGCGGTTAGCCAGGGCCGTGCAGTAACAGCTGATCCGATGGTAGCTCAGTTGTTGACTCAGATTGAGGCTACTCCTAAGCGTTTATTGATTGAAGAATGGTGTGAGGGGTGTGGCGCTTGTGTTCGGCGTTGCCCCAATAAAGCGCTACAGTTAACAGCAGGTAAAGCAGAGGTCAATAGAATGTCTTGTGTCCTCTGTGGGTATTGTGGCGCAGTTTGTCCGGTCTTTGCTTTGAAAATTATTTAAGTCTTTGATAGGGGTTTCATATGCGAATTATGGCTTTAGATGTAGGGACTAAGCGAATAGGGGTGGCTTTAACCGATCCTTTAGGTATGTTAGCTCAGCCCTATACTACAGTTAACCGTACTGATGATAAGGGGACAGCAGAAGTAATTGTAGATTTGTTACAAGAAAAAAACGTTGTGGAGCTAGTGGTCGGGCTCCCAAGGCGAACTGATGGCTCGGAGGGCCCCGAAGTCCAACAGGTCCGGAAATTTGTTGACTGTATTACTGAAAAATGGCCTGGCCCAGTGGTCTGGTATGATGAACGTTTAACTACTGCTGGTGCAGAACAGGTTTTAGTAGCAGCCGACGTATCCCGGGCAAAACGCAAAAAAGTAGTTGACCAGTTAGCTGCCTCCCTTATACTTCAGGGTTATTTAGAATATAAAAGGTTTGAGGCTGGTAAAACTAGCTTTAGTGAAAATGAGGAGTGATATTAATGGCTGATGAAATGTTAGATACTTTGACTTTAGTTGATGATGAAGGGGAGGAGCATGAATTTATACTGCTCAATATGTTAGAAATCGATGAGCAGCGCTATGCTGTCTTAGTCCCTGCAGAAGTTGATGAAGATGACGAGGATGAAGAAGGGGTTGCCGTAGTCCTCAGGGTTGAAGAGGATGAAGATGGCGAGGAGTACCTAACTGATATTATTGATGATGACGAGTTTGAAAAAGTAGTAGCTACTTTAGAAGCGATGGAAGACGAAGACGACGACTATATTGAAGAGTAAAATTAAGCAATTGACCTTTGCCTTGGCTTGACAGTTATCCTATAATGGAGTTTAGGTCAGCGAGGTGAAGCGAATGAATCGGTGGAAATCTGCTGTTAGCCTGATTGTAGTTGGATTATTATTAGGTTTGGCGGGCCTGTCGTTACTGGGAGCTGGCACTAGTTCTCGGGGGCAGAGCCCGCTAGTTACCGTGGAGATTCCTTTAGGTGCTTCTACAGCGCAAATTAGTACTATTCTGGCTGAAGCTGGGGTAATTAAAAGTCCGTGGTTATTGCGAGCCTATACTAAACTGGCAGGCGTTGATGGTACGCTAAAAGCGGGCTTATACCGCTTAGAACCAGGATTACCTCTGCGGGAATTAGTCACTATCTTAGTAAGCGGAAGTCCGGACTTAGTTACGGTTACTATTGTTGAAGGACAAACGCTAGCAGAGATTGCTCAGGTTTTAGAGAATGTTGGAATAGTTAATGGGAGCGAGTTTCTGCGGTTAACTTATGATCCTGTTTATACATTAGGTCCAGATATGCCTGAATGGTTATATGGTGCCAAAACCTTGGAAGGTTTCCTTTTTCCCGATACTTATCGGTTTTCCAAAGGACAAAAAACTAAAGATGTAATCCGGACTATGGTCAACCGCTTTGATCAAGTTACTACAGAATTGCGGAAACACCCTAATGTGGAAAAACTCGGGTTAGTCAACTGGGTTACTTTAGCTTCAGTTGTAGAGAAAGAGGGAAAATTAAGCCAGGAGTTCCCACTGATTGCTGCTGTTTTCTACAATCGTTTGGAAAAAGGTATGTTTTTACAGTCTTGTGCTACCGTTCAGTATGCTTTAGGCGTTCGGAAACCGGTACTTACTGAAAAGGATCTGCAAGTGGAGTCGCCTTTTAATACTTATAAGCATGGGGGTTTACCCCCTGGTCCTATTGGTAGTCCGGGGTTGCAGGCTTTAGAAGCAGCCGCTAATCCGGTAAAATCCAATTACTTATACTTTGTTGCTAAAGGTGACGGATCTCATGTCTTCTCCGTAACCTACAAAGCTCATCTACAGGCTAAGGCCAGAATTGAAAAGGGGTTATAAGTGTGAAAAAGTCCCGCCGGATTGAATTACTGGCTCCGGCCGGAAATATGGAAAAACTAAAGATTGCTGTTTTATACGGAGCAGATGCTGTTTATTTTGCCGGACCGGCCTATGGTTTGCGAGCGTTTGCTCCTAATTTTACGTGGTCAGAGCTTAGTGAGGCTGTGTCTTTCTGTCACCAGCATGGGGTCAAGGCGTATGTTACCGTTAATATTTTTGCTCATAATCAAGATTTACAGGAGCTACCTAATTATCTGACTCATCTGCAGCAATCCGGTGTTGATGCGATAATTGTTTCCGACCCAGGCGTGTTGTCGGTGGTGCAAGAGGTAACACCAGACTTAGAGATCCATCTGAGTACCCAGGCTAATACTACTAATAAGTTAGCAGCTCGCTTTTGGCAGCAGGCTGGAGTCAAACGGATCGTACTGGCTCGGGAACTTACTGGTACTGAAGTTCAGGAGATTGCTGAGGCTAACCCCGGGCTGGAGTTAGAAATCTTTGTCCATGGGGCTATGTGTATGGCTTACTCTGGGCGCTGTTTACTAAGTAAGTTTTTAACCGGTCGAGATGCCAATAAGGGTGAGTGTGCTCAAGTTTGCCGTTGGAATTTTGCTTTAATGGAAGAAAAACGGCCAGGAGAGTACTTCCCAGTTGAGCAGGATCAGCAGGGCACCTATATTCTCAATTCCCAGGATCTTTGTTTATTAGAGTACCTGCCCCAGTTGGTAGAGGCCGGAGTAAGTTCCTTTAAAATTGAAGGGCGGATGAAGAGCGCTTATTATGTTGCTGTAGTAACCAAAGTTTGGCGAGAGGCTATTGATGCTTATTTAGCTAATCCAGCTGAATTTCAGGTTAAACCGGAGTGGCTTGAAGAATTAGTCAAGGTGAGCCACCGGCCATATACTACCGGTTTTTGGGCGAGTGCTGATGGTCGACCTCGAGAAGCGTTGACCCATACCCAAACTAGTAAATATAATCGGAATTACGATTTTGTTGGGTTTGTTACTGCGGTCAATCCAGAGACAGTAGAATTTACAGTAGAGGCTCGTAACCATATTGATTATGGAGATTGCTTAGAAATTATTGGGCCGCAAGGTGCAATTCAACGGTTAACTTTTAGCTTAGACAGGGTTAACACTAATGCTGTTTTTAACTTGAGTTATCGCGATTTACCCCGAACACCGGTAGTCGGAAGTCTCTTGCGGAGGGCACGGCCTAGTTAGTTACTAAAAAACACAAACAGGCCAGGACTGGCACTTTAATCTTTAGGGGCACATAAGATGGTAAAGACCTTAGATATAGGGGTGAGCCATCTATGTTGCCCTTCTTTGTTATGGTAGCGTTAATCTCTCTTCTTGAAGGTGCCGTTTTTTTAATTTCCCATGTTAGTAACGGTAATGCTTTTCCTCAACCGTTATCACCAGAGGAAGAAGAAAAGTGTTTAAACAAAATGAAAGCTGGAGACCAAGAAGCTCGGAACATTTTAGTAGAACGGAACTTACGGTTAGTGGCCCATATAGTTAAGAAATTCGATAATACCGGTCATGATGCAGATGATTTAATTTCGATCGGCACTATTGGGTTAATAAAAGCTATTGGGACCTTTAACCAAGATAAACAGACTCGATTGGCAACTTATGCGGCTCGCTGTATTGAAAATGAAATTTTAATGTACCTGCGCTCAAATAAGAAAATTCGCAATGAAGTTATGCTCTACGAACCGATTGGATCAGATAAGGAAGGCAATGAAATTTCGCTAATCGATGTTTTAGGCACTGATCACGATGTAGTGGTAGAGACCGTAGAAAATCGGCTTGAAGAGGATAAATTGCGGGAAAAAATGCGAGATTTAAACCCCCGGGAACTGAAAGTTTTACAGATGCGCTTTGGTCTTACTGATGGAATTAGATATACTCAAAGGGAAATAGCTAAAAAGCTTGGTATTTCTCGTTCCTATGTCTCCCGAATTGAGAAGAAAGCTATTAGCAAATTGTATAAAACTATGTGTGCTGATATGTAAAAAAGTCACGTTGGTATTATTTTGCTAGATAAGGTATAATAGCTCTGGGAAATGCCCCTAGGGCTTTTTTCTTTTTTGAAAGGGGGAACGTTTTTGGCGCTACGTTTACTATGTCCAAATAAATTTGTTAATTCTTTAGCAGAGATTAACTTGCCGCTTTTACAAGCTCAAGGGGTTAAGGCTTTAATTGTGGATATTGATAATACCTTAGTAGCTTGGGATAAAGCTGAAATAGAATCAGCTAACAGGGCTTGGATTGAAAAAGCTAAGCGGTTGGGCTTTTCTTTATGTATCGTTTCCAACGGTAAGGAGAAGCGGGTCCAAGGTTTAGCCCGAGAACTGGGGATTCCAGGGTTAGCTAATGCCATTAAACCACGGAAGCGAGGCTTCCTTCGCGCCCTGGAATTAATGAATGTTCGACCAGAGGAGACCGCTATTGTCGGTGATCAGTTATTTACAGATATCCTCGGTGGTAATCGATCTGGAGTATATACTATTTGGGTAACCCCGTTAAGCGATCAAGAGCTACCGACGACAAAATTAATGCGTAAGTTGGAGCGACGGGTTGCCCGGAATTTAGTGAAAAAAGGCTGGCTAGTTACAGGCTCTAACCGAAGTGAGGTTCAGGGTTAATGCAGCAGAAAATTGGTCAGATCTGTCCGGGCTGTGGTGCTGAATTTCAGTCAGACCAACCTGAACAGCCTGGTTATTTAGCGCCAGGCTTACAGTATAGCCACACAAAAAATCAATTGGTTTGTCGGTCTTGTTATCGGTTAGAGCATTATGGTGAATTTACTGTTCGTACCAATTGGGATGATGTAGATTATCGTAATGCTTTACGCAAAGCGGTGGACTTAGCTGACCTAGTTTTGCTTGTTATTGATCTCATCGATTTTGAGGGAAGCTGGTGGCCTGCTCTTTGGGCTGAACTACCTAAGGATTTGCCGGTATACTGTATTGGTAACAAAGTAGATTTGCTTCCTAAACCAGCGATTTTAGCTGAAATTAAGGGATGGGTCCAAAACCAAGTTAGCCAAGAAGGGCGCCATCCGGAACAGGTCTTTTTAGTTAGCGCTAAAGAAAGTATTGGTTTCGAGAAGCTGCTAGCGGCGATCCCACCTAGTGTTAATAGTATTGCGGTTATTGGTGCTACTAACACCGGAAAATCTTCAGTTATAAAAACTCTGACGCAAAAAAAAGGAACTGGGCGTATTCCAACAATTTCTGCTTTCCCCGGAACAACTTTAGGGGTTATTCCAGTTCAATTTGGCGGCGCAGATATTACACTTCTAGATACCCCAGGACTAATTCCTCCGGGGCGAGTAAGTGACTATTACTGCTCGAACTGCTCTGGTATATATATACCCAACAAACGGCTCAACAGTAAACTCTATGAACTGGTTCCCGGCCAAAGCTTAGCTTTGGGTGGGGTTGCTACGCTTACTTTGGAGAAGACTTCTAGTCCAGGTTCAGCTGTGGTTTTAGTCTATGTTCCAGAGGGGGTAGTTTTGCATCGAACTAAAGCGCAGCGACTCCCGGTTATTATGGAACAGTCAGCAGATTGGTTACTACCACCTTGCTCTAAATGCTCTTTTGATGACTACAAGCACTGGGAATACCAGACTGTTCACGTAAAACAAAATCAGGATTTAGCTATAGCCGGTTTAGGCTGGGTTAGCCTTCGACGGACTGGAGCTGATTTTACTGTGGCCTTCCCTCCCGGGGTTCGTAGCCGAACTAGGCCGGCGTTAGTAGGACCACGTTCATAAGTTAACATGCTTAGGTATAATTACTTCCATTGTGGACATATACTGAGATAATGATCTCGTCCCCAAAGGAGGTAAAAGCGTGGTTGAAACCATCAAAATAGTTGAGCGAATGCCTTTCCCGGAACCAAGTAGGTTACGAAATCGCTCTACGCAGTTTCTGAGGATGGTAAAGTTAACTATTGGGCGAGTACGGCGTGGACATCCGGAACTAGAGGGTACCTCCCTTTATGATGTTGGTGTACGCCGTCTGCCGGAGCAAGGGTTATTAGAAGTTACGCTTTATTTTCGGACTGATAAAAAGGAAGAGGCAGGGGCTTAATTTAAAATAGGGTAAATGGACAAGCAGATGGGGGTTGACCAATGGATTGGACAGAAGCAACATTACGCAATATCCTAACTAAAGCGCTAGAAAATGGTGGGGATTTTGCCGATGTTTTTATTGAGAACCGACAGACACTGCGGTTAGTCCGCGAAGGAGAGCGGTTGGACAAAGTTAATTCTGGTACCGATCGAGGCGCTGGAGTTCGTGTTGTTGCCAATGGTTCTACAGCCTATGCGTATACAAATGATCTAACGGAAACAGGCCTTTTAGAGGTTGCTCAAGTAGTTGCCAAGGCGGTAGAGGATGGTTCTTCTACTGCTGTTGAAGCGCTAACTAAAAGAGATAATCAGGTGGAAATCAATCCTGTTATCGATCCCCGTCAGGTGGAATTAACTCAGAAGGCAGATCTTTTAGCAAAAGCCGATCAGGTTGCTCGGGCTGTCGATAGTAGAGTAGCTCAAGTTACTGTTTTTTATCGTGAATCGGTTCAAGATGTGCTGATCGCTAATTCCCGGGGTTACTGGGCTGAAGATTCTCGTACTAGGTTGGCACTTGGTTTAATGGTTGTGGCCAAGGATGGGGAAATTATGCAGACCGCTTATGAGTCTCTTGGCGGTGCTACCGGTTTTGAACTCCTAACTGAGGAGTCTGTAGTAGAGATGGCTCGTAAAGCTGCTTCTGCTGCGGTACGTATGTTGACAGCCCAACCGGCCCCAGCTGGAAGAATGCCGGTAGT
>DHRX01000016.1:11718-11977 GCA_002408345.1 Firmicutes bacterium UBA5301 | reverse complement strand
ACCCAGGAACAGGGTAAAGAAAAGCAGCAACAAAAGACCAACACCGGTGGACAGCGTCGTCGACAGAAACCGCAAAAGTCGGAGCAGAAGTCTTAGTCGGTATGACGTTGGTTTAAGTAGGTGGGCAGGTTAATAATAGTTGGCTCTACCGACAATTCATCGTAGGGGTCAAAAGTAACTATTTCTGGTGTATCGAGGAGTAGTTTCTGAATCTGTTCTGCTCCTTGTTCCATGCCTTGCGCTCCTAGGAGGAGAATAA
>DHRX01000016.1:6343-11613 GCA_002408345.1 Firmicutes bacterium UBA5301 | reverse complement strand
CGCTCCTAGGAGGAGAATAAGATCGCCTTTTTTCACCTTACTTAAAGAGGACTTGAGTGCTGTGTTCAGTTGGGGGTAATAGGTAAAAGGGGTTTGGGTATCTTCTAAAGTTGTCAAAAATGCTTCAGCTTCAGCTGGACTAACTAAATCGTGTTTACCAACGATTTCCTGGCTAGAGGTAATTATCAAACTAATATTTTGGGGTCGTAAACGGTAGTAAGAAGCTAAAGTAGCAGCATTTTCCCGGTTGATTGTTAAACCTCGATTACCCCTAATTGCGTTAACGATGATAATATGCTGTGAATCCAATAGTAAACAGGCTTCTATTGCTGTTCTAATACTAGCCGGATTATGAGCAAAATCGTCAATGATTCTAATGTTCCCTTCGTGAACCAGTTGGAGCCGGCGGGCGACTCCGGTAAAGGTGGCCAGGGCTTCAACTATGATTTCCGGCGGGATTCCCAAAAACAAGGCGGCGGTAGCAGCCCCTAAGGCGTTATAAACGTTATGTTTACCAGGAATATTTAATGTTACCGGTACTTGTCCCGGTGGACAAATGGCCCCGTCGATTTGGGGTAAGCTGTTCCAGGCGAGAGTGAAGATGCTCTTACTCGGTTGAACCTGTAATCCAACTGCTTGGAGGTGGCAACTTTTAGTTAGCCCGAAGTAGACAAGATTAGGTAGGTTAACGGAAGTAATAGCTTTTTGGATTAAGGGATCATCGCCATTAACCGCCCGAAGACCTGTTGGTGCAACAAGTTGGAAAAAAGCGAGTTTTGTTTGGATGTAGTGGTCTAGGGTTGGATGGAGATCATGGTGGTCTGGAGAAATATTAGTAAGGATTCCAGCTGCAAAAGAGATTCCAAAACAGCGGTCTTGTAAGATTCCATGAGAAGAAACCTCTAAGGTTACCGCTTCGACTTCCTCCTCTACCATGTGGTGTAGTAGGTGTTGCAGAGTGGGGGCATCAGGGGTAGTCATGGTAGAGGGATAGACATGGTCTTGGATCTTCGTTAAAATAGACCCCATCAAGCCGGTGCTGTATCCAGCTTTTTCAAGGATGGCATTAAGTATGAAAGCGGTGGTAGTCTTGCCATTAGTTCCTGTAATTCCTGAGCATAAGAGTTTTTGGCTGGGGTAGCCCCACCAGTGAGCGGAGAGGAGAGCTACCGCTTGGCGCGAATTGACTACTTGAAGTAGAGGTACTGGTAACTCTAAAGTATATTCACTAATGACGGCCTGAGCCCCCTTGTTTAGAGCTTCCTGGATAAAAGTGTGCCCATCATGTTGGGTTCCGGGGATGGCCACAAAGATGTTGCCTGGTTGGACTTGACGGGAGTCGGTGCTAATAGCGTTGATCTTTATTACAGGCAGATTGTCAGGGGCAGATACTAACAAGTGCTGCTCTACCAGGAGTTTTACTATCTCTTGTATATGCATGAAATCCATCCTTTACGGCCTAATGCAGGCAGTATGAATTTTTTGCCGTCTGCTACTGATTTATACATCCCCAACAGGTCAGGAGTGAGAGGTGTTTCCGCTTCCGTGGAGATTCAGCAGCCAGATGGCTTTTATCATTTCTCCGAAGATAGCCTATTACTAGCCCAATTCGTCACCTTAGAGCCGGGAGAAAGAGTTTTAGATCTCGGGACAGGGGTTGGGGTTGTCCCGCTGCTTTTAGCCGCAAGGTATCCTCAGTGTAGTTTTGTCGGGGTAGAAATACAACCAGAATTAGCGGCCTATGCTGAACGCAATTCTGCTTTAAACAGCTTGGGTTCTCGGTTCACGGTACTAGTAGGAGATTATCGCCAGTTATTCTGGGAGCCTCGGTTTTCAGTTGTGACGGCTAACCCTCCTTATTTTAAGGTTGGGAGCGGTCGTCCTAGCTCTAACCCCTCCCGTTGGCGGGCTCGATTTGAAGTTGATGCCACTTTAGCGGAGACGATTGGTACTGCAGCCAAGGCGCTTCTGAATGGAGGTCGGTTTTATTTGGTTCATCGCTATGAGCGACTAGGGGAAATTAAAGATCTTTGTACAGCGGTTGGCCTAGAGCCAGGTGTTTTTCAAGAGATAGATTGTTCTCGAACCCTAGTCAAAGCAAGAAAAGTTTAAAAGGGATGATAAATAATGGTTACAGCTACCGGTTGTTTATATATTTGTGCTACTCCTATTGGTAACCTTAGCGATATTACCCTGCGATGCCTGCAGGTTTTAAAAGAGGCCGAATTAATTGCTGCTGAGGATACCAGACATACCCGAAAGTTGTTAAACTACTACGATATTGGAACCCCGGTTACTAGTCTCCATCAGTTTAACGAACGGCAGAAAAGCCGCCTTATTCTCCAAAAGTTACAAGATGGCCAAAATGTAGCCTTAGTTTCCGATGCTGGTATGCCTGGGATTTCTGATCCCGGTGGGTACTTGATTTCTGCCTGTCTGCAAGCAGGGATACCGGTTCAGTCTATTCCTGGTCCTTCAGCGGTAATTACAGCTCTGACCCTTGCGGGCATAACTATGGAGAAATTTGCATTTGAAGGGTTTTTACCTCGAGTACGCAAAGAAAGAATAAAGTATCTACATAGTTTAGCGACCGAGGCTAGAACCTTGGTTTTTTACGAAGCTCCCCACCGTTTACTGGAAACTTTGGCTGACCTAGTAGAGGTAATGCCGGATCGCCGGATTGCCGTTTGTCGAGAGCTAACTAAAAAACATGAAGAGGTTTTCCGGGGCACAGTCCAAGAGGCTTATCAGCATTATTCTGAACAAACTCCACGAGGAGAGATTACGGTAGTATTGGCTGGAAGCGGTGGATCGCCGACCGGAGATGAGCCACCGGTAGATTGTCAAATGGTTAGGGGGAGGCTTCAGGAGCTTTTAGAGGAAGGTCATACTACCAAGGATGCGGTAAAAATAGTGGTTCAGGAGACTGGGATTAGGCGTAATATCGCCTACCGTTTAGCTATGGAACTGGAACAGTAAGAGGCCGTGGAAACCCATAGAGCCCACGGCTTCTTCCTTACCAGCTGCTGGTGTTAGCCAACTTGTTTCATTAATGCTAGGCAATCTGGGCAAATCATTTTGTCCCTGAAATTACGGACATTTTTGGCGTTGCCGCAGAAAATACAAGCAGGTTCATATTTTTTCAAAATGATTTGATCTCCGTCTACGTAAATCTCTAAGGAGTCTCGTTCGTCGATTCCAAGAGTGCGGCGAAGCTCGATGGGAATTACAACACGGCCTAGCTCATCTACTTTGCGTACAATACCTGTTGATTTCATTGCTACCACTCCTTTCTCTAAGCGGATTTATAGATTATCCTATAAAATCCTCAAGACAAATTGTACCTCAGCTTCCATTTTAAGTCAAAGGCCATTTGTCCCTTTTTGGATAATAGAGTTTTATGTATGGATATTTAAAATTATTGACGAAAAGAGGGCAAAGGTACCGGCGTTTCAAGGGGAGTTGAAGCGTTGAAAGCTTTCCTAGGCAATGGTATAATGCGGGAAGGCAGAAGACTAATTATATACTGCGATGGAGGGGTCTGCAATGCCTTTTTACATCGGAATTCTCCAGTTAAAAACGGAACTGGATGAAGTTGTAGCCGGTTTTAAGCAGGGTTTGGGCCAAGCTGGGTTAGCCGAAAAGGATTATCTTATAGATTATCGGAATGTCCAGGAGAATGTACCATCCTTTGGGCAAGAGGCCGATGATTTGGTAGCTGCAGGTGCCGATTTAATCTTTGCCTGTACTACCCCGGCGGCGAAGTTTGCTAAAGAAGCTGCTGATTTCTACCAAATACCTGTAGTCTTCACCCCTGTTTATGATCCTGTAGCGGTAGGATTGGTTAAGAGTTGGGAGAGTTCAGGAAACCATTTAGCTGGGGTTAGCGGTAAAGTTGATGTAGTTAAGAAACTAAAATTATTGACTACATTAAAACCTAATCTTAAAGAGCTAGCTGTAGTTTATGATCCTAATGATCCTAATGCTCTTTTAGAACTCAAGGATCTCCAAGTAGCGGTACCGGATTTTGGTTTGTCCCTTCAAGAGCTACAAGTCCATGATTCTGCTTCTTTGAGTACAATAACCTTTCCCGAAAGTACCCAGTTTGTATTTGTACCGATCTGTCGGTTGATTGAGGAACATTTCCTCCTGCTAGCTACGAACTGCCAGCAGCAGGGGCTCCCGATTTGCGGTCACAATTTACAGGCGGTTCAGCAGGGGGCGGCTTGCTGTGTCGACTCTTTACATTTTGAATTAGGTGTACAGGCTGGTGTAATGGCGGCTCAGATCCTTCAGGGTGTAGAACCAAGTGCACTGCCGATTGCCCGGCCAGAAAAGGTCCAAATTTATATAAATGGACCGATATCAGAAGAACTGGGGCTACAGGTAGCAGACGTACCTAACGCTCAAGTTGTCAGGGAAGGAAGGTAATAGTTTGGCTTTGCATCTTGAGGATATGGAGCTAGAGTTGTTAGCTCCGGTAGGACGTTGGGATGTTTTAGAGACTGTTATTGCTGCCGGTGCCGATGCTGTTTATTTAGGCGGGAAAAAATTTAATATGCGAATGTTTCGCGATGACTATAACTTCAGTAATGAAAGTTTACGAGAAGCGGTGCAATACGCCCACGATCGCAATGTTAAAGTATACATAACCCTTAATAATCTGCAGAGTGATGCTGAGTTAAAAGAACAGCGGGAATATTTAGAGTTTCTAGAGGAGATCCAGCCGGACTCTCTGATTGTTCAGGATCTTGGGATTATTCAATATGTACGAGAATTAGGCTTGACTATCCCTATTCATGCCAGCGTTATGTTAAATACCCATAGCCTGGAGGCGTTAAATTTTCTTAAGCGGCATGGGGTTACTCGAGTGGTGTTAAATCGGGAAATTCCTTTTGCGGAAGTTCGGGAATTACGAGACCGGTCTGGTTTAGAATTAGAGTACTTCATTCATGGTGATATGTGTATTGCCCAGAGTGGACAGTGTTATGCTAGCGGTCTACTTTTTGGGCAAAGCTCTAATCGGGGTCGCTGTATGAAGCCGTGCCGCTGGGCTTATGAGTTTATTGATTCGGCAACAGGTGAAGTGCTTTCAACACAGGTAGATGGACCTTATTTCTTAGCTTTAGGAGATATGTACATGCTTAATCATATCCCTGAGCTGGTTCAATCTGGTATTTGTTCATTTAAGATTGAAGGTAGAATGCGGGAAGCTGAGTATTTACAGATGATTGTATCTACCTATCGTCAGGCCATCGATGCCTACCTGG
>DHRX01000016.1:0-6143 GCA_002408345.1 Firmicutes bacterium UBA5301 | reverse complement strand
TTCGGGATTATACCACTTGTTATGCGCTAAAACATCCAGGTCCTCAAGGGATCGGTTACACCGGGGAGCGGGAACCCCAGTTTTTTAGTACCGGTGTGCGGGAATTAACTTTAGATGACCGGTTAATGAGTAAGAACCCCTTTGCTTCCCAGGTAGAAGGTAGTGTATTACAGCCGAAACCGTTACTTACAGTAAGGGTTGGGGACCTAGAGTCTTTAGAGGCTGCCGTTGTTGCAGGTGCAGACCGGATTTATTTTGGCGGCGAGGTTCCGGTAGATCACCAGTTTGATTGGTCGAGAGCCAATATCCTTAAGGCTCTAGAATTTTTGAATCAGGCTCAGAAGCCAGGTCTTCTAGCGACCCCACGGATTATGATGGCCCGGGAGCTAGCTGAATACCGGTTACTGTTCCGGTGGCTAGAAGGTTTGACCACCAAACCGGCGGGGCTGCTAGTCAGTAATTTAGGTGCTTTAGAACTAGCTAAAGCAGAGAGTACTCTACCTCTATATGGGGACTACAGCCTCAACGCTTTTAACACTAAAGCTATTGAACTCTTACGGCAGGAGGGCTTAGTTCAGGTTACAGCTCATGTTGAGAGCTCCTTTAGTCAGGTTAAAGAGGTAGTAGAAACGGCAAGCCTGCCGGTAGAAGCGATTGTTCACGGGTCACTGACGGCCATGGTTATGGAGCATTGTTTACCTGCTGCGCTTTTAGAAGGCTGTACCCAACAGGACATTTGTTCAGCCGCTTGCCGTAATAGACGGTATGCATTAAAGGATATTAGAGGACAGCGCCGGGAAATAATTATCGATCAATACTGTCGAAACCACTTACTTTTAGCTAATGAGCTCTGTCTCTTGCCCTTCCTAGACTCTTTTTGTCGGGTCGGTTTGGCCGGTTTGCGGTTGGAAATGCAGTTCTTAAATGCTCAGCAGGTAGCTGAGGTTGTTCAAGGCTATCGGAGGGCGTTAGACGCAATTTATGCTGGAGATAACCAGCGTGTATCTGAACTCGCCAGAGATTTTAGCCAAAAGTCTAAACGTCCGTTGGGTTTAGGGGCTTACCCCCGCGGAATTACCGGCTTGCGGTAAAATATTCTGAAGGAGGATTCAAGATGAGTTATATCGGTCCAGAAGAGGTATTGCGTAAAAAGCAGGAGTACCTAATCCCTTGTGTCTATCACTTTTATCAGAAACCGATGCAGATAGTTCGGGGAGAGATGCAGTATTTGTATGATAGTGAGGGACGGCAATACTTAGATTTTTTTTCCGGGGTTTCAGTAGTTAACTGTGGGCACTGTAACCCAGCTATCAGCGGTCCAGTGGCCGAACAAGTACAGACTTTACAACATACCAGTACAATTTATTTAACCCAACCTATTGTGGATTTGGCTGAACAGTTAGCTCAAGTAACACCAGGAGAACTAAAACGGACTTTTTTCTGTGCCAGCGGTAGCGAGGCCAATGATGGGGCAGCGCTCCTAGCCAAACTGCACACAAAAAGATACGAGTTTTTAGCCTTACACAATGCGTTACACGGGCGAACAATGCTGACGATGAGCCTTACCGGTTTATCGATGTGGCGGACAGAGCCGACCCCGGCAGGTGGAATTAACTTTGTACCTAACGCTTATTGTTATCGGTGTCCATACGGTGCCAGCTATCCAGAATGTGATCTCCACTGTGCTAATGCTATTGAAACTGCGATTCGAACCCAAACTTCTTTGGGGGTAGCGGCTATGTTTGCCGAACCGATCCAAGGTAACGGTGGGATGATTACACCACCACCCGGTTACTTTCAGCGGGTCAAGGAAATTCTAGATCAATATGGAATTTTACTGATTATTGATGAGGTCCAGACCGGGTTCGCTCGAACCGGAAAAATGTTTGCTATCGAGAATTGGGATGTGGTACCAGATATCCTAACGGTGGCCAAAGCTTTAGGTAATGGTGCACCGATCGGCGCCTTTATTACTACTGACGCTATCGCTAAAAGCTATACTCGGCCTGGGGCATCTACTTTAGGTGGTAACCCTGTCTCAGCTACAGCTGGTTTAGCGGTATTAGATTATATTGCAACCGAGAACTTAGCCGAACGGGCCGCAGGACTAGGCGCTTATTTTAAAGAACAATTAGTAGCCTTGGCTGATAAACATAGATTAATCGGCGATGTACGAGGACTAGGTTTAATGTTAGGCGCTGAGTTAGTTAAGGATAAGAATGATCCAGCGAAAGTACCGGCCATAGAAGAAACCGACGTAGTTTTGGAATATCTAAGAGAACACGGGGTTATTATCGGTAAAAACGGTATTGAGCGAAATGTATTGGCTTTTCAGCCGCCGCTAATTATTACCCGTGATGATATTGATACAGTAATTACCTGTTTAGATGCGGCTTTAACTAAGGCGGAGCGCTAGTTAGATGCAATGGCTTTCTGGTTTTAATGGTTTCCGATTCCGAACCCTCTTTGTTAGTTTGCTGGTGGTCTACTTAATCTTAAACCAGGCTAAGTGTTCTGCTCGTGAGAAAAACGGGGTTTGGCTAGCAACGCTGGTTTACTTTCTACTAAGGGTAGCAGGAGAATTGGGAGCAGCGGTTACGGGGCTCTGGACTTATCAGGTAGAGTCGATGGCGTTAGGGGGAATGCCCCTGGATATCTTTATGGCTATGGCCGTCTTTTTTGGGGGTTGTAGCGCCCTAGTACAGTGGTATTTGGCCCCTCGGGGAACAAGCAGCCAGAAAATTGCTAGCTATTTTGGTTTAGCTCTGCTAGCCACACTATACGACTACTGGGCTAATATAATGTACGGTTTGTTCTCTTTGGGCATTGGTAACTATGCCGTTAAATTTTCAGGCTTTTTTATCTTAACTTTAGTTACAGCTAGCTTTTATGCGTGGTATACTCGGAATGATGTTGCGGAATGAGGAGGTTCAACTTATGCCCGAGAAAACCTATTATTTAACTACACCAATATATTATCCTAGTGATAAGTTACATATTGGTCATGCTTACACGACTACTATTGCTGATATGATCGCCCGTTATCGCAAAATGAGCGGTTACCAGGTCTTATTTGTAACTGGTTCTGATGAACACGGGCAAAAAATTGAGCGGAAGGCTTTGGAAAAGGGGTCTAACCCATTAGAGTATGTTACGCCGATTGTCGAAAGCTTCCAAGATTTATGGCAGAAGTTGAATATCTCTTATGATGACTTTATTCGAACTACCGAAGAGCGGCATATTAAGGTGGTTCAAGCCATCTTTACGAAAATTTGGGAGAATGGCGATATTTATAAATCTAAATATGAAGGTTGGTACTGTAACCCGTGTGAAGCCTTTTGGTTAGAGCGGCAGTTAGTTGATGGTAATTGTCCGGATTGTGGACGACCGGTAGAGTTAACTAAAGAAGAATCCTACTTCTTCCGACTTTCCAAGTATGCCGATCGTTTGCTCCAACATATAGAGGAACACCCGGAGTTTATTCAGCCAGAATCTCGGAAAAATGAGATGGTTGCTTTTATTAAAAGTGGTTTGGAAGATCTCTGTATTTCCCGGACCTCTTTTGATTGGGGTATTCCTGTACCGATCAATGCTGAGCATGTTATTTATGTATGGTTTGATGCCCTCTCCAACTACTTGACGGCGGCAGGATATCTCCAGGATACAGAGGAGTTTAACCGGTACTGGCCGGCAGATCTACATATTGTGGGTAAAGAGATTGTGCGTTTTCATACTATTATCTGGCCGATAATGCTGATGGCTTTGGACTTACCTCTACCAAAAACCATCTTTGGCCACGGTTGGTTAGTAATGGACGGGGATAAGATGTCTAAGTCTAAAGGGAATGTAGTAGATCCGCTGCTATTGATAGAAGAGTTTGGTGCCGATGCTCTGCGCTACTTCTTATTACGGGAGATCTCTTTTGGCCATGACGGTAATTTCTCCCGGGAGGCTCTGATTAAACGGACTAACGCTGATTTAGCCAACGACTTAGGTAATTTACTCCACCGCTCGACAGCTATGTTGGATAAGTATTACCACTTAGTAGTACCTAAACCCGGTGCTAGGCAGCAAGTGGACTTAGACCTGGAGCAGTTGGCGGCAGAGGTGGTATCTGTTTACCAAGAGAGTATCGATGAGTTAAAGCTAAATAAGGGTATCGCTGAGGTTTGGCGGCTTATCGGCGCTGGGAACAAGTATATTGATGAAACGACCCCTTGGGTATTAGCCAAGAATGACCCGGAACGGCTAGCTACCGTTATTTACTCTCTTTTTGAAGTCCTCCGCTATGTAGCGGTTTTAATAGCACCGATAATGCCAGGTACCGCTCAGGAGATCTGGTCACGGTTAGGCTTGACCGGCTTAGTGGCAGAGTGCCAATTTGCCGATTTAGTTTGGGGGGGTTATCCTAGCGGTAGCAAAGTACAAAAGGGCGAACCGCTTTTTCCCCGGATTGAAATTACTGAAGATGAGGCGGATGGAGAAGCAATGGAACTAACAGATCTAAAAGAAGAGATAACTATCGACGATTTTGCCAAGATTGACTTGCGGGTAGCCCAAATAATCAAGGCTGAGCCCCACCCGAACGCAGACCGTTTACTAAAACTGCAGGTTCAGGTGGGACCGGAGCAGCGCCAGATCGTAGCTGGGATTGCTGAACACTATAGCCCTGATCAATTAGTAGGGAAAGAAATTATTATTGTAGCTAACCTCAAGCCGGCTAAATTAAGGGGCGAGCTTTCCCAAGGGATGCTCTTGGCCGCTTCTGGCGATGGTCAGTTGGCGTTGGTAACCCCAGAGCGGACGGTGCCGCTGGGAGGCAAAGTCAAGTGAAAACCCCTTTAGCCGATACCCACGCACATCTTAACGATGAACAGTTTACAGAGGATTGGACGGAAGTTCTTAGCCGGGCTACCGCTGCCGGAGTAACTCAGGTTCTGATCCCCGGTTCGGATTTATCCACTTCTCGACGGGCCGTTTTTCAGTCGGAACGCTACCCTGGTATTTTTGCGGCAGTAGGTGTTCATCCCCATGATGCTAAGACCTATAGCGAGGAAACCCGCTTGGCTCTTCTGGAATTGGCAGCCCACGTTAAAGTTGTGGCTATTGGCGAGATCGGGTTAGATTACTATTATAATTATTCCCCTCGGGAAGAACAACTCCAGGTTTTTCAGGACCAAATGGCTTTGGCCAGTGAGTGTGGGCTTCCGGTTATTATTCATAACCGGGAAGCCCATAGTGACACATTGGCGATATTGGAGGAGTTTGCTGGTACAGTTAAAGGTGTACTCCACTGTTTTTCCGGTAGCGTGGAAATGGCTGAGCGCTGTCTAGACTTAGGTTACTATATTGGTATTGGCGGGACCTTAACTTTTAACAATGCTAAACGACCAGTAGAGGTGGCGAAGGTTATACCTTTGGACCGGATTCTTTTAGAAACCGATTCTCCTTATTTAGCCCCTGTTCCTTATCGGGGTCGTCGTAATGAACCAGCTTATGTAGTAGAGGTTTTTAATAAATTGAGTACTATTCGGACTGAATCGCCGACAGAGCTACGAACCCAATTGAATCAGAATGTGGCTAAACTTTTTGATATGTATGCTTACAATTGCTAAGGGATGAACAGGGGGAGAATAGTGGGTAAGAAATACTGGGTATTTACGGATTTTGATGGAACCGTGACCCTTGATGACAACCAGGTTCAGATACTAGATGCCTTTGCTGTAAAGAACTGGCGTGAGATAGAGTATAGGATCCTAGAAAAAGGGGGTAAATCACGAGCGTATTTACCCGCTATTTACCAGGATTTTTCCCAGAAAGATCCGGAACAGATATTACAGTTTATTCGAGATAATGTCCGGCCGGATCCCTATTTCCCCAAATTTGTTCAGTTCTGTCAGACCAGCGAGTTACCTTTGGAGATTGTTAGTGATGGACTGCATATCTATATTGAAGATTATTTACAGCGGATGGGCTTAGAAGAGCTAACTTATTATTCCAATGTGGTTAAGGTAGACCAGACCGGTTTCTCTTTTGAGCACCCGTATTTAAACGCCGAGTGTGGGAAATGTGGTACTTGCAAGGACAAAATTGTCACTACTAAGCAAAAAGAAGGCTACCGAGTTATTTACATTGGTGACGGT
>DHRX01000146.1:1859-4763 GCA_002408345.1 Firmicutes bacterium UBA5301 | reverse complement strand
CTAAGTCGGATCCAGAAATTTTCCTAGAGTTAGGATCCCGTTTAGGTTGCTTAGTTGAAACTAAAACCGAACTGCTGGAGAAGGCTTTGAGCCCGTTGAAACCTTGGGGTATTTCTTTGGAACGGTTAGAACAAGGTCCTTGGCGGTTACCGACAGCACCAGAAGTAGCTTGGGCTAGCCGTTTGTTTTCAACGCCTTCCGGAAAGTATCGCTTTTGTGATCCAGAGGCAACGGATTTTAGGGCGGTAATGCCTATCCAGGGAATAGAGGGCTATCCTTATACCCTCCTTTCACCGCAACCCAAAGAAAGGACCCATTCCCAAGGTGCTTTTCTTGAATCAGAGGAGCCTCTGGTTTTTTACTTACACCCGAGTTCCGCTAGGAACGAGGGGTTAGTAGACGGACAGCCTATTATAGCTAGTACACCAGCAGGTTCTGTTACGGGCGTACTACGCTTAAACGATCGGGTACACCGTCGAGTAGTGCTAACCTATAATGGGGTTTGGCCCCAGACCCCTCAAGAAGGGCTTAATGTACTTATTTCCGAAAAAATTTCTAATAGCGGGAATCAGGCTGCTATGTATGACTGCCCGTGTTTAATCAGAGGGAGGTAGTATACAAATGTATGACCAGAGTAATACGATCTTTGCCCTAGATATCGGCACACGGACGGTAATGGGTTTAGTTATTACCGATGAGGAGCATCCTCAAGCTCTCGGCGTGGCCATGGTCGAACACTCCAGTCGAGCTATGGAAGACGGTCAAATCCATGATGTGGAGGCGGTAGCTAGTGCGGTAATCAAGATAAGGGAAAGCCTTAGTGAACAAGTAGGTTTCCCGTTAGAGACAGCGGCCGTAGCTGCTGCTGGTCGCAGCCTCCGGACTGAAACCGCTGAAGTAACTAAAGATATTTTAACTTGGGGTGAACTTTCTAGGGAAGATGTTGCTGCCATAGAGTTAGAGGCGGTTCAATTGGCTCAGCAAACAATCATTAAGAATCAACCAGCAGGGGGAGTAAATACTAGGTACCATTGTGTTGGTTATAGCGTTAATAAATATCTTTTGGACGAAAGTACTATCAAAAATTTAGTCGGGCATCGAGGCAATCAAGCAGTTTGTTCTGTTACGGCGACTTTTCTTCCCGAGGTTGTTATTCATGCTTTGTATACGGTTTTACGCAAAGCTGATCTGCGTGTTCGGAGTATGACTTTGGAGCCTATTGCCGCTAGCGCATTAGTTATCCCTCCAGATTTACGTTTATTAAACTTAGCTCTCGTTGATATGGGCGCAGGAACGAGTGATATTGCGATTTCTCGCAATGGAATGATTACCGCTTATGGGATGGTTCCTGTAGCTGGCGATGAGGTTAGCGAGACCCTGGAAGAACTTTATCTCCTGGATTTTGCTACCGCTGAAGAGGTCAAACGAGAATTAGCGGTAAGTACAGATATCTTATTTCAAGATGTTTTAGGCCAGGAAAATCAATTACCGGTTGCGGAGATACTAGAGGCTATTAAACCAACGATTGAGGGGATTAGTCAAAAAATTGCCCAGGAAATTATTGCTTTAAATGGTGGTGTACCGCCAAAAGCTGTTCTATTAGTAGGTGGGGCTAGCCAGACCCCTTTACTAAAAGAGGTATTAGCGAGCCAATTATCGCTAGCACCTAATCGGGTTGCAATTAAATGCGGGGAAGATGTTTATAAAGTACTTCGGGGAGATTTAAGTGAGCTTTCAGGACCAGATGGTATCACGCCTATCGGTATAGCTTTAAATGCTCGAAATAAATCGATGCTTTCCTTTCGCACTATAGAGGTTGTTGTAGGTAATACCCCGGTACGGTTATTCAATTTAGTTGCACCGACAGTTGGGGATGTGTTGTTAGCAGCTAATATAGACCCCTCAATAGTTAAAAATCGTTTAGGGCTAGCTGCAACGGCCAAGGTTAATGGAATATTTCAGGTGGTGAAAGGTACCCCTGGAAAACCAGGGGCTTATCAACTTAATGGGAATAAGGTCTCTTTGGATACACCGGTAAAAGATGGCGACCATTTAGAAGTAATTCCTGCAATCGATGGTGAAGATGCTGTAGCGACTGTAAAGGATTTTATCCCTGAAATAAAGGCGACTACGGTTACTTTTAACGGACAAATCGTTACTTTACGTCCAGAAATTCTCTTAAATGGGCAGTCGGCTACGTCCAGGACTAAGGTGCCAGACAGCGCTGACTTGACGTATAACGAAAATATTACTGGTCGTGATTTAATTCGGATTTTTGGGGGCACTTTACCGCAAACAGGACATATTAGTGTACTAGCGAATGGTAAAGAAAGGCAGATACACCGCAATGTTCATGAAATCTGGGTTAACGGGAAGCCGTCGCATTTGGACCGTCGGTTAAGCGATGGTGATGAAATAGAAGTGCGTAGCTCTCAGCAAAAAACGACTCTGAGGGATGTATTAACCTCTGAAGAAGTAGCCAACATAACGGCTAGCCACTGTATTACAGTAACAGTAAATGGACAGAAATTAGTATTGCCAGGTAGTACAGGTCGGGTCTTACTTAATGGCCGGGAAGCTAACTTAGATGAAAGTGTTACCGACGGTGATGAAATTCAAATACAGTCAGGACGAAAAGAAGCCCACTTCTTTGCTGAAGTCTTTAACTATGTTCCGGTAGATTTAGGGGAACGGCCAGAGGGAACTAACTTAGTTACTTTGCGGAATGGAGAACCAGCTGAATATTCAACAATTTTATCCGATGGTGATGAACTGGTAATTCAATGGGAAAAGGATAAAGGATATTGACAGTCTGTCTTTGTCAAGTTAAAATAGGAGCAATACAAGTTTAAATAATTTTAGATGGATCCTTATCAAGAGAGGTGGAGGGACTGGCCCGATGAA
>DHRX01000146.1:397-1661 GCA_002408345.1 Firmicutes bacterium UBA5301 | reverse complement strand
GAGAGATAAGGGACGGTCTAGCAGTTTATGTTGAAATAGGCCTCCGTTATCGGAGGTCTTTTGGTTTTTAGAGGGGGGATAGACGATGATTCAAATCAGGAATTTAACTAAGGTTTATGGTTCCTACCCTAATCAGATAGTGGCGTTAGACCAAGTGAGTCTGGATATTGCTAAAGGTGAGATTTTTGGGATTATTGGTCTGAGCGGTGCCGGTAAAAGTACTTTGATCCGCTGTATTAATATGTTAGAGCGACCAGATCAAGGAGAAATTACTATCGGTGGCAAGGAAATTACGGCTTTAAGCCGCCGAAAGTTACGGCAGGAACGACGTAAAATCGGTATGATTTTTCAACATTTTAATTTACTTTCATCTCGTACGGTAGCCGACAATATTGCGTTCCCTTTAGAGGTTGCTGGGGTTCCCAAAACTGAAATTGTCAAGCGTACCCAGGATCTACTAGGTTTGGTGGGCTTGACTGATAAAACTGATATGTATCCAAGTCAGCTTAGTGGTGGACAGAAACAACGGGTGGGAATAGCACGGGCCCTGGCTAATAACCCAGAGGTTCTACTTTGCGATGAAGCAACATCGGCTTTAGATCCTCAGACCACAAAAACTATACTTGCTTTATTGCAGGATATTAATAAACGTTTAGGTTTGACTATTGTTCTCATTACCCATGAGATGGATGTAGTCAAGGAAATTTGTGATTCGGTAGCGGTAATTTCCGATGGGAAAATAGTGGAAACAGGGTCAGTAGTGGAAATCTTTGCTCATCCCCAGACCGAAACGGCTCGCCAGTTTATCCAGGGGGTTATCCAGATTGATTTGCCAACAGAAATCCGTAATAGCGGCTTGGTGCTAACTACCCCCTCAGAGAGAGCGGTTATTGCCCGCTTATCTTTTATCGGTGAGTCTGCAGGAGAACCCATAGTTTCTTCGATGGTTCGACTCTTTAATGTAGATGTTAATATTCTGGCCGGTAACATTGACCATATTAAAGGCGTTCCCTTTGGTACCTTGGTAGTAGAGCTACGCGCCCTCAATGGCGGGTTAGATGAGGCTTTGCAGTATTTAGAAGACCAAGGGATAGAGATTGAGGTGTTAAAAGATGAGTCTCGTTCAGCCTAACCAAAAAGCAACACCCATACAGAAGTTTATACCTAGTATCAGCGGGTTCGTTCTGTTATTAACCCTATATGGGATCGGTCAGTTAACTGAGCTCCCGGGTATTTTAGGACAAATAACTAGTCCTCGTTTATG
>DHRX01000146.1:0-251 GCA_002408345.1 Firmicutes bacterium UBA5301 | reverse complement strand
CGTTTATGGCAAATGCTGTTAACTTCTCTAGGGGAAACATTGTGGATGGTAGGGGTATCAGTCGTTTTAGCGGTAGTTGGTGGGCTGCCTTTAGGTGTACTACTAGTAATTACATCTCCAGGCAATATTACAGAAAATCGCCAGTTGTATAAGGTTTTATCTAGTGTTACTAATATTGGTCGCTCAATACCCTTTATTATTCTGCTAGTTGCTATTATCCCTTTTACTCGGTTGCTCGTTGGGACTTCCAT
>DHRX01000077.1 GCA_002408345.1 Firmicutes bacterium UBA5301 | reverse complement strand
CTAGGGTAATATGATCATCTTTGACCCACTCTACAAACTTGAAGGGGCCAGAGCCGATGGGGTTAAACCCAAAATCATCACCTAACTGTTCAACCACTTTTTTCGGAACAATTTCGTAAACCCCATATTCCAACATTGGAGCATAGGGGTACTTGAGATTGAACCGAACAGTATAGGGATCAATGACATCGATGCTCTCGATCATACTGAGTTTAGAGACATTCTGGCCTTTACTTTTTGGGTCACGACCTCGGTCGTAGGAGAACTTAACATCTTCTGCAGTGAGTTCAGTACCGTCATGGAATTTGACCCCTTTACGCAGATGGAAGATCCAGACTGCTGGTTTCGGGTTTTCCCAAGATGTTGCCAGATGGGGAATAACCTGGTTATTCTCATCGAAGGCGACTAATGTGTCGAAGATTTGCCTCTGTACAGCCGATGAAGCAAGATCGTTGTAAATTGTAGGATCTAAGCTACGCGGATCTTTCTCCACAGCAATGGTTAGGGTACCACCTTGTTTCGGGGCGGCTTGTCCCAGTAAACCATAAGAAAAGATAATGGTTAAAAGCACTAAGGGAACCAAAAAAACACGGGCTACTCTACTACTTCTGCTCATTTTCTAACCTCCTAAATACTGGTGTTTTCTCTATGTTATCCACAGATCCTTAAGGCATGGAGCGCCAGGATTTCGGTGACTTTAACCAAGTCAGCGATTTCCACCCACTCATTGGGCTCATGTCCACTAGGGTTACCAGGGCCAAAAGCTACCACAGGTATTCCGGCAGCCGAGAGCGGATTAGCATCGGAACAACCGGTTTTCCCCATGTATTCCGGAGCTTCCCCGGTTACATCAGTAACCGCCTGGGTCAGCACCTGGACTAGTTCAGAATCGACCGGGGTTTGGAAGGGGAAGGATTGCTCAAATACTTCCATCTCCACATGTAAATCAGGGTGTAGTTTTTCCAGATCTTTTAAGGCGGCACGGATTTGGGCTTCCACTTCTGCCGGTTTTTGGCCAGGAACTAGCCGCATATCTACCTCTACTTCGCAATAATCTGGTACCACATTAGTTTTAACACCACCGCTGATTACATTAACGCTGAGGGTCGGGTAGTTAATTAAAAAGATCTCTGTAGGTTCATAGTCAAAGGTCAAAGACTTTAAATGGGGCAGGACCAGCTCGGTCATATGATCAATAGCATTGATACCAAAGCTAGGCCGGCTGCCGTGAGCGGTTTTTCCGTAGGTCTTTAATTTAAACCAGAGGGAACCACGGTAGCCTAAAGCGATCTTCCGGTGGGAAGACCACTCGCCAACTACCGCCATATCAGCTTGAAGACCGTTTTCCAGTAGGTGTAGTGTTCCGATGTTACCGGTTTCTTCTCCCATTACTGGAGTAACTAACAAGGTACCTTTGAGGGGAACCTTCGCCCGTTTTAAGGCGATAGCGGCCATAATCATCGCGGCAACCCCTTGTTTATCATCAGCAACCCCGCGGCCGTAAATTTTGCCGTCAATAATTTCGCCAGCGAAGGGATCAACTTTCCAGTTGGCCCGGTCCCCAACAGGAACCGTATCCATGTGGGCGTTATACAGCAGTGTTGGGCCTGTACCGGTTCCAGCTAAAGTGGCGATGAGGTTAGCTCGGTTTTCAGTTACGTACTGTAGTTCGGCGGGGATCCCCTCCTGATCTAACTTGGCTTTTAGCACCTGAGCTAAAGCTGCTTCATTACCAGGTGGGTTAACCGTATTAATCCGGGTAATTTCTTGGAGTAAGGCGACGACTTCAGCTTCTGTAATTTGGTCGAGAACTTTTTGTTCTAATTCAGTCACTAGGTTTCACCTCCTTAATCAGATTGAACAGAAAGATCGTGGCTTTTCCGGAGGGGTCGGGAAAGCAATTTTGCTATGGCTAATACCCATTCGCACCAAGGATTCGGTGTAGGTCATAACAGCAGCAGCTGGGTCAATTACCGGTACACCTAGGGTTTGAGAGACCTCCTGGCCAAAACCGGCAAAACCAAAGCACCCTAAGACCAGGCACTGAGCCCCATCTTCTTCAATAGCCTTCTGACCGGCATCGATAATCGCAGCCAGAGTTTTTTGACGATCTTGGCCTAATTCGAGCACAAAGGTATCTACTGAGCGTTCTGAGGCTAATAGGTTTTCCAAACCGAGTTTCCGGACTTCAATAATATGGCGACTAATTGCGCTCTTAATAGTTCCAATAATGGAGAAATTATGAGCTATGCCGACAGCAATGGCCAAAGAAGCGACTCCAGAAGAGACTACGGGAATATTAACGACTTCCCGAGCCGGCTCTAGACAGGCATTGCCCCAGCAGGTGATGATTACTGCATCATAACCAGATTTTTCGGCTTCTTGAACTAGTTGGAGCGTGTTGACCGCTCCGATGTACTCATCAAAACGGGACTCGATAGAGGCAGCGCCCTGAGTAATGCAGGCGATATCGACCTGAGTCCCGGGGCTCCCAAATTTTTTGAATAAAACAGCCTCATGCTCTAAAGATTCCGGGGTGCTACCGGTCATGGCGTGAATTGCAAGAAAACGCATTAATTTACCCTCCGTCAAAATAACTAAATTACTAATTTTCCGTCTTTAACTACAGGGATGCCATCCATTAACAGTGTGGCTCCTTGGAGGCAACCATCAAGGTGGGCTTTGGCTTTAATTGTTCCACCATGAGTAATGTTAGTACCTAAGCCAAAGTGAACGACCCCAGCTGCTCGTTCATCTTCCATGACGGCTCCGGTAATAAGGGCGGTTGGGTGGAAACCGATACCGACTTCGCAGACTTGATAGGAGTTGGCATCGTTTAGTTCGGCTAGCATCTGTTTAAACTGCATGGCTTGAGAGCCACCTTCAATTTTGACGATTTTACCGTTTTCTACAGTCCAACGCATCGGCTCGGTTAAGAGGTTGTCGGTTGGATTTTCGGTAATCGTCATGCTGGCATTGATCACAATAGTACCCTCGGGTGTTCCTTCCAAGGGCGCAATTGAAGAGACACCAGGGATTTGGTTAAACTCACCGGGGTTGTGACAGATACCGCTACGGCGGGAAGCTTTCCGACCGGTGGCCTTTAAGGTTAAGTTAGTGCCATCAGGAGCAGTAATAACAACGTTATCTGCTTGGTCCCAGCGGTCAGCAATAGCGTGGCATCGCCGGGCGACTTCGGTATAATCTACCGGTACCAGGCGGAGGACTATCTCTTCAGTAACCGCAGGCCAGGTGGCGCCACGGGCACCGGCTGCACAGGCTTCTTTCCGAGCTAGGGTGTGGGTAATCGACTTGACGCAGGCGGCGATAAAGACATCGCTGGCGGCCATCGCTTTAGCCACTATTGGCGGTGGTTCTGTCCCCGAAACGGCTCGGCTGGGGTAGAGGATGTGGGCTACTTCTGCTCCGACCGCATAGGCGCCTCGAACCAGCGCATCGGC
>DHRX01000119.1:9648-9845 GCA_002408345.1 Firmicutes bacterium UBA5301 | reverse complement strand
AAGCCAGCAACAAACTGCTGACAAAATTTTTCTGCCTCTGCTGGTGGAGCAGCATCAGAAAAGCTGGGACGTCGGCCATTACGACAGTCCCCTAACAATGTAAACTGAGAGACGACTAACATCTGGGCACCTACGTCTGCTGGCCCTAAATTAAACCGTCCCTGTTGGTCTGGAAAGACCCGTAAAGATCCAGTTTT
>DHRX01000119.1:9262-9427 GCA_002408345.1 Firmicutes bacterium UBA5301 | reverse complement strand
GGCCGATTTCCCCGATTACTTGGTTCTCTACTAAAACACGGGCATAAGAAACTCGCTGTAAAACGGCGCGCATCCAATTCTACTCCTTTACGTTGGATTAGCTCGATAAACGTGAATGACCCCGTTGACCTTGGAAATCGCCTCAACTACCCGATCCATATGTTC
>DHRX01000119.1:7554-8975 GCA_002408345.1 Firmicutes bacterium UBA5301 | reverse complement strand
TCTAATTCAACATCGTAACCCCGGATAACCTGATTATTCCAAAAAACCTCAATCTGGCGCTCCGGGTCCTTCGCTAAATACGAGATATTTGGGCAATCAGAACGATGCACCGAAACCCCCCGTCCTCTAGTAATATAACCGACGATCGGATCTCCCGGAACCGGGGTGCAACACTTGGCGGTCCGAACTAGAGGATGATCAACCCCCTTAACACCAATACCGGCATCTCCATTACTTTTTACCGTTGTTTTCCTCTGTTGTTGCTGACGCTTAATATCCTGCTGCCGGCGGTGCCATTCACGTTCGCCAACTATTCTCTGGAGGACTTGTTTAGCCGATATCTTACCAAAGCCAATAGCCGCCAATAAGTCGTCATAAGTAGCAAAACCATAACGACCAGCAATTTCGGTAAGATTAGCCCCTTTCAAATGCTCAGAAAGCTCAAATTCATGTTTTTTGGCGTTATTCTCCAGCATTTCTTTGCCGCGTAACACCATTTGTTCCCGATTTTGCTCTTTGACCCAGCCCCTAATCTTCGAACGGGCTCGAGAAGTTTTAACTACATTTAACCAATCTCGACTAGGTCTGCTCGCTTTAGAAGTTAAAATTTCTACAAACTCACCATTACGGAGCTGATAATCTAGGGGGACAATCCGTCCATTGACCTTGGCCCCTACCGTATGATGACCAATATCAGTATGAATTGAGTAAGCAAAATCGATTGGAGTAGCACCTTTGGGCAAAGTTTTAAGATCACCTTTAGGTGTAAAAATGAAAACCTCATCTTCAAATAGGTCAATTTTTAAGGTTTCCAAAAAATCGTCAGGATCCTTAGTCTCTCGCTGCCACTCTAACATCTGCCTGAACCAAGCCAGTTTTTCTTCAAAATCCGCATTTTTCTGGCTGGTTCCTTCTTTATAACGCCAATGAGCAGCAATTCCATATTCGGCAGTACGATTCATCTCCCAAGTCCGAATCTGTACCTCAAGAGGTCGCCCTTTATCCCCAACTACTGTAGTGTGGAGTGATTGATACATATTGGATTTAGGCATAGCAATATAATCTTTAAATCGGCCGGGTATCGGCTTCCAAAGCTCATGGACAATTCCCAGTACACCATAGCAATCCTTAACCGAATCAACAATAATGCGAATACCGATTAGGTCATAGATCTCATCAAACTCTTTGTCTTGCTTCTTCATTTTGTTATAGATACTGTAAAAATGTTTAGGTCGACCTTCAATATGGTAACTGATTTGGATCTCGTCCATCTTCTGCTTAACTTTTTCGATAGCCGAGTTAATAAAAGCCTCCCGCTCCTGACGTTTATCAGAAACCATCTCTACTAACTTATAGTACTCTTCTGGGTCTAAGAAACGTAAAGCCAAGTCTTCTAATTCCCACTTAATCCGCCACATTCC
>DHRX01000119.1:0-7276 GCA_002408345.1 Firmicutes bacterium UBA5301 | reverse complement strand
GTCTTTGGCCATAGCCATAAACATTTTGCGTAAGTTTTCTGCAGCCCGTTCCTCTTTAGATAAAGTCGGAATCTTACTAAGTTTGGTAACACCGTCGACTAGTGCTGCAATAGATGGACCGAATTGTTCTTCTATGTCAGTCAAAGTATACTCGGTATCTTCAACTACATCGTGGAGTAAAGCCGCAGCAATGGTTTCCAAATCCATTTCCTGCTCAGCCAAGAGAATAGCAACCTCTACCGGATGTTCGATGTATGGTTCTCCAGAGTCCCGGCGTTGACCTTGATGGGCTTTAGCCGCCAAAGAATAAGCCTGTTGGACTACTGTTACATCAGCTTCGGGATTATAGTTTAATATTTTTTTAATTAATTTTCTCGACCGAGCCTTGCTCACAAAACTGCTCCTACTTTATCATGTTAATCTTCATCATATTGAACTAGGGTTACTACTTTAGCATCTTCAAGTTTTTCCCTTCCCTGTAGAGGGGTTAATTCGACGATAAAGCCATAACCGATAATTTGGGCCCCTAGTTTTTTTATTAACTCAGAGGTGGCTGCAACTGTCCCACCAGTAGCTAAGAGGTCATCAATAACTAATACCCGTTGACCAGGTTGTAGAGCATCACGATGAATCTCTAAAGCATCGGTACCATACTCCAACTGGTATTCGACCCGAACCCGGTCTGCCGGCAATTTGCCTGGCTTTCGAACTAATACGAAACCTGTATTAAGCTTGTAGGCCAGGGGGGCACCTAAGATAAAACCTCGGGATTCAACCCCGACAACGACATCCGGTTTTAACCCGGCAAACTCTTCGGCTAATCGATCAACGACATATCTTAAGGCCGTCCGATCTTTAAGTAGAGTGGTGATATCCTTAAAGCTTATTCCCGGTTTGGGAAAGTCAGGGACTTCTCTGATTTTACTCCGCAGATCCATCTGTTTTCCTCCTACTCACTTGCCAAAATAGTTGGGTAAATCGGCCTGTTCAGTAAAGCTAAAATTTCGTCTTTAGGTGCTGTTAAAGCCCATTTTTGAAAGCTTTCAAATACTTCTCGTTCAATAATACCTTCATTATACCTAACTGAATCAGTCAAGTCCAGCTTCCCCTTAGGAGGCGGGTTTAGGTAAATCACCCGCGCCTTCCCTGCCTTCTCTCGACTAATTAAACCCAGCTCATAAAAGACCCCTAAGGCTGCCGAAATAGTTTCTGCTGACGGTCGGAAACGTTCTAAAGTAGCAGAGTTTAAATAAGCTGTTGTTAACTCAGCTAGTTCGGCGTTAGTTTCGTTAATTTCACCCTGTGGTCCAGCTGCCCCCTGCAAAACCCGGTATAGAGCGGCTAAAACTTCGCGGTCTGGAGATTTCGATTTGAGAATAAAACGGTTAATATCGGCATCCTGCTTATTATAAATTAGGTGGACCGAAGAGTGTTGATTATCCCGGCCAGCTCGTCCGCTCTGCTGGTTAAAATCAGTGGAATTAAAGGTTAAATGGTAATGGAGAACGTGACGAATATCAGGGATATCTACCCCTTCCCCAAAAGCGCTAGTTGCAACAACAGCCACTAGTTCTCCTTCCCGGAATAACTCCTCAACTAGTACCCGCTGGCTATTGGCTAACCCACCATGGTAAAAAGCAATACGATCTTTAAAAGGTCGGAGCGCTTTCCGTAGATCTTGAGCTAATGTAGTCGCACCTTCCCGACTATTCACATAAATAATCGCCTTTTCTCGACCTTGAATTAGTTCTACTAAATAATCAAATTTAGCCTTTTCATCTAACCCCCGTCGGTCTACTACCGTTAAATTAGTACGAATATGAGGGTCAATAATTACCTTATTAATAGATAGAGCGTTGCTAATCTCTGCAGCTACTTCATCATCAGCGGTAGCGGTTACCCCTAGCGTTAAGGGGCAGTTAAGTGCCTGTCGTAACTGAGCTAAGCTCCGGTAAGCAGAACGTTGCGAGTTAACCCGACCAATGTGATGGCTCTCATCGACAACAAATAACCCTAAATTTCCGACTAAACGGGGATGCTGGACCAAATGGCACTGGACAAATTCTGGGGTTGCCAGAATTACTTCCGCCTCTCCTAGATGTAGGGCCATAGCTAATTCTTCGCGCTCTCGAGTATTCAGAGAACCGGTAGCTTTATAGACCCTAATGCCAAGAGCCCCGAGCTTAGTCTGCATAGACCGGTACTGGTCGTTAACTAGCGCTCGTAGCGGGTAAATAATTAATGTACTCTTCTTTTCCGCTAAAGCTAAGTAAGCTGCCATTGATTGGAAAACGGCTGATTTACCACGACCGGTCCCCATTATTAGCAGCGTATTATTCCCGTTAACTAAAGTTTGGAGCGCTTCTTTTTGTTTAGGATGGTAGGAATTACCGTCGATAACCTTTTGACGGATAGCTTCAATTAAGTTTTCAGTGCTCAATTGCTGCAGTTCAGCTCGGTAGTTTCTCGCCTCCAACCACTGCAAATAGTCCTCAGGTGAAGGTTCTTTTTGGAGAAAAAGGTTAACCCCAAATGACTGGTCCGTCCCGCCACCGGTAACCTGGGAAACTGTAGCTTGATAGTTTACCTCTGTATCCAGCAAAGGAGCTAAATGCTTAGCGATTTCTCGTTTTAAATAACCGATCTGCTGTCCCTGCTGAGTTTCGATAGCAATGGCGTTGTTATCATGGGGGTTAGCAGGTTCCCGGGTTAACGTTACTTTTTCACCTGGCTCTAGTTCAGCGACAATTTCTTGACGGCCATCGAAACTTACCCCTACAGCTTTAGTATAAAACTCCTCTGCATCAGCAATTGTGGCGTACGGATCTGTAGCCACCGCTACCTCATTAAGAAATAGCTGGTCAATAGGGGTTAATTCGTCTACTGGTAGTCGGATATCCTTGGTTTGCATCTGGATAGAGCGGTTTCCGTTCCACTCGTTAACTTCTGGATAACCGGCTATGTCTACCAGCCCGCAATAGCGCTCTAGAATATCATTCCAGACCCCTAAACCAAACCCAATAGTATCTAAGGTGTGTGGTCCTTGAGCAACAACTAGTTTCAGATGTCCCTGCTCTCGGCCTACCTTACGGGTAGCTTCGACCTCTGCGCCTAATATCGCCAAAATCGGTTTGGAGTTGCCTATCCCAAAAGGTTCAAGGTTATGGAGCTCAGCAATGAAATCTTCAGTTAAATCACTAACCTCAGCCGTAGCTGCGATCTGTACCTGGGGGACCAAATCCTCCGGGGTTAGCATACTATCTACTACTTGGCAGAGTCTTTCTCTGAATTCATCAACCTTATCGGCTACAATGGTTAAACCAGCTGCACCACTATGACCGCCAAAGCCCTGTAAACAATCGGCACACTGCGTTAAAGCCGTATAAATATTTAGGCCAGGGATGCTCCGGGCGGAACCGTGCCCTTCTGTGCCATCTAAGCTAATTACAACTACCGGACGATAATATATCTCTACTAACCGGGAAGCCACAATGCCAACAACCCCACTGTGCCAGCCAACACCAGCAACAACAATCGCCTTGTCTTCGGGGTGCCAGGTCAATTCAACCGCTTCCAGGGCCTGCTGCAAAATCTCTGCTTCAATATTCTGTCGGTGATTGTTAAGCTCCGTAAGCTGCTGAGCCAAACTCTGGGCCTTACCCGGGTCAGTCGTTAATAGGAGTTCAAGGGCTAGATCCGCCTGCCCTAACCGGCCAGCCGCATTAATCCGTGGTGCCAAATTAAAGCCGACTTGTCCCGCTGTAATCTCAGCCGGATTATACCGAGTTTGTTCGATTAAAGCCTGGAGACCCAGATTAGCAGACCTAGGTAAATCGGCTAATCCTAAGGCAACTAGCGTCCGATTTTCATCGACTAAGGGAACTAGGTCAGCAACGGTACCCAGCATTACTATGGATAACGGTACGGGGAAGGAGGATCCTGGTATCCCTCCAACCTTCCATAAAGCCTGAGCCAACTTATAGGCTACGCCAACCCCAGCTAATTCCGAAAAAGGGTAAGTGCCGCCTGGTATTTTGGGGTTAAGTACTGCGTGGGCCGCTGGGAGCTCCGGTTTGGGGGTATGGTGATCGGTAACTATTACATCTAACCCTAACTGGTTGGCTAATTCTACCTCTGTACAAGCGGTAATACCACAATCCACTGTAACCAACAGGCTATATTTTTTAGCCAACTCAACAATGGCCTCAGCATTTAAACCGTATCCTTCGTCTAAGCGGTTAGGAATATAGTAGTCGGTAGCAATCCCTAAAGATCGCAACGTCGTTAAAAGGGTAAAAGTACTAGTAACTCCATCACAATCATAATCACCGTAAATTACTACCTTTTCCCCGGTTTCTCGGGCCTGCAAGATCCGTTCTACAGCTGCTTGTACCTGGGGCAAAAGGAATGGATCGTGAAGCTGACTAGCATCTTTAGCCAGAAAAGCTTGAATAGCACCAGGAGATTGGTAACCACGTTGGTATAGGATTTGGGCCGTCAAAACCGAAACCCCGGCCGCCTCTGCTAAAGCGGTCAAGGTAGTCTGGTCCGTTTCAGGTAATACCCATTTAGTATTGTTCGGTCCGTTCACTACACTCACCGTAATTTCTTCTATTAAAATAGAGCGGGATAGCCCGCTCCAATTCTAACTTTTTGGGTTCGCTTATTTTTGTTCAGATATAGCTAAATCGATTTCAAAATGACCTAACGCACTTTCTAGAGGTATACCTACTAAGTAATTCTGGAAACTAGATGAAAGTACACCGTGCCCGGTAAACAAAGCCGGAGGGCTTAAATCTAAACGATGTCCTTGCAAACTCAACTCCATAGCAGCCTGGCCGCTAATAATATTAGCTAATTCGCAAAGAGCACTTTTGGCCATTTCACTGAGTGTACCTTCTTCATAGCTATTTATACCGGTCATAGTCGAAGCTACCTTAGCTGCTGTTTCCAGGGGAAAGCTATAATAAACCACACCGCTTAAATCCCCAATAATACCTACGTGTACATTTGTTTCAAATAGTTTAACCGGAGAAGTTCGTACAGCAATCTTATCTTTTTGTACTGTAATATCGCAACCACCACAAAACTGTTTTAAAACCCGAGTAGTTGCATTGAGAAATGCATTTACTGTTTCGGCTCTCACCAAAAATCCTCCTTGCTTTCAACACTCTTTTTATCATAATATAAACTGCTGCTAATTGCAGTAAGAATCAATTAAAATTTGTATATTCCGGACCGCTGAAAGCAAGTCTTCCTCTTTTACTAGCAATGCATAACTGTTTAGTCTACAAACCCGAAAAGATATACCGGTCCCTTCCAAAACTTTTATTATCGCCTGGAGGTACCCCTTATCTTCTTGAAACTGCTGGTGTTGTAGGGATAGTAAACGCCAGCCGGAGTCCACTATAGCCGCTGGATAATCGGCTTCAACAGTCTCCCAAAAGGCGGAATTGACAATTAGACTAATCTCTTCTTCACTAGCACTAAGCTGATAGAAACCAGAACAATCCCCTAATTTATGGCGAATGTCATCTAGATGGTCGAGGGCTAAACTGACCAGACTAAGCGGATCATCTAAAACAACTACATTAGTAGCCGCTAACTGCTTACCCACTCTTTCAGCATCCTCAGGATCTACTATTTGGGTAGCATATAATTTCTGAGCTTCAGCTAATTGGGCTTTTAGATCTGTAATTTCGGCGGTTAAATCCTGTTTTGTCTCGGTTAACTCAGTCACTTCCCCAGTTAGTTTGTTGTTCTTACTCTGGAGGTTTTTTAGCTGCAGCCCCTGTTTTACCCCTTTAACTATACTCAGCAAACCAATCGCTAATGCACCGGAAAAAGCAGATAGTAAAATTACAAATACTAAAGATGTTTCAAAATGCCATTGTAGAAAATCGATTGGCACTACAACCGCATTTTGCACGGCAAAAAGGGCTACTATTAACGAAAAACAAAGAATGAAGATAATAGATAATTGCATCACTTTCACCCCTTTGCTCAGATTAACTCCTTAAAAACTAAAAAAATCATAATGAGACCAATTAAAAACTCGGAAAGTGTCCCGCCTAATGCGCCTAAGAAAGCACCAAAACCAGCTTTTATTGAACTAACCAAATCTTTCTGGGGTAATTCTAAGAGAACAGCTCCCAAAAATGCACCTAAAAAAATACCGATCGGCCCTGCTACTATTAAACCGATTATACCGCCTACTAATGCGCCGGTGGCACCCCGACTAGTAGCGCCACCCATTTTGGCTCCAACAATTGAAGCTAAATAAGCAATACCTTGACCAATTACAGCTAATAATGTGAGCGTAATCAAATTAGAACTAGAGATATAAATAAAATCAGTAAAATAAGCAAAAGTAGCGGCTGACAGCCAGATTAACAGTAACCCAGGTAAACTTGGCAAAATTGTCCCTGCTAAACCCAAAAGGCAAAAAACTGCCAATAATACCTTACCTGTTGCAACTGACATAAGCACACTCCAGAGAAGTCATAATAGCACTTATTCGCGTTTTAAGCAATCTCTTCCTACAAAAAAGAAAAAAAGCCATCAAATATATTAATGACCAGAGTCAGTTTTTGGGCACAATTACCACACAAGTTCCTGTAGCCAACCCAATGCGAACTGGAGCTGCTACTGCTATATTACTAATACCTAAAGTTGAACCAAAAGGGAGTTCTACCTCATACAATGGATACCGGGCATTTATAATAGTAACTCCAGATACAGCAAAATCCAAGGCGATAACGCTAAAAAGCTGCCCTGGCTCTAGCCATAAGTCAAGGGCCGGACGAGAAGAACATAGATAGTAGACACTACCAGAGACGGTAATTAAGTCTAAGGCCGAAAAATAGGGAGCGTACTTGGCCAGCAAGAGTAAGTTAGCAAGACTATGATCCAGTCGATCTCCTACCCCGGCAGCGACTGTCACCGCTACCGGTCTATAACATAAAGCTTCTTGCAAGGCAAGTTCCGTATCGGTCAAGTCTTTTTCAGCAGCAAAAGTTCGGAACTGAGTTTGCCCTTCTCCTTTTAATTTCTGAACAACCTCGGTTTTAAGGGAATCAAGATCACCTAGCACTAAGTCTACCCGTAAGCCAGCATTAATAGCTTGTTGAGTACCACCATCTACCCCAATTATTAAACTAGCTTTATCGGCTAGATGACGTAGGTGCTCCCCTGTCAAGGGAGCACCATTAGCTATAATCAGTATCTGTTTAGGCCCCGGATGAAAGGATCCCACGCCGTTCGATGCTCCTTGACA
>DHRX01000156.1:11642-11800 GCA_002408345.1 Firmicutes bacterium UBA5301 | reverse complement strand
TCAAGGATATCCCGGAAAGCGTCACCAATTAAGTTCCAGGACAAGACAAAGAGAACCATAGCTATGCCAGGATAAACCACGGTATACCAGTAGTGAAGAGGGTCACCGGGAATTCCCAGCAGCCAGTTACGGCTGAAACTAATCATCTGACCCCAGTC
>DHRX01000156.1:0-11508 GCA_002408345.1 Firmicutes bacterium UBA5301 | reverse complement strand
CTAATCATCTGACCCCAGTCGGCATAACCCTCTGGGGCACCTACACCTAAAAAGCTTAAGCTAGATGCGGTAATGACTACTGAACCTAAGCTCATCGAGGCTTGAATTAAGACGGGAAAAATAGAATTAGGCAGTACATGCCGCAGAATAATTTTCCCGTCTTTAACCCCACAAGCCTTAGCAGCACTGATGAACTCCTCTTCCTTAATCGCTAAGATCGTACCACGGATTAAGCGAGCATAGTTCATCCAGTAAAAGGTAACCATGGCAATCATCACATTATTAAGCCCTTTACCTAAGATAGTCGTAAAGACCACCGCGGCAATCAAAAAGGGGAAACTCATAAAAACGTCGACAATCCGCATCACTATCTCATCAAACTTACCGCCATAGTAGGCCGAAATAGAACCGATGGTGATACCGATGAAAGCACTACAACCAACTACAATCAGGCCGACCCGAAAGGCGGTGCGGGTTCCCCAGACCACCCCATACCAAATATCATACTTACCCTGAGTTAAACCAAAGGGATGGTCCTCTGAGGGCGGAACCGGGTTAGGCCCCCAGCCATAGCGGGGAATTCGGTATGGTTCATCTTCCCACTTTGGTGGTGCCAAAATAGGAGCAAAGATAGCGATCAAAATAAAGATAACTAATAATATTAAGCCGAGCAAGGAGGCTCTATTATTAATAATTTTTTTCCACATTCAGCCCGTCACTCCAATCTAACCCTGGGGTCAATAAAGGCATAAAGTACGTCGACTATTAGGTTAGTTAAAACTAACATAAACGCATAGAACATTGTTGTCCCCAGGACCATGGGGTAGTCCAACTGCTGAGCAGCGGTAGCCGCCAATAAACCCAGCCCCTTATAGTTAAAGACCGTCTCGACAATAACCACGCCGCCGAGGAGGCCCAAAACCATAAGACCCGCAACAGTAGTAACGGGAATCATGGCATTCCGTAACACGTGTTTACGGATAACCATCCTCTCCGGTACCCCTTTGGCCAGTGCAGTACGAACGTAATCCTTGTTCATTACATCCAACATACTGGACCGAGTAATCCGGAGGATAAAAGCCCACCATAAATAGGCCAAAGTCAGCATCGGGCCAATCATGTGTCGAAGGGCATCCCAAAAAACAGTTCCGTTACCGTTAAGGATAGCATCAATGGTATTCATACCTGTGTACTGAACGAAGCTGTCGGACATAACTATTAACTCAGCCTGGGTTCCTAAACGCCCTGGCGGGAACCACCCTAGAACACCATAAAAGATCATCAAGATTATAAGGCCAAAAACAAAGTCTGGTAAGGACCACCCAACAATAGCGAAAATTCGAATTGTGTGGTCCAAAGGTCGATTATGGTTCACCGCGGAAACCGCACCTAAAAAAATTCCCCCGATAACCACCGGTATCACCGAAAATATAGCCAACTCCAGCGTAGCCGGAAAACGAGATAACAACGCCTCGGTAACCGGCATATTTGCCGACTCAGACCAACCCAAATCACCCTTGGCCAAGTTAGACATCCAATTGCCATACTTCACATGAACCGGATCATTAAGATGGTATTTTTCGACCAAAGCATCTAAGTTTTGGTTGCGCAACTCTTCCGGTGCCTTAACGTATAACCCGAGCAGCTGGTATGGTGAAAGCATCTGCATCATCGCAAAGATGAGCAGGGTCACTCCCAACAGTACCAGGGGCAAGAGCATCATTCTGCGTAGAATATACTGTAGCACGAGTCATCCCCTCAAATTCCTATCTATCTCTCTTTTATCCCCAAAGAGATGGGGGGGCCTTAACCCGACCCCCATCCCTTTGAGCCTCTAACTTAAACTACTCAATCCAAATCTTATAGTAGTCATACTGTGCTGGGCTAATTGGGTTCTTAGAGAACCCTTTAACCCAAGTACGGTGTGCGAAGGGTTGTAAAGCCTCGTAAAGCCAGATGGCGGTAACGTCTTCATGTGAAAGTCTCTGCAGTTCGCGGTAAACCTCTTGCCGCTCAGCAGGATCAAGGCTCTTAATCCCTTTATCAATCAGAGCATCATACTTCTGTTTCGCCCGGTCAATAAAGTTCTGACCCATGTAACCAGCGAAAGCACCGGTACTATGCATGTAGGGCTGGACAAAGTTGTGGGCATCAGCAAAGTCGGCGATCCAACCCATGAAGAACATGGTGGTATAACCGGAACGCAAGTTATCAAGGTAAGTAGCCCACTCAACTGGACGAACATCAATTTGGAATTTGGGGTTAAGCGACTCTACATTGGCCTCAATAATCTCGGCAGAAGTCTTGCGGACTTCATTCCCAGAGTTATAGGAGATCGTCATTTTGAAGCCTTTCTCCCAGAGCTGACCATTGTGAGCCTTCTTAAATTCTTCCTCAGCCTTCTTCAGATCAAAGTTGTAAACCGGATTATCAGGGTTAACAAACCCTACAGCTGAGGGGATTGGTCCAACAATCCGTTTACCTAAGCCAACTAAAACTTGGTCAATAACGGCATCATAGTCCATCGAATAAGCAAAAGCTCTCCGGACATGCACATCAGCAAAGAAGTCTGATGGGATACCGTTACCATCTAATTTACCGCTACCAACGTCAGGGTTCCCTTGGACTGGAATCGACTCGTTAAATAAGGCAACTCTGTTGGCAACTTCCGGTTTAGTTACTGTAGTCACACCGGCAATCTGAGCAACTTGCTCAACATACTGGGGATCGACATAGATAGCGTCGGCTTCACCCTTCTCCAGCATTAGTTTCCTGGTGTTATATTCATCGATGTACTTAACATAAACGGTCTTCAGTTTGGCCGGTTCCCGCCAGTAATCTTCAAACCGCTCCAAGATTACCTGCTTATTGTTCTTGTCCCAAGCTTTTAGAACAAAGGGACCGGTACCATTGGCCTTGTCGTAAGCGACCATTTTTTCTTTGGCTAGGTTATGCCACTTAACCCAGGTATCAACGTTACCATCCCAGGCGCCATTGGCAATCATCCATTCTTTATCCATGACAGCTGTCCAAGAACTGTTGTGGGCTAAGATACCCATGAACGGCGGGTAAGGGTTCTTCAAGTTGAAGACTACATAATCACCGTCAACAGTTACTGCTTTTTTAACATCTTCAGCAACTTTTCTCAGGCTGGCAGCATCAACCTTATCAAAGTCGTCTACTCCTGCTACTTGCATGGCGTAATCTTTAATGGTCATAGTTCCTAATAACGGTTCAATTAACATCCAGCACGGACCGCCATCAGGATCGGCTAACATTAGCCGTTGAACAGTATAGGCTACATCTTCGGGGGTTAGAGTATTCCCTTTGTGGAACTTAACCCCTTTCCGCAATGGGAACTTATAAGTTTTGCCGTCTGGAGAAATTAGGCCATTCTCAATTGTTGGTACTTCTGTTGCTAGCATCGGCAAGAACTTGTCGGTGTTTTCACCATCATATTGAACTAAGTTATCATATAATTGGTAGATAATGCCACCGCTCGCATTATCGTAGGCATAAGCACCGTCTAAGGAGTCAGGTCCCCCGCCAATAGTTGCATAAACAAAAGTATCTTTGTTCGTTGGTTTGGTGGCGACAGTCGCTGCTGGTTGCTCCTGGTCAACGGCCACCCCTGGTTCTGTTGGTTCGCCTTTCCGCAGAACGGGAACCAACACGGCTAGCGCTACAACAACAATTATCGCTAGCACCCACCACTTGCCACTTGACTTCATACACTTTATCCTCCTCTACTTCGTGTTTATGGTTAGAGCTCCCGCTCTAAAACCCCATTCTAAGCTCCGGCGTCAGCCGAAAACTGGCTTACGCCCATCAAGTCTAGCTGATCCGCCAAATGGCAGGCGACTTGATGCCCACCCCCTACTTCAGATAAGACCGGCGCTGTTTGCCGGCAAATATCTTGTGCGTACCGACACCGGGGGTGGAAATAACACCCGGAAGGGGGGTTTGAAGGGCTCGGTACATCCCCTTCCAACAAAATCTGTTTAAACTGGGCATCAGGGTTTGGTACAGGGATAGCAGAAAATAGCGCCTCTGTATACGGATGTTTAGGGTTCTCAAAAAGTTCTTCCACCGCCGCCATTTCCACAATCTGACCTAAATACATAACCGCTACCCGATTACTGATATGCTGGACTACACTAAGATCATGGGCAATAAAGAGGTAAGTCAGGCCAAACTTTTCTTGTAAATCTTCTAACAAGTTAAGTACCTGGGCCTGTACAGAAACATCCAATGCCGAGACCGGTTCATCACAAACGATTAATTTAGGCCGTAAAGCCAAGGCCCTAGCAATGCCGATCCGCTGGCGTTGCCCACCACTAAACTCATGGGGAAAGCGGCGCATCTGCTGAGGGCTTAGGCCTACCGCAGCCATCAGTTCAGCGACCTCAGCATAGCGTTCTTTTTTGTTTTTACCGATCCCCTGAGCCTCCATAGGTTCAGCGATAATATCTTGAATGCGCATACGCGGGTTTAGCGAAGAATAGGGGTCCTGAAAAATAATCTGCATATCACGACGCAGTTTATTGATACTTTGGTCATTAACTTCGACCCAGTTTCCATCCTGGTTAAAGTGGATTTGGCCGTCTGTAGGCTCAATTAAATGCATAATACACCGACCGGTTGTGGTCTTACCGCAACCGCTTTCCCCTACTAAGCCTAGGGTCTCACCTTTTTTTACCTCAAAGCTAACCCCATCTACAGCCTTGACCCAACCTACCGGTTTCCGAATCACTCCACCAAGGATCGGAAAGTATTTCTTTAAACCTTCAACTTTTAAGAGCGTTTCATTGTTCATACCGCTAACACCTCACCGGAATGCTCATAAAGCCAACACTTAACCTCATGTCCATCTTCCAACCTGACTTCAGGTGGGTCTTGAGTACAAATCTCCTTAGCATGGGGACAACGAGGTCGGAACCGGCATCCCTCCGGTAAGTTAAAGGGGTCAGGAACATTGCCCTCAATAGGGTTTAAGCGTTGTTTCTTGGCGCCTAAAATCGGAATAGACTCCAATAGACCTTGGGTATAGGGGTGTGATGGGTTTCTAAAGAGTTCCCGAACATCAGCACGCTCCACAATCTTACCCATATACATAACAACTACTTCATCACAGATCCGCCCGACAACCCCTAAGTCATGGGTAATCATCATAATCGCCATCTTGTGTTCTTCCTGGAGACGAACCATTAGATCTAAAATCTGCGCCTGAATCGTCACATCCAAAGCGGTAGTCGGCTCATCTGCAATGAGAAAACGGGGGTTACAACTTAAAGCCATGGCGATCATCGCCCGCTGGCGCATACCACCGCTTAACTGGTGGGGATATTCGTCAACCCGTTGCCGCGGACTAGGGATACCAACGTGCTCTAACATCTCTACGGCTCTCTCTATGGCCTGCTTTTTCGTGACATTTTGGTGCAACAGAACCGACTCAACAATCTGTTCACCGATGGTATACACCGGGTTTAGAGAAGTCATAGGTTCTTGGAAGATCATGGCTATTTCGTTACCCCGAATCGACTGCATTTTTCTACTCCGAGGATCAAGATTAGCTAAATCAATGGCACCATATTTTTCAGAATCAAAATAAATATGTCCTGAGTGAATTTTGCCGTGAGGCTTAGGCAACAACTGCATAATCGAGAGGGCTGTAATACTTTTGCCGCAGCCGCTCTCGCCAACTACTCCCAGAACCTTCTGGGATTTAACAGAGAAGCTTACGCCATCCACGGCTTTGACCACGCCCTCGTCAGTATGAAAGTACGTCCGCAAATCTTCAACTCTTATTAAATCCTTTTCTTCCAACCTACACCCTCCAAAAGGTACAACTAGTGACTTACAGAAGTTAGACCGTCACTGTAAAGGTACAAGCGTGGTTACTTTGGTAATTTCAATTTCACTACGTCTATTCCTTCTTATCAATTGAGAATTATAAATGTCTCTATTACCGTTCTGTGATTTGGGAGGCAAAAACCAGTTCTACTTCCTGTATAGACACAGATTGAACAAATCTTTCCAAGGCTCTTGCCGTATTTAATCGTAGGTGGCCAATGCCTAAAGCCTGGCCGTTTTGTTTGGCAACTTGCACTAGAAGCTGGAGCCGTTCTAATATGTAATCAATGTTATCCTCGTTATCTAAAAAAACGAGGTTTTCCGTAAAGGGAACACCAAGCCGAGTAGCAACCGCCGGCACTACGCTCCCACCGCTAGTTCGGCTGTCTACAAAGAACAAACCGGTCTGTTTAACCTCATCTAAAACAACCTGCATTACTCGGTCATCTGCGGTAGCCCGAGAACCCATATGGTTATTAATTCCGGAAACCCCTGGCACAGACCGAAGAGCCTTACGGAACGTCTCTCTAATTTCGGCTTCCGTCATCTGGGTTGTAATGGCATACTCCCCTAACCGCCAATTAGCATTTAACGGTTCCATCGGTAAGTGTAGCATCACTTCCCAACCCCGGGCAAACCCAATTAATGCTTGTTGGGTCGAGTCACTCAAACCAGGAATCACCGCCATATTGAGACGAACCGGTAACCCAAACATCGCTTCTACAGCCGCCGGCTGATGGTACCCCCAGTCATCAATAACAATAGCCACCTGGGGTTTAACCCGTCTTGGGAAACGCTGAACATAAGTCTCTACCCAGGGCTGAACCAGGGTAACCTTATGGGTGACAATTGTCACCCTATTTCCACCAGGGCTAGTTCGAAAACCAATTTCTAGTGTTAGACCCACATTCGATCCAAGCTTGTCCAACTTTTCACTAACAACCCGAGCATTACCGTTCCACAGCTTAGCCTCGATCATCTGCTGGTAATCGAAGACCAGTAAGCCCGCATCCGATGGGGGAACGGCAATAACTAATTCCTTATATGGCCAGGAAATTTTCTCGGCTAACTGGGGACGTAACCAAGAACGCCGGGTATTAGTTGTTACACCTTGAGTATAGGTAGTCTCCTGGACTACTTCGGTTATCTCAGAAGGAACAAACCCAGCGGCAGCTAATAGCTCGGTTAAGGCTAAATCTACCTTTTGAGCACCGGTCTTGAAATCGTAGACTATCCCCTGGGCTTGGCGAATACCTTGATACCCCGGTCCCTTTTCGACAATTTCACCTAATTTAGACCCCTGCAGACCACGACTAATTAAAAAAAGAACTACTATAGCGGCTAAGGGTATGATAAACCAAGTTAGATAATTTCTAGTTAGCGGCTGCTGACTCATAGGTATACGTTTCCTTTCTACCTAGGTTACAGTATTAAGCTGCAGACTGTTGCGGTAAAGTAATTTTGTCCTTGAGTACTTCAATCGCCTTCTGAAGTTGCAGATCAACAAAGGGTTCCTCTTGCCGCTCTACCTCCGTTACATCCTCTTGAATAGGTTCCTGTTGTTGCTCACTTTTCGGTTTCTGCTGCTCTGCTTGCATCTTTTTTAAGTGCTCTTCCATTTCTTCGTCCCCTGGGTTGTAGACAATAATGTTAGGGGCAATGCCCTTAATATGAATGGACTGCCCACCAGAGGAATACCATTTTTGTGTGGTTAAGACTAAACCCGAACCATCTGTTAATGGAAAGATAGTTTGAACTGAACCCTTACCAAAGGTTTGGGTACCGATGATAGTTGCCCGTTCTAAATCTTTGAGGGCCCCAGCTACAATCTCAGAAGCGCTGGCGCTCCCCTTATTTACTAAGACTACCAAAGGTAGATCTGGATACTGAGCTTCTGGCGTTGCCATAAACGAATGCTTGCCCCGACCATCTCGGCCGGCCACATGCAAGATAGGCCCCTGGGTTACAAAATCATCAACAACATCAATAGCAGCTGTTAGCAATCCACCTGGATTAAAGCGCAAGTCCATAATCAGACCTCTAAGACCTGCTTGCTCCAGTTCATCTAGTTTAGTATAAAGCCCTTTAACGGTAGTCCCGGTAAAAGAAGTAATGCGTAGGTAACCGATGCCATCCTCTAGTATTTGGGCTTCAACGCTAGGAACCCGGATGATCTCCCGAATAATTTCAAACTCCAAACGTTGCCGATCCGGCCCCCGTTCCACACCGATGGTCACCTTAGACCCTTCAGGACCCCGCATCAAAGTAGAAGCTTGTTCTGAAGTCATCCCTTCGGTACTGCGACCATTAATACTAATGATAATATCACCGGCATTCATTCCAACCCGAGCAGCTGGAGTATCATCAATCGGTGAGATCACGACAACCCGGTCATCCCGCATCCCAATGTAAATACCGATACCGCCAAACTCACCGGTAGTATCGATCTGCATATCTTTGAAGTTCTTTTTGTCCATATACCGGGAGTATGGGTCCTGAACAGCCTTCATCAACCCTGGGATTGTACCTGAAGCTACATATTCCCGGGTTAAATCAACAATACTGACCGGTTCCACATAGTGCAGTTTAATTAAAGCCATTACCTCTAAGGCTTTACGTAGCGAACTGTTTTCCGCGTCGCCTCGGGGACTGGCGGTAATAAGAACGCTGGCCGCTAAAACAATAAGGGCCGCCAACACTATTAAGAGTGGCGCCTTCCAACGTCTGGTTGCCATTGCAAAACCACCTTTATTCTGATTAGCCTAGTTAACGTTATGCCAGCAGGGGTAGGCCTATGCGCCGAAATTTACGTACTCTCGGGGGTTGATGGCCTGTCCGCTACGCCGGACTTCAAAATGCAAATGGGGCCCGGTACTTAAACCGGTATTACCAACAGCAGCTATAGTCTGGCCGCTATTAACAATCTCACCAACTTGGACTAGGAGTAGGAAAGCATGGGCATAGAGGGTACTGAGGTTATCAGCGTGTTCAATAATCACCGTGTACCCGTAACCACCAACCCACCCGGCCAAAACCACTCGACCACCGGCAGCAGCTTTAATCGGCGTACCTTCCGGAGCAGCTATATCAATCCCTTCATGAAAACGGTTCACTTGATCAATAGGGTGAATCCGCCAGCCAAATTCATCGGTAATCTTGCCGCTAGTCGGCTGCAACATCCGAACCTTCCCGGTTTGGTCGGTAGGTAGCGGCGGGGTCCGCCGTTGGGCCAACCAAGCGGTGATTTTAGCAGCTGTCTCCTGATATTCAGCGAGGGCTTGCTCCTGGCTCGCCTGTTGGGCCAGTATCTGAGCTAGCTGACCGTCTCTTTGGGACTTAGCTTGCTCAACTTCCCGATAATGTTGCTCTGTAGACTGCCGTAAAACCGCTAGCCGTTTTTCTTCCTGACTCAACCTGGTCTGCTGGCGTTGCAAACGGCCTTGTTCTTCTTCCAAGGCAACTTTTTTCTCCAACGCCTCATTGTACAAAGCGACATCTTGTTCTAACAAAGCCGAAAAAAGTCGCAACCGCAAGGCTAGCTCACTAGGGTCACCGGTTTCCAGCAGCAGATCTAAAAGGTCGATACCACCGCTCATGTAGATTTGGCGCAGCCGCTCATTGTAGCGAATCATAATGGCGCCTAGTTCCTTTTCCCGCTGAGCTTGCCGGGAGCTAGCTATTTCAATATTCTTCTTTATTTCGGTACTAGTCTGCTCAGTCCTTTGTAAATCTTGTTCCAAAGCTACCAGTTGTTTATGAATAGCGGCTAATTTCTCTTCTAGCTGACGTAATTCAGCCATTACCTTTGATTCATCCTGAGCCAAATCCTGGAGTAAGCTTTCGGCCCGGCTCTGGGCTTCCTGCGCTTGCTGTAACTCCTTTTCTTTGGCCTGGAATGAATCGGTGGCAGCTGTAGTCTGTTGGAGGGGACTCAGTCCGATTATACCAACTAAAACCAGTAAAAAATAAAGGGAAAACCAACGCACCTTCACCGGAGATACCTCCGTACCGAAATACTACTACCAGAAAGTCCTAATAAAATGCCCATTAAGAATAAAGCCACTGTAACCAGGGGACTCACTGCATTCCGGGGTAATAAGGGTAAGAAAGGTAAAACCTGGGGTGCCTCTTGCATGACTAACCGATAAACTAAATCCCCAAGTAAACTAGCAATACAAGCAGCGGTTAACCCCATGTATAACCCTTCAAAGAGAAAAGGGGCGCGAATAAAGGAGTTAGTCGCGCCGACCAATCTACGAATAGCAATTTCCTGTTTTCGAGCGATAACCGTTAATCGGATGGTATTAACCACAATAAACAAGGTAGCTGAAAAGATAACAATGCCACCGGCCAAACTCAGCCACGAAATGGCATCGACTAAATTCAGAAGCTTCCCTAAGGACTCCCGACCGTAAACCACCTCTTCAACCCCGTCTAAACCAGTAGCAGCGGCGGCCACTCCCGGTATTAGTTCTGCCCTTTCTACTTGTAAGACAAAGGTGTTGGGCAAGGGGTTTTGGCCTACTAGTTCTAAGAGCTGAGCCCTCTCACCCAGCTGCTTTTTTAAAGATTGCAGCGCCTCTTCCTTGGTAATAATATCTAGTCCAGAAACCCCCGGCAACCGCCGGAGGCCTGTCTCCAGTTGTAGTAAAGAAGCGCCTTCAGCCACAAAGACCCGGAGCTGTAACCGTTGGGCTAGAGACTGACTTAAATTATCTAAGTTCAGATAGATCTGGAGAAAGAATCCGACAATAATAAAGGCCAGAGTAATAATAGTCACAGCAGTAATGCCCAACCCACTTCTGGCCCGCAGGTTGGTCATACCCTCTCCGGCTAGCTTTACTGTGGTCCGTAGTTTCATGACTAGTAAGTACCTCTTCTTTCATCACGTACAGTTCTACCTTCCGCCATAGCCACCACCCGTTTTTGCAGGGTATTAACAATAGTCTCATTATGGGTGGCCATGATTACCGTCGTACCACGTTGGTTAATGGTTTCTAAGAGTTTAACAATCTCCCATGAGGTTTCCGGATCGAGGTTGCCGGTAGGCTCGTCGGCTAAGAGCACCAAGGGATTATTAACGATTGCCCGGGCAATAGAAACCCGCTGCCGCTCTCCACCAGAAAGCTCGTCCGGATAAATAGCAGCCTTATGACTGAGGCCAACCAGTTCTAGAACTTGCCGCACCCGACGCCGGGTTTCTTTGGGTTTAACCTCGCTAACCTCTAAAGCAAAAGCAATATTCTCGGCTACCGTTAGGTTCGGTAAGAGCCGAAAGTCCTGGAAAACAACCCCGATCTTCCGGCGTAAATAGGGGATTTCCCGACGCCGTAACCGCCCAACATTAAGGTCGGAAACTAAAACCTTCCCTTCGGTAGGCTTCTCTTCCCCAGTAATTAACCGCAGTACTGTGGATTTACCGGAGCCAGAGGGACCGACTAAAAATAGAAATTCCCCTTTGCCTACCGTTAGGTTAATGCGGTATAAAGCGGCGGTACCGTTGGGATAAATTTTGGAAACCTCAAAAAAGTTAATCATACCAGCAAACTAATCCTTATTTTAATTTTAAGACCTCTTGAGCCCCATGGACAATCGCCGCTGCGGTCAGCCCGTACTCCTCTAATAAAGCGTCGGGGGTACCAGATTGGCCAAAGC
>DHRX01000111.1:13356-15259 GCA_002408345.1 Firmicutes bacterium UBA5301 | reverse complement strand
TTATCAACTACACTTTTGTTTTGGGCGGTATCTGACCGCAGAAAGACTAAATCAGCTCCAGTAGCCAGTAATTCTTCCATATTTACCGTTCCCGCATCAAAGGGAACCGGCAGTTCTTTAATATGAGGATAAAGTTCGGTTAGCACTTTATCTCTCCGTAATCCGTTAACCACAGCTACTATATCATCTGCCCGGCCCAGCATCGTCACTACATGCCCGGTATAGGCATAACCACAAGCGATCCGGTGAACCGGCTGGGTAATGGTTACCTCACGACCAAGGTAATCGAAAACGGTAACCGGATACTGACCAACATTAACTTGTCCCCAAACTACAGTTGGTAGCAGTAACGCAATCAACAAGATAACCAGGCTCAGAAAACCTTTTGATTTAGTGAAAAGACGCATTAACTATACCTCCTGCTCTTTGCTAAGCCTCTTTAATAATCGATAGAGGCACAATTTGCCTAATATGAGTAGTCTGGTCTAATTGGCAGTTCAAGACCTTGGAATTGATATTGTAAATATTTTTGATATTAATTTCATTAAGAACTTCATGGGGCCTACCGATCTCTTCAAAAGCTTCATTATTCATTAGAGCTAAGGTAGTCGGAATATGGTTAGTCTCAAAATAATAGGCGTGATTAGGAAAATGAGTAGCCATCACTACCGTAATCTTATCTTTCCGTACTAGATCGACTACGGTTTCTAATAACAGTAGTTCATTCTTAAAATCTAAATGGGCGGTAGGCTCATCCATAATAATTATTTTCGCTTGCTGCGCCAAAGCCCGGGCGATCATTACTAACTGGCATTGACCCCCACTGATTTGGGTATAAGGTTGGTTGGCCAGATGCTCAACCCCTACTTGGGCCAAGGCTTGCCGGGTAATCTCTCTATCTTCGGCAGTTGGAGCGGAAAAAAGCGTAGTGCGGTGCGCTCGCCCCATCAGGACAATCTCCTCAACCGTATATGGAAAGGATCTCTGGTGAACCTGGGGGACATAAGCAACCTTCTCCGCCAACTGCTTCGGTTTCAAGCTACTTAAATTTGCTTGATCTATCCAAATTTCACCCTGCTTAAGTCTAAGTAGACCTAAGATACAATCTAATAAAGTAGTTTTGCCACAACCATTGGGGCCAACGATACAAAAAACCTCACCTTGGTTCACCGCAAAACTAACCTCGGAAAAAACCTGTTTAATGCCATAGCTAAAAGAGGCTTTCTTTACTTGTATCACCGGTTGAAGCATCCTACCAAGCTCCTCCTTTAGTCCTCTTTAGTAGATAGATGAAGAAAGGTCCGCCAACTAAAGAGGTTAAAATTCCAATTGGAATTTCTCCACTAGTTATAGTTCTGGCTATGTTATCGACAATTATTAAAAAAGAAGCTCCCAAAGCACAGCTAACCGGTAACAAAATCTTGTTATCGTTACCCACGAGCATACGGCCAATATGGGGGATAATCAGACCAACCCACCCTATCGTTCCGCTGACGCAGACCGCTCCGGCGGTAGCTGTAGTGGCAAAACCGATGGCCAGGAGCTTATCAAAATTAGCGTTGATTCCTAAAGTTTGAGCTTCCCGATCCCCCATAGAGAGCACATTAATCCGCCAACGAATAAGGATAAGACCAACTATACCTACAAGCATAGGCGGAACACCGATAACTAAATCTTGACGACTAGCCGAAGCAAAGCTACCCATTAGCCAAAAAGTGATAGCTGGCAGTTGGTTAGTAGGATCAGCTACATACTTCAAATACGAAGTTAGCGCAGAAAAGATGGAGGAAACCACTACGCCCCCTAATACTAGCATTACAGTAGGGGTAGTATCGTAAATCCGACCGACTAGATAACTAAGTAAAACCGCTATTCCCCCAAAGAACAGGGCAAAAACATATAC
>DHRX01000111.1:10169-13139 GCA_002408345.1 Firmicutes bacterium UBA5301 | reverse complement strand
GAAAAGCGGCACCACTTACCGCTAAAGCAGCCCCTACCAAAGCAGCTAATATAGCTCGCGGCATCCGAATTTCCCAGATAATTGTATAATGAGTATCCGGGACAATTGACCTATCCTGGATAAAAGGATAGAGCAATATCTGGGGTATTGCTTTTAACGGAATAGGATACCGACCAATAAGTAATGTACAGAAAACTAATACCAGCGGAGCTAAAAATATTATTAGATAAAGGATCTTATTTTTTGCCAGGTTTCCCATTCTAAACAGCTACTACTTAGCGGTTACAAAGGAGATAGCCAGCTTTTTTTCTAAGCTAGTACCATTTTTGGCCTGAAGTTCCGGTGAAACCTCTAGTTTATAGGTGGTCCCGCTCTTCAATAACTCTAGAGGCTTTACAGTAATTTCGTTTCTCTTTTCCGGCTCGATTTGGTCATCAGCAAAAATCACTTCAATAGGCACAACTTGGTTCCGATCATCCAACAAAGTGAAACAGCGTGCATTGTTATCCTTAATCTTAAAATTGACTACATTTTTATCAAAGAGTAAGTAGATCTCGCTGTCCAATGCGACCCCCTGGTCGGCATTTTTAGGTTTCGATTCAACCAGATCCAAAGCATAAGAGGGAACAGCAATGACCATGAGAAAAGCCAGTACCAACAATACGACAAACTTTTTATTCATAAATATCTCCTCCTATATTTTTAGTCTAAAAAACAAAAACAGCTTCCTCACGAAAGCTGTCATTAACGCAAAACCTGCTTTTAGGCGCTCAATTAATGCTCTACTTTCCTGAAGGGAGGCATATCCGTTTCCGGCTATACCCTGTCGGATTGTCTCCATGGCTTAAAACTTTAGGAGGACAACCTCGTAGATGTATTAAAGCACTCTATTCAATTAGTGCCATTTTACCATAAATACTGGTACGCTGTCTATACGAAGGGGTTAATTCCGGTAATTGCCAGAACCAATTAACCCTTCCTACCCCACAATTTCTCCGCCACAGCGAAATATTCCCTTTCCCTATCCTGATAACCCGGATCTTCCCTGCTCATGGCGGTAAGCTCTGCATCAAGCTGAGCCAGTTTCAGTCGGAGCAGGAATTGGTCATCTTCATTTGGCTCCTTTTCAGCTTGACCTCTATCGCTGATAATCTCCTGATCTTTAAAGACTAGATTATTAGTACACACCTTCTCCCGAAGGTATCGGTCGTGTGAAACCAAGAGCAACGTCCCCTGATAAGCAATTAAAACTTCTTCCAATACCTCACGAGTCGGCAGGTCCAGGTGATCCGTAGGCTCATCAAGAATCAGCAAATTAAAGCTGGAAATCAATAATTTTACCAAAGCCACCCGCTTACGCTCTCCGGTGCTAAGTACTCCAATTGGTTTATCAATGTCATCAGCCGAAAAAAGAAAGCACCCAAGCAAAGTCCTAGCCCTGGTAATCGCCTCTGAAGTGTGGAGTCCGAAGGCCTTCAACACTTCAGCTAACACGGTTTCATCGGGATTAAGTTCCTTCAGTTCCTGGTCGAGATAGCCAATTTTGGCTCCGGGGCTAACCCATAGATCTCCTCCTATTGGCGTTAATCGCCCAAGGATTAGATTAAGGAGGGTAGTCTTTCCACACCCGTTTGGGCCGACGATTCCGACTTTGTCCCCACGAGACACGCTGAAGTTAGATGGTTTAAACAGCTGTTTTTCAAAAGAATGGGTCAATTCTTGGGCGTGGATAATCCTCCGGCCGGCGGATCGGTTGCTGAAGCCGGGAAGATAGACCTTTGCCTCTTCCTTTGGTCTTTCCACACTCGATTGCTTCATCGCCTCCAAGCGTTTAATCCTAGCTTTAGCCGTCTTAGCCAAGCGCTTTGATCGAGCCCGTAAGAAATCATCCTGTCCAGCAGCACGGTGGCTCCTTGCAAACCAGTTGAGCTGTTGCTGAATCGAATCCTCAATCCGGCGAATTCGCTTCTGTTCACCCTGGTATCTCGCCATCTGCTGATTATAGGCGGCCTGTTTGGCCTGGCGGTAGTTGGTGTAATTACCCGTATATTCTCTAGCTTGAGTTGGCGCAAGCTCGATCACTCTGGATACCACGCTATCTAGGAAATAGCGATCATGAGAAACCACAAGAACGGTGCCCGAGTAAGTCTTAACAAATTTGGTCAACCATTCCAGGCCAGCTTGATCCAGATGGTTCGTCGGCTCATCTAAAAGTAACAGTTCCGGACGAGATAACCAGGCTCTGGCCAAAGCCAATCTAGTTTTTTGCCCACCGCTTAATGCAGTGATGGGTAATTGAACCTCAACCTTAGTAAAGCCAAATCGGCTGATAGCTTCGCCGGTTCCAAGCAATGCCTCCCAAGGCGAGCCAGCCGAACCGAAATCTGGCTCTTGCGGCACATAAGATATGGTTAGTTGCTGATGGAAACAGGTTATCGTGCCGTTATCGGCGGATTCCAGGTTGGCCAATATCTTCAAAACAGTAGATTTCCCAACTCCGTTAGGACCGACGAGAGCAATCCTTTCTCCTTCGCGAATTAGAAAGGAGATGTTTGTGAAAATCTCATGGTAACCATAGCTTTTTGCAAGGTTATCGACTTGGATTAGTGGTTTGGACATAAAAATACCCCCTTATACTACATGGGGGTAAGACCAGAAGGTCAAATAGCAATATTAAACCCTGAGAAGTCAGAGTAACCAATGGATAACAGTAAGCAACCTGCCGGTCTCACCCTTAAACTAGGTTGATAGCACGTGCGATACTGTTCCGCATTGGCGTCTCCTTTCTCAGTCATGATGACTTATAGACATATTATATCACAAATAGCGCTTACTAAGCTCTATATTTTATTCCTCCGAGCCAAATATCTCATCCATTTTGTCAGTTCCGTCGTCTTTCAAATTCTGCCCTACCTGTTCAGCCTCGTCTATTATGGCTTCGACGGCTCCCCTTACCCGGCTATTAACCTC
>DHRX01000111.1:8396-9902 GCA_002408345.1 Firmicutes bacterium UBA5301 | reverse complement strand
ATTCCAGGATGCTTGGTTTTATTGTAATCCATTTCCTGAAATTGACATTAAACTACCCCTAAGATATAGTTGACTTAGCTAACTTAGCTATAGTAGCTAACGAAGGGGCGTTTTCTATGCTGGTCAGCTCTACTGAAATACAAAATAACTTCGGTAAATATTTGATGCTCTCAGCTACAGAGGACATTATCATTACTAGAAATGGTATGGCAATTGCCAAACTTTCCGCACTAACAGAACAACCTGGCCTAGTTATGGAGAAAGCGGAAAGATTAACCGGTAGCGGCTGGTATGCTACCTATGAAGAGTTTCTTGAACTAACAAAAAACAGCGAAGAAAGATACGAGTATATTGATGGTCAAATTTATCTACTGGCATCACCCAAAACCCCGCATCAAGTTACCTTAGCCGAACTATTTGTCATTTTTCACAGCCGGTTTGAAGATAAAAAATGTCGACCGATGATTGCACCATATGACATTACCCTTAAAAGATATCCTGAAGATATTAACATTGTTCAGCCGGATATCATGGTCATTTGCGACTTAGAAGAGAAATTAGATGAAGATGGCTACTATAAAGGCGTCCCGCCGCTGGTTGTCGAGGTCCTATCGGAAAGCACTAAAAGAAAGGACTTACTCAATAAACTGGAACTCTATATGGAGTCCGGGATCAGCGAATATTGGGTTGTCAATCCGGCTAACAAAGAAGTTACTATATATCAATTCGCTAATAAAACTATTGGCCGTCATTGTACCTATAAAGATCAGGAAGTCGCCCAATCTTACATTTTTAAAGAACTAACCGCCGAGCTTAGCAAAGTCTTCAAATAGTAAACCGGATGTTAAACAACATTCAACCACAAGTCCAAGCTCTCCTCAACACACTTTGCAATAAAGTTAACGAAATTGCTGTAATTGCTAGCAGTATGGGCTTCATCTAGGTAATCATAATACTGGGAGCGTAATTCTTTCTTGATTATTACCGGAGGAAATCCTGCTTGCATAAGCTCTAAATTCAATAAAAGCCTGGCGGTCCTACCGTTACCATCGACAAAAGGATGAATCTTAACAAACTCGCCATGGAGTAGAGCTGCCCGCTCAATAGGGTGAAACCCTTGCCACTTCCCATAATACTCTTTGAGTAAGTTTTCCATTTGTTCTGGGACCAGATAATGTTGGGGGGGCCTATGTTTGGCACCACTAATCACAACATTTTCTGAACGATAAACCCCAGCATTAGCATCATCGATACTTTTTAAGATAAGCCGGTGTATATTTTTGATATCCCACTCCGAAAGTTCAGCGTTTTTTCTAACCAGTTCCTCTAAATAGAGAATTGCCTCCCTATGGTTAACCACCTCTAGGTGCTCTTGTAATGACTTGCCGCCAACTGTTATCCCTTCAAGAACTACTTTAGTTTCAGAGAGAGTAAGGGTATTGCCTTCAATAGCGTTGGAGTTATAGGTCCATTCAACCAACATCGCCTCCCGTAGCGTTCTTAGTG
>DHRX01000111.1:3878-8180 GCA_002408345.1 Firmicutes bacterium UBA5301 | reverse complement strand
CTCCGTCCTTTTGCATATCTTCTGATGATTCTTTTTTATTTTTGCTACCAGCATCTTCCTCTGGTAATTCTTCCAGTTCAAAACTACAGCAACATGTGCTTTTTTGGGGGGGCTTGTTTCCAACCAAGCGCTGAAATAACCCCTTTTTATTTTTCGACATAATATATTGCCCCTTTCTAATCTTATAATATTTAGAGAATCATATTAAAAATATACCCACCGATAACAGCTGTCACAAAAATCACGGTTACAATCGCTGCAACTAATTTTTTCTTAAAAATACTTGCCAGCATACTCATTTCGGGAATTGCCATACCTGCTCCCCCAATAATCAAAGCAATTACAGCGCCAACGCTCATCCCTTTTTGCAGCAACGCTACTCCGATTGGTATTGCTGTTTCCGCACGAATATATAAGGGAACACCGATTATTGCTGCAACAGGAATAGCCAATGGATTGCCAGGTCCAGCAAATCTTAAAACAAATTCCTGAGGTAGATAACCATAAATAGCTGCGCCAATACCCACGCCGATTAGTAGATAGATTAATACAGCCCTAAAATCTGCCCAGGCTTTCCCAAATGCAAGTTTTAACTTACTTATGAAAGCTAGAGGTACTTCCCCATTTTCTTGATTTCCATCACCTTTAATCCGAACATTTTTAACTAGTCTTACCGCTCCTGCTTTTTCTAAAATCAGGCCAAAAATAACCGCGCCACCAAAGACAACACTAAAGTAGATAGCGCACACCTGCCAACCCATGAATGCCCCCAACATCGAAAGTATTATCGGATTTAGTAACGGGGATGCGATGATAAACGACAGAATAGGACCAATTGTGATTCCCGCTTCTAAAAAGCCAAGAGCTAATGGAATAGTAGAACAAGCACAAAAAGGTGTCAAAGCGCCCATAAATGCTCCAATAAAATTTCCCCATATACCCTTACCTGACATCCAGTTTTTAATTTTCTCTTGTGATATATACATCAGTATTAATGCTACAAGCGTACTAATTCCTAAAAATAGTACAGTTAGCTCCATAGTTATGACAAAAAAATATTTAGCTGTAGTTGCCAATGTATTCATGAAATACCCCTCTCCCCGTAAACTGAGTCCCTAATTAGAACTCAAGGCTTTCTCCGAAAACCATTGTCTGGTGCCATTAGCGATTTGGACTAAGATTAACATTACAGGCACTTCCACTAGCACCCCTACAATAGTAGCCAAAGCAACAGGTGATGTAGCCCCAAACAGTGCAATTGCCACAGCAACAGCCAGTTCGAAGAAGTTCGATGCACCGATCATTCCAGCCGGTGCAGCAACGTTATGGGGTAATTTAAGTACTTTAGCAGCAAGATAAGCAATAAAGAAGATAAGAAAGGTCTGAATAATTAGAGGGATGGCTATCAGTACAATATGTAGCGGATTTTCTAAAATAACATCTCCTTGAAAAGAGAAGATAATTATAAGAGTTAGTAACAGACCAGTAATCGTTATATTATTAAACTTAGGTATAAACTGCTCCTCAAAGTATTCTTGTCCTTTATTTTTGGCAATAAATATTCTGGTTAAAATACCACCAGCAAGAGGAATTACAACAAATAAGATAACCGATAAAATAAGCGTATCCCAGGGAACCGCAACACCACTTACCCCAAGTAGAAAGGCCACTATTGGCGTAAAAGCAACGAGAATAATCAGATCATTCGTTGCAACCTGAACCACCGTATAAGCGGGGTCACCTTTCGTCAAGTGGCTCCACACGAACACCATAGCAGTGCATGGTGCTGCACCCAAGAGGACAGCACCGGCAAGATAGTTCTTTGCTAAATCAGCTGGAATGATTGCTGAAAATACTACATAAAAGAAAAATGCTGCTATACCGTACATGGTAAACGGCTTAATCAGCCAGTTTGTGGCCCATGTGACAAAAAGCCCTTTAGGGTTTTTACCCACATTTTTAATACTAGCAAAATCCACTTTCAACATCATGGGGTAAATCATCAGCCAGATAAGTATTGCTATGGGAATTGAAACCTGTGCATATTCAAACTGACCTAAAAATGCCGGTATTACCGGTAAAAATTTGCCTATCATTACGCCGACCACCATACAGGCCACAACCCATAGGGTCAAATAGCGCTCAAAGAAACTCATAAGGAGTACCTCCCTAAAACCCTAAATAAAACATATAAAATGCGATTAATAATATCACCAAGCCCATCGCAACTTTTAAAATTTGACTCACTAAACCATATTTGCCGCTTGCCGATAACTTTTGGACAAACCCGACGGATGTACCAGCAACCATAACCAAAACACTATGCCCTAACGAGTAAAGGAGCAATAGTAAGATTCCCCACAAAAGGCTACCTTCTTTAGCCACAATAGCCAGCAATACAACGAAAACCGGCGTGGCACACGGAGAAGAAAAGAAACCACCCAAAACACCGGCTAAAAACGCTCCGGAAAATCCGCGTTTACTATTTTTGCTTAGGGCGTAGGTCGCCGGAATGAAATTAAAGAGCTCCCAAGTCTGAAGAGCCATAAGTACCATTAGCACCCCGAGAACTAAATACCACCACGACCCTGCCCCCTGCAGAATCCTGCCCAGTAGGGAAGCGGCAGTTCCCAGAACGGTAAAGGTAACTGCCATCCCTACTGAAAATACAGCTGACAACCAAAAAGCCCTTTTAGTATCTCGCTGCCCTGTACCACTAACATAGCCTATGACAAGTGGAACACTCGTCAGTGCACAAGGAGTAATGGAAGTCAGTATGCCCGCAAGCAGTGCCAACACGGGGGCCAGCCACATATTGGCCGTGATAGCAGCAGAAAGCGAACTTAACCAATGATTAATGACAACATCCATTACTTCAATCCCATTTCCTTGAGGATGGTCAAAAGCTGTTCTTTAGTCAGACCTCCCTCATGTGTGGTAAAAACATGCTCTCCAGTATCCCTTGTAGAATATAACTTCATTTGTAAAGCTGTTGGGTCTCCGGGATTGTATGGGTTACCGTTAGCGTCAATGAAAATTTGAGTTGGAATAATGCTAATCGGGTACTCATCTGCAAAGCTTGGATATTTCCAAACATCAACAAACTTCACAATAGCCTTACCATGCAGCTCTTCATTAAGTTCTTTTAAAACAGGTGCCATCTCCTTGCAGGGAATACAAGAATCCGCACCAAAATCGATAACAATGGGAAGGCCATAAGATCTTAGCTCTTCAAGGTCAATTTTTGCTGTTACATACAGATCAAAGTCAGGGTTGCCCCTTACTGCAAAACCAGCATTTTTTTGCGAATTTTTCATTACCCATATACCTGCCACAATGCAGCCAATTAAGACCGGTATTATGATTCTTATGGCAATATCTTTTCTGGGTTTTAACAACAACAACCACCGCCGCAACCGCAGGATGTCGTTTCACCCTCTCCGCCTTGTAAATATTTCTTTACCTCGTCCTTTTTCGGTACCCGACCAGAGAATTTCACTTGACCATCTACAACCAGCGCAGGTGTCGACATAATCCCATAAGATAATATTTCCTGAAAATCCGTCACTTTTTGAACAGGATCTGTAATACCTAATTCTTTAGCGGCTTCCTCCACAGTTTTGACCAATCTGTTACAATTAGCGCATCCCGAACCTAGCACTTTAATCTCCATCTTCACCGTCTCCTCAAATTAATTTATTGGTTTTATATAAACCAATGTCCAACCGCATTAAAGGTATAGCCCATAATAGTGATTCCTATAGATACAATGCCGACAAAAATGGCTAATAACTTGGTTTTAACCACCTTTTTCAGCAGAATTATTGACGGTAACGATAAAGCGGTAACCGCCATCATAAAGGCCAATACGGTACCAATCCCTACCCCCTTAGTAACCAGGGCCTCGGCAATCGGTAAGGTTCCAAAAATATCAGCATACATTGGAATACCAACAATTGTAGCCAGTAGTACTGAAAAGGGGTTTTCTTGCCCCAGAATAGCGGTGATAATACTCTCTGGTATCCAGTTATGAATCGCCGCGCCAATTCCAACGCCAACTAAAACATACAGCCAAACTCGGTGAATAATATCTAATACCTGCTCCTTAGCGAACGAAACCCGCTCTTGCTTAGTCATTTCTGGTACATCATTCTCAGCTGTAGCCGCCGCAGTATTACTATAAACAAAGGATTCTACGTATTTCTCTAAATGCAACTTGCTAATGATAGTACCGCCGATTACCGCCAAAACAATCCCCACTACTACATAAGCGATGGCAATCTTCCAGTTGAAAATGCTAGC
>DHRX01000111.1:0-3677 GCA_002408345.1 Firmicutes bacterium UBA5301 | reverse complement strand
GTAACGCCAATAGGCAATCCGGCACTGGTAAAGCCGATAAAAATCGGTATCGATGAGCAGGAACAGAAGGGAGTAATCGTCCCCATCAAGGCTCCCAAAAGGTTGGCGCCGATCCCCTTAAACCGTCCGAGAATCTTACGCGTCCGTTCCGGTGGAAAATAACTTTGGATGTAGGAAATACCGAAAATAAGCACCGATAGTAAGATAAATATTTTCACCGTATCATAAATAAAGAAATGGATACTGCCACCAAGTCTTGTACTCATGTCCAAGCCAAAAACCTTTTCAACCAGTAGCTCTACTAGCTGATAGAGCCATTCCATTTTAAGTAGTTGGTCATTAAGTGCTTTAAAAACAGCTGTTATCAGACTCATTAGTCCTTACACCTCACTGTATTTCCAAATAATTGATTCAAAAACAACTGCAATCTTTCCTGGCTCTCCTTATTTAAAGAATAGCGCATCCAATTACCATCCCGTACTCCATTAACCAAACCACACTCTGTCAAAATCTTCATATGATAGGACAGGGTCGGTTGGGTAATCTCAAAGGCTTCTAAGATTGTACAGGCGCACATCTCGCCTGAAGAAAGCATAGCGATTATCTTCAGTCTGGTTTCATCACTTAACGCCTTAAAGATCGGTATATAGCTGGTGTATAAATCCTCCATTCCGCAGCCTCCCTTCAGACAATGGCATATAGAATGTTTTCTATATAATAATAGTACTCACATAGAAACATGTCAATATGTTATTAGGCTATATATTAATTATTTTGGAAACACTAGGCGAAAAGGAGGGTCCACATGTACGCCAAGTATTCTGTAGGTTTTCTGATCGGTTCGTTAGTTCAAGCTGGAATCGTACTTTTGGCCGAAGCGATAGGGATTTCACGTTTAGGAGCTCGCCTAACTCTAGGTCAATTGGCTCTACATATCCTTGCCGGCCAAGCAGCTGGGTATATTCTACTGTTACTGCTGCGGAAAGTTGAAACCATTCAGAAGTGGAACACAACTTTGACTGGTGCGGTTTGGGGGTTGATAGTGTGGGCTATTGTCATCCCAATTAATGCGGTCCAAGGAAAGGTAAGACTGCCATGGGAAGCAGGGATAGGAACTATTTTAGCCAGTAGTATCGCCTTTATTGTCTTTGGGATTATTACCGCCTATACTATTAAGCATTATGGGTATGAAGGTAATCTTGCTTAAGCTCTTCGGCATCATTAAGAGTAAATCGGCGCAGAATCAACCGAATAATATAGTAGGAAGCAGAAATAATCACTCCAAAAGGGATCCATACCGCCTCGCCCCATGAAGAATTCTTCGGATTTGGACCTCCCCACCGATAACAACATAGAAAGCAACGTAGCTATTAATTACATTAGCCCGGTGTTCGCCATTGCCAATATCACTCAATGCCCGCCCCATCAATGGAAACTCAGCTAGCAAAGCTATCTTCTCTCTAATTTCTCCCACAATTTTAGTAGCTGCCTTAGGGTTATCCTGGGAAATATAGGCGATCAGCTCCTCAAGATCTTGGATAGCTACAGGAGTATAAACAATCCGATTAGACACGATACTTTTCCTGCATTTTAGCCCAAACCGCATCATGGGAAAGGAGGGGTGCACCCGAGCGAACCTCTATTTCAGCTTCCAAAAGTTTACGCATCAACTCTAACTTGGCTTCTCTCTGTTCAAAGGCCGCTATAGACATAATGACCATGTCACCACGCCCATTTTTGGTTATGTAAACAGGCTCCCCTTTTTCGTGAACTAAATCAGAGACCTCATTATACTTATTGCGAAGATCTGAACTTGGACGAATAACCGGCAATAAAACCGCCCCCTCATATATCTTGTATAATATTTTATCTCAATAACGATAAGATATCAACACAGATATTTAAACATGCAGGCTATCATCCAAAGTAAATTGGTGCAGAATCAGCCGCTAGGATACGATACTTTTCCTGCATTTTAGCCCAAACCTCATCATGGGGAAATTGGCCATCTTAAAACGCATTAATAATCTTTTTTCTAAAAACATCGACTTCGCTATTTAGTCGATAATCGTTCTTTTTTAGAACTTCCAGATATTCAACCATAAGGGCTGAAAAACTCCCGTTATCTTTATCCCAGCTCTCTTCCAGATAGACCCGCTTAGCCTCAGGCTCCATCTGCCTACTATTGTAACAAAATAACGGCGTATTATTGGCACCAAACAAAGCAAAGCTAACATACCGCTTCAAAACTTGCTGCATAGCTCCGACCAAAGGCGAGGTATTATATTGTTTAATAAACTGCTCCTGCCGCAGGGCCCGTCTGACGATCTCATCCCAACCGATCATTAACGCAGCATCCTTAATAGGTGTTTCGTTAGATTCTACCGCCATTATTTCTAGATATGCTGCCAAATCCGGGGTTACAGCGTTATGATATTTTTGATAGAAAGCATAATCGATTACCGGAAAATAAAAACCTTCTGCGGTTTCCACCTTATAACCGTTATCTAGGGTTGTAAGCACTATCTCCTTTAGCTCGGCAGCTTGGATAGTGGCTACATCTGTTTTAGACAGCCCGTTTCGATAAACCTTGGCGATCTCTATCTGAAGTTCGTTGTTCTCAAACCGTTGTTGCCATTGGGTTAAACTAGCCTTTTGAACCGCCTCTAACCCCAAGACCATCTGGGATATCTGCTGCTTAGAAACAACATTAATATTTTCATCTATATAACCAATAAGCTCGGCCGGAGTGACATTGTCTTTAGCCACCAAGGTGTTAAACTCGACAATTACTCTGTTTTCCTGTAGTCGATTAGATACTACGATAACTCCGAAGATTAAGATAATACCTACTACAGCTAGTATACGTTTCAAAAGAAGGCCTCCCCTGTAATATTTAATAGTACCTAACCTTTGACGTTGGGGACGGAAAGAAAGTTCATGCCTAAATTAGCCAGGCCGGCACATACCAATTTTGTTTATCCAACGGTAGTAACTGGCTGGACAAACAGATCACACCGCCTGCACCAACAGGCAGCCCTGTTTTAGCTAGCACATTAAAATGCTTGATCGCATCCTTCCCTGGGTTAGAACTCTTTTTGATCTCAATCGGGTAAAGTGTGTTATCTACCGCCGCTTGTTTTTCTCTTTAGCAAAACCCCTTGCCTGTTTAAGCTCACCCTTGCCACCAAACATCCGAGTAATCTTCTCCTGCTCAATTTGACGTGAATTTAGCCCCGTATAGTCCAACTCTGCCTGTAGTTTTTGGTAGCTGCTGAAACGCTGCGGAGAAATATCGCCTCTTTCCACCGCTTCCCGTACTGCACAACCGGGTTCTTGAAGATGGCGGCAATCTCTAAAGCGACAGTTCTGCGCTAATTCGCCGATATCAGCAAATGTCTTAGTTAAGTCAGCGCTCTCAATCTGGAGTTCCCGCATCCCCGGNNCTCAATCGGGTAAAGTGTGTTATTTTCATAGATAACCAAGTCAATCTCTTTCTTGTCTTTATCCCGATAGTAATAGAGCGGTGGTCGCTTCCCGGCATTGTAGTAGCTCTTGATAATCTCACTTACTACCCATGTTTCAAAGAATGCCCCAGACATAGCACCAGCTTCTAGCGCCTCCGGTGTTGTCCACTTAGTTAAGTAGGCACAAAGCCCCGTATCAAGAAAATAGAG
>DHRX01000069.1:9088-9352 GCA_002408345.1 Firmicutes bacterium UBA5301 | reverse complement strand
TCTATAATATAGACCTTATAGCGTCCCTGACTCGGAACAAACCGGACCTTCTCCCGTAAATCTCGGATTTCATCGATACCTCGGTTGGAAGCGCCATCAATTTCCGCTACATCCAAGGAAACACCTTCCCTTATCTGCCGGCAGTTTTCGCATTGATCGCAAGGCTCTGGGATCGGGCCATTAGTGCAATTGAGAGCCTTTGCCAATAATTTGGCTACTGTAGTTTTACCGGTACCACGAGGACCTGAAAACAGATACGCATGA
>DHRX01000069.1:7442-8859 GCA_002408345.1 Firmicutes bacterium UBA5301 | reverse complement strand
GGTCTCCATTTACGGTAAAGTGAAATATACGTCATAAGGGCTCTCCTTCCCCGCTAAGTATTCACTTCCCTTTGCCTCTTTTCCTATTTAACAGAGGAATTATTTATATTTACAGCAAGTTTGGTGAGTAAGGAGGGCTAGTGTTATGATTCAAAAAGTAGTTTGTACCGGCGAGCCCTTTACATTAGGAGAAGAATATGGGCTACAGTGTTTAGAGCAGATCCGTGACTGCCTGGAAGAAACCCAGGAGTTATTAGCCCACAGGTTAGGTGTCCCCCCCAAACTCCTCGTCCAAAAAGCAGTAAATTATTTTCAGCCCTATATACAGCGCTTTACGCCCCACCTTTGGGAAGAAATTTGTGGCATTGCCGCAGCCACCGGTATCCAAGCTGAACAGATTTTATTTCTGCAGACCATCAACGAGTTCCTCTACGGTAGCTTCCTAGAAGGAACAGCCCTCTCGGTATCCATTCGTTCTGAGCCCCAACACTCAAGTTTAATCGGCCTAAACCTGGATTTCGATCCTTGGGCCGAGAAACATCTTGTCCTGAGGGAAATTAAGTACCCCAACCCAAGAAACTCTATTTTAATGCTAACTTTAGCCGGCACCTTAGGCTGGGCTGGAATTAACACCCAGGGGCTTACAGCTATTAGCACTGGATTGGAATCAGCTGGGGTACAAAAAGGACTACCGGCCAGCATTTTAGTTCGCTGGGCTTTAGAACAAAGCCAACTCTTAGAAATGGTCAAAATCATCACCGATTCACCTAGAAGTGCCTCCCGCAATTTTCTGCTGGGTTCTATACCAACCTGTTTAAACCTAGAGACAACTATCAGCCAAACTGCCCTGCTTCGCCCCTCTTCAGAAGGAATATTAATTCATACTAATCATTTTTTGGCATCAAAATTTCAAAAATTTGATACCGGTATAGTCAAATGGCCGGAATCCTTAGAGCGTTTCCAACGCCTTCAATATTTAGTTAATCAGCACCAAAGTTTTGCTCCAGAAAACCTCCAAGCCATTTTGGCTGACCACGTTCACTTCCCCAAGGGGATTTGTCGTCATGATACCGGAGCCGATCGGCCATTTAAAACTATCGCTTCGCTAATTGCCATTCCTAGTCAAAACGCTCTGCAAATTTGCCCCGGTAACCCCTGTACCGGAAAATACTTCACCTATACCCTTTCCGAGAATAAATCTATTTATAGGGACAAAGAATAAAGGTGGGCCCTATTTCAAGGATGAAAAAACCACACTCTGCCATGGAGCGTGGTTTAATCTAACAGATTTCAATTGGCTGTGCACCCATTTTTCGACCGAACTTTTCCGAACGTTACCCCAGTAGCCAACTCGGGCCAGGCGCTCCTACGGCACCCAGGGGAATTTACTTACCGCTGCTTCCTTCCGGACCTGACG
>DHRX01000069.1:7043-7225 GCA_002408345.1 Firmicutes bacterium UBA5301 | reverse complement strand
CTTCACAAAAGTCGGCCTAGAAACGGGAATTCAGCCTCGCTATAGCGGATTACGAGTACAGGGCGCCGCTACGTCCCCGCCTAGCACAGCCAAACTTTTAGAGAATAAATGGCGGAGAGAGTGGGATTTGAACCCACGATCGAGTTCCCCCGATACACGCTTTCCAGGCGTGCGCCTTCGAC
>DHRX01000069.1:0-6934 GCA_002408345.1 Firmicutes bacterium UBA5301 | reverse complement strand
CTTTCCAGGCGTGCGCCTTCGACCACTCGGCCATCTCTCCGCAAAAACTATCAACTTAAAAAGATCCACAAACTATTATATCAAAAAAATCTGATTTGACCAGACCAATTACAGGAATATATCTGGCGGAGAGGGTGGGATTTGAACCCACGAGGCAGGGGCTACCTACCTACTCGCTTTCGAGGCGAGCGCTATCGACCACTCAGCCACCTCTCCACACTAACGAAGTTTAGCAAAAAACCTTTGGAGCAATTCCGTTGCTTCCTCTGCTAAAACCCCTCTAGTCACCACCAATTGATGGTTTAACCGAGGATCCCTAACTATATCCATTAATGAGCCTACCGCACCAGCTTTTAAATCATCGGCCCCATAAACCAAACGGTCTATTCGGGCCTGAACCAACGCACCTGCGCACATCGGGCAAGGTTCAATTGTAACATAGATGGTAGTACCGGTCAACCGCCAGGTTCCTAGTTGAGCAGTTGCTGCACTAATGGCCACGATTTCAGCATGGAGAGTAGGGTCATTCCGGGTTTCTTTGAGGTTATGTCCTCTCCCAATCACCTGACCATCCTTGACAATAACCGCCCCAATGGGAATCTCGCCTTTTGCCAAGGCCAGCTCTGCTTCCTGGAGAGCCTGGCGCATAAAAAACAAATCCTTCATCACAATGTTATCCTATCACAAGCAGAAAACCACTACAATAGGCTAGCCCCTTCCTCTACCGAGCGCAGGTCACCTTTTATCGGATCGAAGATCCAGTGGCCAGATAATTTATCGGTAGATACAGGAATACCCAAAGCTCCCGCTTCAAAGCTCAGGTAAGTGCCTACCCCTAACCAGCGGGGATTAGCTAAGTTGTAACCCCGAGGCCAGTTTTCTTCCAAATTCCAATTAGTTGAGGTCCCATCCTTACTATATGTTACCAGGCGTGAACGTCCCCAAGCTCCGGCTAACTCTACAGTAAAATAATTTGAACCTTGATCCCAAACTACTTTAGTTATAATTTCATCAGAATAACGAACTACCGGGCCCAGCTTACGTTGATCAATAGCCCAGACTGCAAATAAATTTTCGTACCCTCTAGCCCCAATAACTAAACTACGCCCGTCAGGAGATAAAGATAAATAATTAACTACATTGGCCCCTTCTACATCCCGGATATCACAGAGCACAACGCCAGCTTGGTCTTTCACCCAAGGGCCTGCAGCTGTATAGCCCGTTTCGGTCTGTAAATCCATTAAAACAGGACGATCTTCCACTACATAGTTAAGTGTTGCCCGCCGTAACCCGGTATAACTCGGCGCTGCCTCTTGGATCGACAAAGCCTCTCCCTGATAACCAAATCCAACTACATTAGGGGAAACTTTTTCTAACAGCAATTTATAAATTTGAGTCTCCTGCTCTAAAGCTAAATCCCTCGCTGGTAGAACGGTTATCCCCGGCAACTGCAGTTTCTGACCGGGAACAATAGCTTCAGCATTAGCTAATCGATTACGAACAATTACTTGATGGACAAAATCCATTATTTCCCCTTCCGTTGATAAGCCCCTAGCCCTAGCAATTTTCCAGAGGGTATCGCCTATGCGGACCGTATATTCCCGAGATACCGGTATAGATACTTCGTTCAAAACTTGCCCTTCTGCATCCTGAAAGATTACCTGGTGAACCATGGTAAACTTAGCTGCTTCAACAACTTTAGCGTCAGCCGGATAGGTAATTACCGCTGCAGCAAAGGCATCTTTAGCCGGTGCAACTAAGCGCACTTGGACCAAAGCCTGTGACCCTTGCACCTCCACCCCTTCAATGGTTACCTGGTAACCAGCTGATGGCTTTTGCCCCCAATAAGCCAAAATTAAACTGGACTCTCCAAAATTGGGGTTCAGGCTTCGGGCTGAATTAGGTAGCGGCAGTTGCGACTTAAGCTTATCCCACTGGGTTTTAGTCGTTATATAATAGCCTCGGAAAGTCCCGCTCTCAGCACTCCACCCATCGGCTGAAGCTAGTAGCCCCCAACTCAGGAGTAAACTAAAGACTATACCCACCACCAACGCCATTTTCCCCGCTACACTCCTCACCGTGTTTCCCCCTATTTCTTGGTAATTTCGGCAATTAGCCTCTCCGCTTCCTGCAAATTTATCCGTTCAACCAAAATCTCATTCCCCCGCCGGACCGGTTGTAACCCTGCTTTCTGAAGCTCCTGATAGACCTGCTCCAGTTCATCTTCATTAGTAGAGGTATAGACTACCGCTCTTTCCGGCCGAGTTTCTAAAGACTCAGGCACCTTCTGCTGATCCAAACCAAATAGGCGCAGCTCTTTGTGGGGACTTGGCAAATTCTCAATCGGTTCCAGTACTGACGGTCCCGAGGGTCGCCGAAGTGGAACCCGATTCTGGAGCGGCAAATAGAGAGCTAATAAAAGTAGAGCCACCAGAGCTGCTATAACCGGCCGTCCCCAACTTCTGTTCCATTGGGGTTTTACTCTATAGGTTTCCCGGTAACGTTGATGCAACCGTTTCTCCCAGCCTAAAGCAGGTTTAACATCTCCACCTAAGGTTTGGACCTCTTTAGTCAGCTGTGTCCGCAGATCCTTAATCCTGCTTAATTCCTGTTGACACTGGGTACAACTAAAAAGGTGGGCCCGTACCAACTCTAGTTTATCCTTATTTATCTCATCGTCTAGGTATTCGTTAAGCTGCGTAAAATTTAGATGCTCCACTTCTGCTCTGCCTCCCGTATCTTGGAAAGTTCAGCTTGCAGCCGGCTATAAGCATAATATAAACGGCTCTTTACCGTACCGATAGGCACATTTAAAGTTGCAGCAATCTCCCGCAAACTATAATCTTGGTAATGCCGTAAAAATACTACCCCTAACTGTTCCGGGCTAAGAACCTCTAGGGCTTTACTAATCTCCGCTTTACTATCGAGTTGGCCAAAATCCGACGGTTCTTCCCGACTAGAGCTATAAACTGTTTCCACCGTCACTTCTCGCTGCCGACGGAGGGTATCAATAGTACGGTTATAAGCGATTCGGTATAACCAGGTGCCAAAAGATGAGTCCCCCTTAAAAGTCTCTAACCGCTGTAAAGCCGTTAGAAAAGCCTCCTGAACAATATCCTCGGCATCATAAGGGTTCCGAACCATAGCTAAAACCATCTGCTGCAACCGCGGGCCGTACTTATTGACCAATAAGGTAAAGGCTTCTTCCTCACCCTGACGTGCCCTTGCTATAATAATTTGTTCGTTTTCCGTAGTCAAAGCTGGACCTCCGGTTCTTACTATTTAGACGGATTGGTAACCTATTAAGTTCACAGAATCAAAGAACTATTTTATAATGAACCTAAGTTATCACAATAAAAGGAGATTATTTTTTTGCATCTTCCCGGTAAAATTCTATTAGGAACTGTAGCCGCCTTAGGTTCGGCTTTCACATTTGCCTCTTACTCAATCTGGGTAAAATATGCTTATAATTATCTACAGCCCTGGGAGCTTCTTTCGCTCCAATCCTTATTAGCCAGCGCTCTACTACTTTTGGTTAACTTACATCAAGGCTGGAAAGATCTTAAATTACCACTCCAGACTTTACGCCAATTAGTACTGCTTGGTTTAGTAGGAACTATGCTCTCCAACATCTGTTTCACCTGGTCAATCCGCTATTTATCTCCAGCTATGGCTACTATCTTGCTCTATACTTACCCTGCCCTAGTAATTCTAGGTAGCACCTTCTGGTTAAAAAAGAAGGTTACCAATTACCACTGGCTAGCGGTTGCCCTTACTTTTTTGGGTTCTTACCTTTCTGTAAATACTTTAGGCAACGGTACCTTTAACCTTTTGGGTATAGCCTTAGCCTTAGGTTCCGCAATATGTACCGCATTTTACAATCTCCAAGGGGAACGAGTTCTCACAGTTGTCTCACCTTTAGCAGCTCTAACTATATCCCAGTTCGCCTCTACCGCTGCCCTATTTTTTATTGCTCCGCCCCGTTATCTCTGGAGCGGCGGTCTCCCATGGCCCGGTGTACTTCTGGCTCTAGGTACTACCATCGTTGCTTCATTAATACCATTTTTCCTGCTTCTCAAGGGCATCGCCCTATTAGGAGCCGGACCGATTTCCATAATTAGCGCCTGCGAACTACCGATTGTCGCTATTTATAGTTTTCTCTTCTTTAATCAAAAATTGTCTTTTTACCAGTTATCCGGGCTACTTTTGGTCATTAGTGCCATTTTGGTAATTCACTGGAGTGAAAGACACCAAACTGGAAACACTAAAGAAAATTCCGTCCCTTGAAATCTTTGGTACTTTCAGTTATAATGTTCTTAGTAACTATTACTGATAACTTTAAGGAGGTCAATTCTTATGGATTTCAACATCCCAGGATTAAAGAACACCAAAACCAAACAGAACTTAGAGGCTGCCTTTGCCGGCGAATCTCAAGCTCGTAATAAGTACACCTATTTTGCTTCCATCGCCAAGAAAGAAGGGTATGAGCAAATTGCTGGTATCTTTCTAGAAACCGCTGACAACGAAAAAGAACACGCTAAAACAGCCTTCAAATTTCTCCAAGGCTTAGGCGATACCGCCGCTAACCTCAAAGCTGCTATTGACGGCGAAAACTATGAGCATACTACTATGTATAAAGAGTTTGCTCAAGTAGCTGAAGAAGAAGGGTTCCCCCAAATAGCTACCTGGTTCCGTGAAGTCGGTGAAGTCGAAGAGGCCCACGAAAAAAGATTTAAATCTTTATTAGGCAATTTAGAATCTGGGAGTACTTTTAAGAAGGCTCAACCGGTTCAATGGAAGTGCCGCAACTGTGGTTACATCCATACTGGAGCCGAAGCTCCTAATGAATGCCCAGCCTGCTACCACCCGCAAAGCTACTATGAAGTATTAGCTGAAAACTATTAAAAGACGAATTAAACCGATTGCGCATATAATAGCCCACCTTAACTTAAAAGGTGGGCTGTTTTTATGCTGAAGCTCGGTCATCCTACTAACATTGGCTATACCGAACTAACCGCTCAACTAACCGCCCTGGCTAAAAAATATTCCTTAGAAATAAAAAGTATCGGTGCCTCGCTGTTAGGTCGCCAACTCTGGACAGTTCGTCTGGGCCAAGGTACTAAATCCATCTATTTAAGCGGCGCTTACCATGGCAATGAGTGGTTAACTGCAGCGGTACTCCTCCACTTTATCAACGCCTACTTAGAAGCCCTAGAAAAAGGCGCTCTTTTTTGGGGCGTTAATTTGGCGCAACTCTCAACTCAGGTCTCGCTCTGGATTACGCCAATGGTTAACCCTGATGGTGTAACTTTAGTTCGGGAAGGTCTTAACGAAATCCCTAGCCAATACCGTTCTACCCTCTGGCGCTGGAATTATGGCAACAATAATTTTCGCTATTGGAAAGCCAATATACGGGGGGTCGATTTAAACCGCCAGTTTCAGGCCGATTGGCATAAAGCCTACTTAAACGGTCCCAAACTTCCGGCTCCTAAGTATTTTGCCGGAGAAAGTCCAGAATCAGAGCCTGAATCCCGAGCGGTAGCCCAATTCACCCGTAAATTAATACCAGAGATGGTAATTGCCTACCACTCACAAGGGGAGGTAATCTATTGGAACTACAAGAAAAAAGCACCACCTACCGCCCGTCGTATCGCTCGTGAGCTCTCCCGCTTATCTGGCTATACCTTGATTGGATCTAACCCCCAAGAAGCTGGCTCCGGTGGTTTTAAGGACTGGTTCATTGACCACTATCAACGTCCTGGTTTTACTATTGAAATTGGCCGGGGGATCAACCCTTTACCGCTACAGCAATTTGACCGAATTTGGCGGCAAAATGCTCCCCTCTTGGCACACCTCGGTACCTTTTTCCGGTAAAGCTTTTTCCAACCAAAGCAGGAGGTTCGCGCTAATCTGAGAATAGTAATATCAATTTACCCAAAATCCGAGGAGGAATGGAAATAATGTATCGTGCTGACCGTTTGCAGCAAGCTGCTGGTGCCATTTTTGCCGAAATCGCTGGAAGAAAGCGTCAGCTTATAGCAGATGGCCACGAACTAATTGACCTTAGTATTGGTAGCCCTGACCTGCCACCAGCCCCTCATATCATAGACGCCCTCTCTCACGAAGTCGCTAACCCAGCTAATTATGGCTACACACTGCAGGCCTCAGAAAATTTTCGTCAAGCGGTAGCCCAGTGGTATGCCCAACGGTTCGCAGTGCAATTAGATCCAGACCGGGAAGTAATGGGGCTATTAGGTTCCCAGGAAGGGTTAGCTAATATTTGTTTCGCACTCCTCAACCCTGGTGACCTGGTGTTAGTGCCTGATCCTGCCTACCCGATCTATCAAGCCGGGCCAATATTAGCTGGTGCCCAAGTCTATCCCTTGCCCCTAACAGCTGAAAATAATTTTCAGCCCCGTTTAGACTTGATTCCAGACCCAATAGCTGAAAAAGCCAAGTTAATGATATTAAACTTTCCGGCTAACCCTGTTGCCGCTACTGTTTCCTTAGATTTTTTCCAAGAAGTTGTTGCTTTTGCTCGTAAACACCGAATTTTGGTGCTCCATGATGCTGCCTATAGTGAACTATCTTTTGATGGTTACCGGCCTCCTAGTTTTCTCCAAGCCGCAGGAGCCAAAGAGGTCGGAGTCGAATTTAACTCTCTTTCTAAAACCTATAATCTGGCTGGTTGCCGCATCGGCTACGCCATGGGTAACTCTGAGATCCTAGCCGTGTTAGCAGAAATGAAAGGCCATACCGACTATGGTCCCTTTAATCCCCTGCAAAAAGCTGCCGTTGCTGCTCTAACTGGTCCTCAAGACTCTGTCCGTGCTACTGTCGCTACCTACCAACGTCGGCGGGATCTGCTGGTTTCCGGCTTAAATACTATTGGATGGTCGGTCCAATCGCCACGAGCCACTATGTTTCTTTGGGC
>DHRX01000169.1:12452-17575 GCA_002408345.1 Firmicutes bacterium UBA5301 | reverse complement strand
CCTATTGGTGAAGAAGAAGATAGTCACTTAGGAGATTTTATTGAGGATGAGGATTCACCAGCTCCAGCAGAAGCGGCTGCGTATTCTTTGCTAAAGGAACAGCTAGAAGAGGTACTGGAAACCTTAACCCCTCGGGAAGAGAAGGTCTTACGTTTGCGGTTCGGCTTAGATGACGGTCGGGCCCGCACCCTAGAAGAGGTTGGGAAAGTTTTTGGTGTTACCCGGGAACGAATTCGGCAGATTGAAGCCAAGGCTTTGCGTAAACTGCGGCACCCTAGCCGGAGCCGAAAATTAAAGGACTTTCTCGATTAACCCTAGTCGATGTTGACCTTTAAGAAAAGATAGCGTATAATGGTCTTTGCATTGAATATGTGGGCCTATAGCTCAGCGGTCAGAGCCACCGGCTCATAACCGGTCGGTCCCTGGTTCGAATCCAGGTGGGCCCACCATTATAAAGATAACCGTCAGTAATGGCGGTTTTTTTATTTAAAGGGAAGATTACCGATTTCGTAGAAAATACAAGTTATTGAATCGTTTGTTAATAGGGTGGATGTTGGTGCCTCTGTCGGAACGTCTAAATACGATAATTTCTTTAGTTCCACTAGAGTTGGGGGTTGTTGATGTTGGCACTGATCATGCTGCAGTTCCCATCGAGCTGGCCCACCTTAATCAGCACCGGACAATTATTGGTGTTGAATACAATGATCGGCCTTACTACCAAGCGGTTCAAAAGATTGCTAAGGCCCAATTAACCGATGTGGTTGAGATTCGTAAAGGCTATGGTATTGATTGCTTAGCTCCTGGAGAAGTTGAGGTAGCTATTATTGCTGGACTAGGAAGCTCTACTATTGAGGAGATTCTTCGGCGTGGTAAACAGGTAACTAAAAAATTGGTAAAATTGATCCTGGGGCCAATGGATTATCCGCATCAGCTTCGTAGATATTTACTTTTAAACGGTTTTTCGATAACCCAAGAGTTGTTGGTTCATGAATTTCGGTGGTACGAGATAATTACGGCAGTTCCTGGTGCTCAGTCAGGGGCTATTTTGCAACCTGGAGCTACTGATGCTGATTTAAAAGAGCAACTGGAAAACTTATTTAATAAAGCTTTTGGAGTTAGTAAAGAGGCCTCTTTATTGACGCTACTGGAGTTAACTCCGCTGTTAAGCTGTGAAGATATTGAGCAAGCAGCGGGTTTTCTGCAAGAAAAAAAAGACGGGATTAATCGAATTCTTAATAAGATGCCGGAAAACGTTAAAACCGTTCAACGGCGACAGGCGCTAGAGGAAAAGCTACAGATTATTTGGGAGTTGGAAGAGAAGTTATGCGGGTCAAAGATATTGTAAAGCTTATAGATAAATGGGCACCTTTTGCGACGGCAGCTCAATGGGATAATGTTGGTTTGCAGTTAGGGAATGCTGACGCTGCGGTATCCAAAGTTGTAGTGGCTTTAGATTTAACCGAGGAGGTAGTGGCAACCGCTGCTGATCAGGGTGCGGAGTTAATCGTTACCCACCATCCCCTTTTCTTTAAACCGTTGAACAATCTGACAACAGATACTCAAGCAGGAAAGCTAGCCCTAGAAGCCTCCCGTTTGGGGATTAATGTTGTTGCAGCTCACACAAATTTAGATGTAGCTGAAGGTGGCGTTAGCTTTCTCTTGGCGGAACGCCTAGGGTTAGTTAATCATAAAGTATTGGTAGAGACTTTTGCAGAAAAATTATTCAAATTAGCGGTCTTTGTACCCGAAGATTATCAAGATCAGGTCCGGGCAGTTTTAGGAGAAGCTGGAGCCGGCTTTATTGGTAATTACAGCCATTGCACATTTAATACGCCAGGAATTGGTACTTTCAAACCAGAAGCAGGGGCCCAGCCATTTTTAGGCGAGCTGGATCGACTAGAGCAAGTTGCTGAAGTGAAGATCGAAACTATCGTTCCTCAGAACCTGCTTTCTCCGGTTCTAAATAAAATGTTAGAAGCACACCCGTACGAAGAGGTAGCTTATGATTTGTTTCCCTTGGCTAATAAGGGGTACCGCCTAGGTTTTGGTCGGGTTGGTCGTTTAGCGGAACCGGTGGGTACCGAGGAGTTTTTGGTTAAAGTCAAGAAGTCATTAGACTGTGGGTTTTTGCGAATAGCCGGTTATTTACCGAAGCAGATAGGAAAAGTGGCGGTATTAGGCGGCAGCGGTGCTGATTTTATTCGCCAGGCTAGCCGAGCAGGAGCGGATGCCTATGTTACCGCTGATCTTAAGTACCACCAGGCTCAAGTAGCTGAGGATTTAGGCTTACTACTGGTGGACCCAGGCCATGATGTGACTGAACAGTTAATTGTTCCAGCCCTTACTGAATATTTGCAAGATCAAATTAAGGTCGTTCAAGGCGGTGTAGAGGTTTATCCAATAGTGTTACCTAAGCCAATGTTTACCGTCTTCTAGGCCAGAAAGGGGGGCGTACAATGAAACAGAACTGCGAGCTATGCGGCAAACCGATCAGGCCCGAGCGTCTGGAAGCCTTGCCTGAGACTAAACGCTGTGTAGAGTGCGCCCAAAAGAGTGGTTCTGATGTTCATGGTAAGCGATCAGAGGTCGGCATGGATCCCGATACTTACAAAGATCTGCTCAGCGCTACCCGGAGCTAGCTATTGTTTTGTTAAGGCTGGAATGCTATAATAAATAAGCACAAAAAAGAAAGTAACTAGGTCAGGTGATCGCGTAGCATTTAGCTGCGAGGAAAGTCCGAGCTCCAAAGGGCAGGGTGCTGGGTAACACCCAGTGGGGGCGACCCCAAGGACAGTGCCACAGAGAAGAAACCGCCGTCGCTGACGGTAAGGGTGAAACGGTGCGGTAAGAGCGCACCAGCGAACCGGGTAACCGGTCGGCTAGGTAAACCCCACCCGGAGCAAGACCAAATAGGGGAGAGATGAAGCGGCCCGCTTTTCTCCCGGGTTGGTTGCTAGAGGTGTCAGGTAACTGGCATCCCAGATAGATGATCACCCATGACAAAACTCGGCTTACAGGCTTGGTTACTATCTTTGCCATGAAGGGACTTGAAAAACTCAAGTCCCTTCGCCATTTAAAAACGGCTATTGTAATCAATACTAGCGTGGCATGCGTTTACAGCAATACATATTTTTATCAGCGATATACAAAAGTTCTTTAACTGTCTTGCCATCTTCGGGAAAAGAAGCGATACCAATAGAAACTCCTACCGTATAATCAACAGCTTTATGTATTGATAAATTTATTCGCTCCATTATTTTTGTGGCTTCGTCAACTTTTGTAAAGGGAAAGAGGAAGATAAATTCATCACCACCAAAGCGGGCAACTATATCTTGTTTGCGAATATGACTATTAAATGATGCAGCTATAGTCTTTAAAGCATCATCTCCAGCTAAATGGCCGTATGTATCATTATAGTCTTTAAACCTATCAACATCTACAACTGCAAAAGTCAGAGGTGCTCCAGTTTTCTTTGCCAGTTTTATTAGCTGTTCTGAAGTGTCATAAAAGTACCTTTTGTTAAAAAGCTTAGTTAAAGGGTCAATGATAGCAGCTTTATAGACTTGTTCGTGTAGATAGCCTAAATACCATGCACCAATACTACCAATTGTTAGCATAATACCATAGAGAACTATATGGCTAATATGGGGAGATATAGGAAGCCCTATTTCTATCAAATAGTCAATAACTCCCCAAGAGGATATAAAAACAAAAGATAAAAATACTGCGGAATACCTGTTTAACCAGGGCTTTAGCACTAAAAGGCCCCTTTCCAAATAATAAACTTCATTAGTCACATTTCTACTAAAAGATAGTACGACGGCAACGATATTATAATAGCTAATTACCGATGCAGACAAGGGTCTTTCTCTAATACCCTCATTGATTAGCTTGGTTTACCAAGCGCTACCTAATTACCCTATAAGCAATAATAATAGACATTGATAACTTGACAGTTCCTGTAAAAAACAGTATGCTTGTCCAGCATTTTCAATAATATCCAGAGGTGTTTTAATTATGAAAGATGAAAATCCGGGTGCGTTTGGTGGCGTTTTTGGTTCCATTCGTGGTAAGCTTTTGTTAGTAATTCTCGTACTTTTTGTATTAGTCATTGGCACATTAATGTACTTTAGTTATAATGGACAACTACAAATAATTGCTGATAATGAGCAAGAAATCTACAATATAATCGAATCAACTGTGCAAAACTCAATGGAGAATGAGTTGGATCAGGCTGAAACTTCTATTCTATCGGTGGTAACGAACCCCGAGGTTAGCGCCGCTTTTGCTGCACGGGACAGGGAAAGGCTTTCCATGTTATTAGGACCTGTCTACGCTGCTATTAAAGAAAAAGGGGTAGCACAGTTTCATTTTCATACCCCACCGGCCATTTCTTTTCTTCGCCTTCAATCTCCAGAAAAATATGGTGACGACTTATCTGGGTTTCGCAAAACCGTTGTAGCCTGTAATAACGAACAACGCTTAGTTAAGGGTTTGGAAGAAGGCAAGGATGGTTTTGGTTTTAGGGTTGTCGTTCCAGTCACCCATCTTGGGCGTCATGTTGGTAGCGCTGAGTATGGCTTTGATTTTGGTCAACACTTTTTACAACATCTTAATGAATCTGTACCGGGGACTTACTTTATTTATAGGCTCCCGGACCAAGGCTCTGTAGCTTGGGATAATGCCGGTACTGATAAACTGGCCGGCACCGTTGAAACCGATCCATTCCCTACAGATTCCAAAGCCCTTGCTGCAATGGTGAGCAATGGGAAAATGCAGCATTATTTAACTCAAGACAAACTAAACTCAGTAGTTCTTGTACCGTTTACCGACTACGAAGGTAGTCTTAAAGGTTACATTAAGGTTTTAATGTCACGAGCAGAGACCGTTAACAAACTTAATGGCATCAGGAACCAAGCTCTATTAATAATAGTAGTGTCTCTAATTATTGTCAGCGCATTGACTATCTTTATGGTGCGCTATATGTTACTTCCCATTAACAAGGTTCATGATGTGGCCTTGGCTTTAGCAGATGGTGACTTAGGTCAGCAGGTCGATGTAAAAACTCACGATGAAATTGGTCGGATGGCTGCAGCGGTTAATCAAGCTATTAAAAACCTGCG
>DHRX01000169.1:295-12279 GCA_002408345.1 Firmicutes bacterium UBA5301 | reverse complement strand
GCCGCATCCCAACAATTATCAGCTTCAGCAGATGAAGTAGGCAACACAACCCAACAGGTAACCGAAACCATCAACCAGTTGGCCATTGGCGCTGATGACCAAGCTCGGGCAGCTTCTGATAGCGGCTCAGCTGTTGAAAAAATGTCTATATCTATTCAAAGTGTAGCCACATTGTCACAGGATATGACCACTGACGCCGACGGAGCTGTGCAAATAGCTAAGATCGGTGAGGAACTGGTTCAACAGGCAGCTAGCCAGATGCAAGCGGTCCAAGCATCAGCGCAGCAAACCACTACGGCTATTAATTCACTAGGCTCCATGTCCCAAGAGATCGGACAAATTGTTGAAGTTATTACGGTTATCGCTGAACAGACTAACTTGTTAGCTCTTAATGCAGCGATTGAAGCAGCTCGGGCCGGAGAACAAGGACGAGGCTTTGCAGTCGTTGCTGAGGAAGTTCGTAAATTAGCCGAACAAAGTAGACAAGCAGCCGATCAGATCGCCAGTTTAATCCAAGCTACCCAGCAAGAAACCGGTAAAGCGGTACAAACTACTGAAAGTAGTAGTAGGGAAGTAGCTGCTGGTACTGATTTAGTTAACCGGGCCGGGGAGATTTTCCAAGAAATTCACCAAGCCGTTGCTACTGTAGTTAACAGGATACAAGAGGTTAATAAAGCTGCTCAAGAATTAAGTTACGGTAGTGACGCAGTAGTACGGGCAGTAGAGTCTGTAGCTGCAACCGCTGAAGAGACCGCAGCCGGTACTGAAGAGATTTCTGCTAGCTCCGAAGAACAGAACGCTGCTGTAGCTGAGATTGCATCTTCCAGTCAAAGCCTGGCCGAGATGGCTCAAGAACTGCAAGACGCCGTTCGGTTATTTAAATTATAAATTAAAATTCAACAATTCCCGAAGCTAGAAGCTCCTGATTATAGTCAGGAGCTTCATTATTAAGGGAAGTAGACAAAGAGCGTTAAATCATGCTATATTTAAGTTAACTATTTAGGTAAGCAATTTCATTTAAGAAGGGATGTTGGTATATGCGCCGAAAAATCGTTAGAATAGATGAGGAATTATGCAACGGATGTGGAAAATGTGTAGCACCATGTGCAGAGGGTGCCATTACCATTATTAACGGTAAAGCAAAAGTAATAAGGGAAGAACTTTGCGATGGAGCCGGATTTTGTCTTGGGGTCTGTCCTACTGGCGCACTAAGCATCGAAGAGCGGGAGGCTCCTGCTTTCGATCAGGTGGCGGTTGAAGAACATTTAACTACAATGCCGGAACGTGATGCCGCAGCTATTTTTTGTCATCGTTGTAATAATACTGATGATGAGGCGCCGCTATTGCCGGTTCGGATCCACGGGGATGCGGTCTGGGTATGTACCCGGTGCCTACCTCAGTTGATCCATGGATAGGAGGAGTGAGGTTGGATATTACCAAAAAAGCAGAATATGCCATCTCCTTATTGTTGGAGTTAGCGCTCTCACCTCAGGAAGATTTTTTGGCTAGCCGGGAGGTAGGAGAAAGGCGTAGTGTACCTGCTAACCTGGTACCACAACTGGTCTCTATACTTAGTAAAGCTGGTTGGGTAGAAGCGGTCCGGGGTCCTAAGGGGGGGATACGGTTATCGGCTGACCCGAGTCAGATTACTTTGGTTGCTGTAATTGAAGCTGTTGAAGGGCCGATTACTGTTAGTCGCTGCTTAGTACAACATGGGAAGACCTGTCCTAATCAAACCCATTGTCCTCTTAAAAATGTCTGGGCCAAAGCACAACGTCAGGTTCTAGAGGTTCTTGGCGATACTTCTATCGCCGATTTAGTTAAAGCCCAACGGGAACTACTCGATGTTTAAACGCAAACTATTCCGTGTCCTAGCGGGTAATACTTTAATGGGTTTAGGTATCTCTCTAGTAATCACAGCTGGGATTGGGGTTGATCCGTGGACAGTGCTCTCTCTAGGTGTAAGTAATGTTTTGCAGATTTCAGTAGGGAGAGCAGCTCAGTTACAGGGGCTGTTATTCATGTCTGGGGTTTACTTAATCTACCGGCGCAAACCAGGTTTGGGCACTTTGATCAATATGATGTTAGTCGGCCTTATTATCGATTTCTCCCAAGGGCTAGTTACGACACCGCAGTTATTTCTAGGACAACTGGGAGTTCTCGCATTGGGGCTTTTAATTTTAAGTTTTGGAGTGGCCCTTTATGTAGCCGGTAATCTAGGGGAGGGGCCGATTGAACAACTGATGTTGGCTCTCCATTTCAGACATGGTTGGCCGATTGGTAGAATCAGGATTGTTATGGATTTCGTTGCCACCAGTTCCGGCTTTTTACTAGGTGGTAGCGTAGGGCTAGGTACTCTTATTTCTGTTGTAGTCATCGGACCAACAGTAGCTAAGTTTCTCCAACTAATTCCTGATTTTGCAGTAACTAATTCAGTTGAGTTTAAGAGTTCTTAATCGCCATTCGTAATAATTAGTTCGATTTTTTGAATATTCATCGCTTTTGGGCAGGAAATAGTGTACAATTAAGCAAATAATAATCTAACTATCCATCTTTTAAGTGGGTAAACTTCCTTATAATAAGGGGGTGAGGTTCGGGGGTAGTAGTCAGTAGTGAGATTCCCCGAAGTAGTTTCGAGTTGTTCTTGGTTTTAAATTTGAAGGAGGTAAGTGAGCAGTGAGCAGAAAAGTCTTTATTCTCACCTTTGCGTTTGTTCTTTTGTTTTCTCTGGCAGCGGTTGCTGCTGATCCCATTATTATTGGTCTTAATTTAGAGTTGACCGGCGCGGTAGCTGCTTATGGTCAGATGGGGCTAGAAGGTATTGAACTAGCTTACGAGCTGTTACCTAAAGAGGTACTTGGTCGTCCGATTAAACTGGTTCCGTTAGATAATAAGTCTGATCGGGTCGAATCTGCTAATGCTACCAGTAGATTAATCGAGAAAGATAAAGCGGTCGCGATTATTGGACCAATGACTTCCGGTAACATGTTAGCTGCCGGACCGATCGCTGAAAAGTATCGCACCCCAATTGTGGGCCCATCGACTACTGCGGTGCTAGTAACTCAGGGCAAACAATACGTATTTCGCGCTTGTTTCCGTGATGATTATCAGGGTAAGATCGCTGCCCAGTATGCTTATAACGATTTAGGTGCACGGACAGCGGCTGTACTTTCAGATATTACCAATGACTACTGTGTTGCCTTAGGCCAGGTTTTTGCTCAAGAATTCAAACGTCTTGGCGGAAAAGTTGTAGTTAACCAGTTTGTTCGGGCTGGCGATCAGGACTTTAGTGCCCAATTAACTAGTATTAAAACGGCTAACCCTGATGTTATGTATGTACCGAACTATTATACAGAAGATGCCTTAATTGCGATACAAGCCCGGGCTTTGGGGCTAAATATGCCGGTACTTCTCAGCGATGGTGCCGATTCCCCTGAGTTTTTCGAAATTGGTAAAGATGCTGTTAGTGGCATGCTGAATACAGCTTTATGGCACGAAAAAGCAGCTACCAATGAATTGGGCAAACTTTATGTGCAAAAATACCGGGAAAAATACGGTAAAGATCCTAATGCTTTTGGGGCTTTAGGTGCCGACTCTTATCTGCTTGTTATTAAGGCGATTGAAAGAGCTAATTCTACCGACCCGGTGAAAATTAGGGAAGCGCTAGAAAACACTAAAGACTTGGAGTTATTCACCGGTACCGTCTCAATCGAAAACGGTGACGCTATCAAATCTGTGGTTATCCGCAAAGCTGTTAATGGCGATTGGGAATACGTTACTACCGTTCATCCTGATTAATAAGCCCTGACTGTGCGTATTGGGGTGTCATTTGCTTGACACCCCTTCTTTACCGTCAAGGCATTACTAAGAAAAGGGTGGCTCTATGAGTTTAGTTGTATTCATTCAACAATTATTAAACGGTCTTAGCCTCGGGAGCCTCTACGCGCTAATAGCCATTGGTTATACCATGGTTTATGGTATTTTGCAGTTAATTAACTTTGCCCACGGCGATATTTTTATGATTGGCGCTTATATCGCATTTTTTACCGTAGTGATGTTTAAGATTCCGTGGGTACTAGCAGCGATCTTAACTATTATTTTGACCGCTGGGGTCGGTATGATTGTGGAGCGTATTGCTTACCGACCGCTACGGGATGAACCAAGAATTTCAATGTTGATAACTGCTGTAGGGGTATCCTTTTTTATTGAGAACTTAGCTATTGTGGTTTTAGGTGCTCGGCCTAAAGGTTTTCCGGTTCCGGTGCTGATGGGGAAAAATTACGATTTAGGTGGCCTCCGGATTACCGGAGTTAGCATTTGGGTTCCGCTAATCAGCTTAGGTTTGTTAGCGCTATTACTCTATATTATTTACCACACCAAAATCGGCATGGCTATGCGGGCTGTGGCTAAGGACATTGAGGCGACAAGGCTTATGGGTATTAACGTTGATAAGGTAATCGCTTATACCTTTGCCTTAGGTTCAGGCTTAGCTGCGGCTGGCGGAATGTTGTGGGCTTGTAAGTATCCGCAGATCCAACCACTGATGGGCATGTACCCTGGATGGAAGGCTTTTACCGCCGCGGTTGTCGGTGGTATCGGGAATATTACCGGTGCCATGATTGGTGGATTACTCATCGGTTTGGTGGAGATCTTAAGCGTCGCTTTTGCGCCAAACTTATCTGGGTATCGAGATGCTTTTGTTTTCGCCCTTCTCATTATCTTCCTGCTGGTTAAACCAACTGGATTGATGGGTGAAACCCAGAAGGAGAAGGTGTGATATGAAAAGATCAACACAGGTAACCTTAACAAGTATCAGTTTACTGTTATTAGCTGCTGCTATTTGGTGGGCTAGCGGTAATTTAAACAGCTATTATTCGCGGGTGGCTAATACTGCCGCAATTTATATTACGGCAGCAGTTAGCTTTAACTTAATTAATGGTGTTGTTGGAGAATTATCTTTAGGACCTAATGGATTTATGGCTTTAGGCGGTTATACCGCTGCAATTCTTCTTTTACCGGTGGCCCAAAAAGAGATGGTCTATTTCTTAGAACCGATGGTTTGGCCCTTAGGTAGTTTTTCGCTACCACCGCAGTTGTTTATAGTAGCGTTATTGGCTGCCGGGATAATAGCAGGAATAGGGGCTTTTATAGTCGGTTGGCCTTGTTTGCGTTTAAAGGGCGACTACTTGGCTATTGCGACTTTTGGCTTTGGTGAAATTATTATTGTCTTAGCTAATAATTTACTAAGTGTAACTAACGGTGCTCTCGGTATTAAAGGGTTACCGGAACTGACTAACTTATGGTGGACCTGGGGAACAGCGGTAGTTACAATTTTAGTTGTTAAAAACCTGGTTAATTCTACTTATGGACGAGCTATGCGTGCTATCCGTGACAATGAAGTTGCTGCTGAAGCTATGGGTATTAATGTAACTAAAACCAAGATGATTGCTTTTGTGGTTAGCGGCTTTTTTGGTGGTGTGTCTGGAGCCCTGTTGACTATTTTAATCAGTACTATCTCGCCAACCCTCTTTATGTTTACAATGACCTTCAACCTTCTGATTATTATAGTCTTAGGTGGTTTAGGCAGTATCACCGGTTCAGTATTGACCGCTATTATCTTTACCGTATTACAAGAGCTGTTACGAACGGTGGAAGCTCCGTTTAGTTTGGGCTTTATCCAGTTGCCTGGGGTTCCCGGTATGCGAATGGTAGTCTTTTCAGCTCTCTTGGTTGTCTTGATGCTCTATTATCGTAAAGGAATCTGTGGTTCCTGGGAGTTTTCCTGGGAGTGGTTACTACGGAAACTGGGGAGGAAAGAGGTGGACCAATGGAACCAACCAATGCAAGACCAGTATTAGATCTTCAAAACATCACTATGGCGTTTGGTGGGTTAATTGCGGTTAGAGAACTTTCTCTTCAGATTGAGGCTGGACAACTATTTGGTCTAATTGGGCCTAATGGCGCTGGTAAAACTACGATTTTTAATATAATTACCGGTCAGTATACTCCGACAGAAGGCCAGGTTTTTTTTAACGGCCAAGATATTACCGGCTGGAAACCTAATGCTATTACGGAGGCCGGTATCGCTAGAACATTCCAGAACATTCGTCTCTTTACCTCAATGACTGTTTTAGAGAATGTTTTGGTTGCCTACCATGTACGACAAAAAACAAAGCTTTGGCAGTCGATACTCTTTACCCCTGGTTACCTTCGGGAAGAGCGGCGGATGCGGACGGCAGGCCTAGAATTATTGGAAAAGGTTGGTTTGGCCGATCTAGCTAACAAAAAAGCTGGTGCTTTACCATATGGACAGCAGAGGCGGCTAGAAATTGCCCGAGCTTTAGCTACTAACCCTAAGTTGCTGTTGCTAGATGAGCCGGCGGCTGGTATGAACCCAGAAGAGACGTCTCGGTTGACTGAGTTCATCAGTGAAATCCGGGATGAGTTTAATTTGACGGTTTTACTAATTGAACATGATATGAGCCTAGTAATGACGGTCTGTGAGCAGATTAGAGTCTTAGATTACGGGACGACTATTGCCCACGGTACTCCTGTCCAGATCCAACAGAATAGTCGGGTTATCGAGGCCTATTTAGGGGAGGCGAAGGAATATGCTTAAAGTAGAGAACCTAGAGGTTTACTACGGCGGCATTCATGCCCTTAAAGGTGTCTCTCTAGAGGTTCAATCTGGTCAGGTGGTTAGTTTGGTTGGGGCCAATGGTGCTGGCAAGAGCACTACTCTTCGCAGTATTCTTGGCCTGGTGAAAGCAACTTCTGGTTCAATTTTGTTTAATGGAGAAGAGATTACGAATTTACCGACCCATGAAATTGTTAAACGTGGATTATTACTCTCTCCAGAAGGTCGCCATATTTTTCCCAACTTATCGGTGCGGGAAAATCTTTTAATTGGCGCCTATTTACGTAAAGATTCACCGGGGATTGCTAAAGATATGGACCAGGTTTATCAACTTTTCCCCCGACTGCGGGAGCGGCTATACCAAAAGGGCGGCACCCTTTCTGGCGGAGAACAGCAAATGTTGGCTATCGGTCGGGCCCTGATGGGACGGCCCAAGCTTTTGGCTTTAGATGAGCCCTCATTAGGGTTGGCTCCTCTCTTAGTCAAAGAAGTTTTTGCGGTTCTTCAAGAGATCAACCGGGCGGGAACTACTATCTTGTTAGTAGAACAGAATGCCGCTTCAGCCTTAAAGATCGCCCAGCAGGCCTATGTATTGGAAACAGGCCGTATTGTTTTGGCCGGTTCCGGATCCGATTTACTTAACAACAAGAAAGTACGTCAGGCCTATTTAGGCGGTTGATTTTTAAAACAAATATTATCTGACCAAGAACGGCTCGAGCATCTGCTCGAGCTTTTTTTATTTGATAAGAAGGAGTTTTGTGGGGTAAGGAAGAAACTAAGTAGCGAAAAGTGGGTAAAAGTGGGGGAGAGTGGAGTATAAACTGATCCGAGGTGTAGGTCAACCGTGTTAATGGGGGAGTTTCATCATAATATTGATCCCAAAGGTCGGTTGATTATTCCCGCAAAGTTCCGTGAGGAGTTGGGGGAACGCTTTATTGTTACCCGTGGGCTGGATCGTTGTTTATTTGTCTACCCTGCAGCAGAGTGGTCAGCGTTAGAGGCGAAAATCAAAACGCTGCCAATGACTAAGTCCGATGTTCGGGCTTTTGTTCGCACCCTTTTTTCCGGTGCTACCGAGTGTGAAGTTGATAAGCAAGGGCGAATTAACTTGCCCAACAATCTGATAGAATATGCGAGGATTGAGAAAGATGTTGTGGTAATTGGGGTTTCCACCAGAGCGGAGATTTGGAGTAAGGCTGAGTGGGAAAACTATTCAGTAGCTGCTGCAGACTCCTTTGATGAAATCGCTGAGCATATTGTAGACTTAGGACTTTAGGAGGCAGGTACGGGATTGCAGCACCAAACGGTTCTCCTTACAGAAACTGTAGAAAGCTTACGTCCCCGGCCTGGTGGTATCTATGTTGATGGCACCCTAGGCGGTGGAGGTCATACCGCTTTATTGTTACAGCGGTCTAATCCAGATGGAACCGTAATCGGTATTGATCAGGATAGCTTTGCTTTGACCAAAGCTGCCAAACGCTTGGCCCAATTTCAACAAATGGGACGTTTGCAGTTAGTACATGCTAACTTTAGTCTTTTAGCAGCTATTATCGCTGGTTTTGGTTATTCAGCAGTTGATGGTATTCTTTTTGATTTAGGATTTTCTTCTTTCCAGATGGATAGTCCTGAGCGGGGTTTTTCCTACCGGGTAGATGCACCATTGGATATGCGTATGGATCCTAATACGCCTACTAGTGCAGCAGATCTTGCCAACACTGCACCGGAAGAAGAATTATTACGGATTATATCGGAGTATGGGGAAGAACGTTGGGCTGCACGGATTGCCCGAAAAATTGTTCAGAGACGGCAAGAAACGGTTATTACCACTACTGGGCAACTGACTCAAATTATTTTGGATGCTTATCCTACTAAGAATAGAGATGGGACCCATCCGGCACGCCGGACTTTTCAAGCTCTCCGGATTGCCGTTAATCGAGAGCTAGAGATATTGGCTGATGTTTTACAGCAAGCGGTTAATGTTCTCTCTCCTGGTGGTTGGGTGGCGGTAATTAGCTTTCATTCGTTAGAAGATCGGATTGTTAAACAGTTTTTTAAGCAGGAAGCTTCTCAGTGTATTTGTCCGCCAGGACTGCCGATTTGTCAGTGTGATCATAAGCAGAGTCTGAAAATAATCACTAGGAAGCCGGTACTTCCTACAGCAGAGGAAGTGCGTGCTAACCCCAGGGCTCGTAGCGCCAAACTTAGGGTTGCCGAAAAGTTGGCCTAGCATCTGGTAATGAGGGATAGGGGGGCTGAATATGAATGTAGCAAAACGGGCCAGCACTTATCAGGCTGAAGTTCCTATTCGAGCTAAAATAACTCGTACTCAACAGCAGCATACGCAACGTCGAAAAATAAACCCGATGATCAAAATTGCTTTAGTTGGCGTTTTAGTTTCCCTATTGCTTTTAATTTATATAGCTGAAAAAAATATCATTATGGGTTATGTTTATGAACTTGATAATTTAACGAACCAACTAACAGAACTTAAAAACCAGCAGGAACGATTATCCCTCCAATTAATGGATCTACAGTCATTAGACCGGATTGAAAATATTGCCAAAGCCCAATTAGGAATGGTTAAACCTGCTGATGTTAAGTATATTGCGTTAAAACCTGAAGCTACATCTCCAGCCAATCAACCAGAGAATGTTGCTGTGCAAATTGCTGAATTTATTAACGATGTCTTTACATCGGTGGCGAAAGCAGCAGGGCTATATTGAGGAGAGATAGTTGATGTCTAAAGTAACTCAACTAAGTATAAAGCGGCGGATTGCATTTATCTTTATGTTAGCCGTCGCTTTTCTCTTTATCTTAGTTTTGCGTATGGTTCAGGTCCAAGTATTTCAAAATGCTAAACTAAAAGAATACGCTTTTAACCAGCGTCTAAGGCCTATGCCGGTAGATGCCAAACGTGGTACTATTTATGATCGTAATCTCCAGGAAATAGCTGTTAGCGTTAGCGCTGACGCTATTTATGCGGTACCGGCCGATGTACAGGAACCAGAAATAGCTGCTCAAAAGGTTGCCCAGATCTTAAATTTGGACTACGAGTTTGTTTATAATCGGTTAACTAAGAATTCGGCTAGTGAATGGATTAAGAAAAAAGCAACTTTGTCAGAAGTAAAAGCTATTCGTGAGGCTAATCTGCCTGGGATTGGAATAGTTGAAAACCCACAACGTTTTTATCCTAATAATGAACTGGCTGCCCACATTATTGGAATTGCCGGCATTGATAATCAAGGTTTAGAGGGCTTAGAGTATATTTATGATCGCTATCTCCGCGGATTACCGGGGCGGGTAGTAGCCGAAAGGGACGCTTCTGGGCGGGAGATTCCTGGTGGTATTCGTAAATATATACCGCCGGTAGATGGCCAGGATATCGTTTTGACTATTGATGAAGTTATTCAGTACATTACAGAGCGGGAGCTTAATAAGGCTGTTTTGGAGACCGGGTCTAGCAAAGGGGTTGCTATTATTATGCGCCCAGCTACCGGTGAAATTCTATCGATAGCCAACTGGCCTACCTTTAACCCTAATTCTTATCAGGAATATCCGGTAGCTAATCGGCGTAATTACGCGGTTACCGATCTTTACGAACCAGGGTCTACTTTTAAGGTTATTACGTCTGCGGTAGCTTTGGAAGAAGGTATTACCGATCTCAACCGGACTTTTTATGATCCCGGTTATTTTATTGTCGGTAAGCATAAACTACGGTGCTGGAAAGCTGGGGGCCACGGGACCCAAACCTTCTTAGAAGCGGTAGAGAGTTCGTGTAACCCAGTCTTTGCTAGCTTGGGTATTGAAATTGGGGAGGAGCGGTTTTATAAGTATATTACCGCTTTTGGTTTTGGCTCCAAAACCGGTATTGATTTTCCTGGAGAGGCCGGCGGTCAGGTCCATCAACCAGGGACTATCGCTCAAGTTGGGTGGGCTAATATTGGTTTTGGGCAAGGTTTAAGTATTACCCCATTACAGTTAACAAGTGCAGTAGCAACTATTGCTAATGGAGGTTTAGCTGTTCAACCTCACTTGGTTTCGAAAATAATAACTTCCGAAGGCGAAAAGATTATAGAGCGTGAGCCGAGCCGACGGGTAATCTCCCAGGAGACTTCTGACACGATGCGCCGAGTTTTGCGCTCTGTAGTTGTGAACGGTTCTGGGCAGCGAGCAGATATTCCCGGATATCGAGTAGCCGGAAAAACCGGTACTGCTCAAATTGCAGTAGGTGGCGGTTACAGCCGAACTAAAGTTGTTGCTTCTTTTGTTGGCTTTGCGCCCTTTGACAACCCAGAAATTGTGGGTATAGTAGCCCTTTATGAACCACAGTCTTTCATAACCTATGGAGGAGTTTTAGCTGCTCCTGTCTTTCAGGCGATAGCTAAAGATACTTTAGAATATTTAAAGGTTCCGCCGAAATTTGAAAAGGAATCTGTTAAAGTTTCCAAGAACCTGATTAAGGTTCCTAATGTACGCAATTACCTGGTAGCAGAAGCTATTCAGATCTTAGAAAAAGCAGGATTAAATGTACGTGTTTCGGGAGACGGTGCAGTTGTTACAGATCAGACGCCTAAACCGATAGTGCCGGTAGCTAAAGGGACAACAGTTATTTTAGAGACATCACCACAAAATATGGCTGACTATTTTCCTCTTGGTGCTGAACATCCAGCTCAGACCATTGTACCCAATGTAATTGGTTTAACCATAAGTGAGGCCGCTGAGGTTTTGGAAAAAGCTGGTTTCACCTTAAAGGCTGATGGTAGCGGTATTGCAGTGCAACAAAAGCCGACCCCAGGTACAACTTCCGCTGCAGTTCAGGTAGAGGTAAAGTTTAGCAAACAATAGCAACAATAGGGATTAGGGGCGTGGAGTAATTGCCAAACCTGGAAATATTAATTAAAGACCTACCTAGCTATACACTAAATCAATCTATTTCCGGACTAGAGATTACAGGTGTAGCCTACGACTCGCGACAGGTTCAAGCGGGTAATATCTTTGTTTGTATTCAAGGCTATCGTTATGATGGGCATGCTTTTGCTGAGCAGGCGGTTACTGCTGGGGCTGTTGCTGTAGTAGGGGAGCGAGAATTACTGCACCTGCCAGTCCCCCAAATCCTAGTTTCAGATTCTCGTGCTGCACTAGGACTCTTAGCCGCTGCTTTTTGGGGTTATCCATCTAGATCTCTACGGGTGATCGGTGTTACCGGAACTAATGGAAAGACGACCACCACTTATTTGGTTAAAGCGGTCTTGGAGCAAGCCGGGTTCAAAGTAGGTCTCATTGGAACGATCAAGAATTTGATTGGTTCTCAGGAGATTGCTGCTGGACATACTACCCCTGAAGCAGC
>DHRX01000169.1:0-158 GCA_002408345.1 Firmicutes bacterium UBA5301 | reverse complement strand
GGACATACTACCCCTGAAGCAGCTGATCTTCAGGCTTTATTTGCCCAGATGCGAGAAGCAGGGGTTAGCCATGTGGTTATGGAGGTTTCTTCTCATGCAATAGCCTTAGAAAGAATTATTGGTACCGAATTTGATCTAGGGGTATTCACCAACTTAAC
>DHRX01000105.1:9732-14879 GCA_002408345.1 Firmicutes bacterium UBA5301 | reverse complement strand
CAGCACCAGGTCAAAAGCGGAACGTTAGTTGAGGTGAGATAGATGAAGATATCTGACCTTTCGATTCGACGGCCGGTAGCAACGACTATGGTCTTTATGTTGGTATTAGTCTTGGGTGCCGTCTCTATTGGGCGATTAAATATGGATCTGTTACCGAAGATGTCTTTCCCGGTAGCAGCTATTATTACCTCTTATCAGGGAGCTGGCCCTCAAGAAGTCGAAAACTTAGTAACCAGGCCGATTGAAGAGGTTATCGGAACAGTTGCTAATGTTAAAGGGATTACCTCCCAGACTTCTGCAGGACAGTCTATTGTCGTTGCCGAGTTTGACTGGGGTACCAACATGGACTTTACTCTGCTTAACGTTAGAGAAAAGATTGATTTAATCAAAGGCTATTTACCAGATGGCGTCGACCAACCGATGGTAGTAAAGTTTGATCCGGCGTTAATGCCGGTGATGAACCTAGCGGTAAGCGGTATTGACGATCTTGTTGAGTTAAAAAAGGTTGCGGATGACGAGATTAAACCACGGTTGGAGCGGATCGAAGGTGTAGCTTCAGTTGGTGTTACTGGTGGTTTAGTCCGGACGATTAAAGTCAGCGTAGACCAGGAAAAGCTCCATTCCTATGGGCTCTCTTTACAGTCGATTATTCAAACTCTGCAGGCGGAAAATCTCAATTTACCAGGTGGTTCTATCCGGTCAGGGGATCTGGAGTTTTTAGTTCGTACTACCGGGGAATTTGATAGTGTTCAGCAGATTGCTGATCTAAATATCTTTTCACCTACCGGAGTGATGATTAAGCTCAAGGAGATTGCTACGGTTTCTGATACGTTTGCAGACCAATCCAACTTTGTTTTACTCAATGGTAAAACCTCTGTTGGTATCGCAATCAGCAAAGAAACTGATGCCAATACAGTTAACGTCTCGAGAGCTGTTAAGAAAGAGATGGCTAAAATCAAAGAAGATTTACCGGCCGATATTCACTTTGATGTGATTATGGACCAGGCTGATTTTATTCAGTTTTCCATTGATAGCCTTAAAAGCAACGCTTATGTTGGCGGATTGTTGGCTCTAGCCATCTTGTTATTGTTCTTAAAGAACATCACCAGTACGCTGGTTGTTGGAATTGCTATCCCTATTTCGGTGATCACCACCTTTATCTTAGTTTATTTTGCCGGGTTGGACCTGAATATGATGACCTTAGGCGGCTTAGCTCTCGGGGTGGGTATGTTAGTCGATAACTCCATTGTGGTTTTGGAGAATATTTACCGTTACCGGCAGAACGGATATTCAGCGATAGATGCTGCTACCCAAGGTAGTTCAGAGGTAGGTATGGCTATTGTTGCGTCTACTTTGACTACGATTATTGTCTTTTTGCCGGTGGTCTTCACTAGCGGATTATCGGCTCAGCTCTTTAAGGAACTGGCATTGACAATTACCTTCTCGCTCTTGGCTTCGTTGTTTGTAGCTTTAACTTTGGTGCCAATGCTATCATCGAAGATGCTGCTAGTTAATAATAAAGAGAAGAAAACGCTACTGCTTGAAAAGATAAGTGATTGGTACTCTCGGGTTTTAGCCTGGTGTTTAGGGCACCGGAAAGCTACGATGCTGATAACTACAGCTGCTTTTGTACTTAGTCTAACCTTTATTCCTAAGATCGGTGCGGAATTTTTACCGAACATGGATGGTGGCGAGTTTAGCATCAATGTTAATCTTGCCCGGGGAACGGTCTTAGAGGAAACGACTAAAATAGTTGAGCAAGTAGATACGATTTTAGCGGAAGTACCGGAGATCGACTCAATTTTTACTAATGTTGGAGTTAGCGGCAGTATGGATATGTCGGCTTTATCTGGTGGTTCTGCCGACCGAGCGTCTTATATTGTCCGGTTAGTCGGTAAAAACCAGCGGAAACGTTCTGTTGACCAAGTTGTGGAGTGGTTACGGCCACAGATGGCTGCCATTCCTGGTGCCGATATTAGTGTTGAGCCACTTACTTTTATTAGTATGGGTGGATCGGCTAAACCGATTTCGATTAAGATCAAAGGTTATGACTTGGAAACATTGCGGCAAATCTCTGATGACCTAATCCAGGTAGTCAAAGGGGTCGAGGGTACCAGGGAGGTCGAATCTAGTATTGCTAATGGTCGACCGGAACTACAGGTAAATATTAACCGGGACCGGGCATCGTCCTTAGGGCTTAACGCTTATACGGTAGCATCCTACATTCGAACAGCGGTGGAAGGGACAACTGCTACAAAATATAAGGTGGACGGGGAAGAGCTGAATGTCATCGTCCAATTGCGAAAAGATGACATTAAGGATGAGGTAGCCTTTAGGCAGTTGATGGTTCCAACCCCTACCGGTGTTCGGGTACCATTAAGCGAAGTCGCTGAAATCTCTGTTATCGAAGGTCCTAACACCATTATCCGGGAGAACCAAGAGCGAACTATTTATGTATCGGCGGCTATTGTTGGCCGGGATCTGCGCAGCGTGTCCCAGGAGATTCAAGAACGGGTTAACCAGTATCCGTTACCACCCCGATATTCGGTTTCCATGGGTGGTGAATCGGAAGAGATGTTCGAAGCCTTTAAAGATCTTTTCCTAGCGTTACTCTTGGCTATCGTCTTTGTCTACATGATTCTAGCTGCTCAGTTTGAGTCGTTAATACATCCCTTTACGATTATGATGGCGTTACCCCTGGCTTTAATTGGGGTAGTCTTAGGACTTCTTTTCGGGGGACAGAACCTATCAGTACCAGCAATTATTGGACTGATTATGCTGGCTGGTATTGTAGTTAACAACTCCATTGTTTTAGTTGATTATACTAATATTTTGCGGCGGAAGGGTCTTAGTACTAACGAAGCGCTAATGCAGGCGGGTCCGGTCCGTCTTCGGCCTATTTTAATGACTGCGCTAACGACTATCTTAGCTTTAGTTCCGTTGGCTTTTAGTAAAGGAGACGGTGCTGAGCTAAGTACACCGATGGCCGTAGTAGTTATTGGCGGGTTAACGGTATCAACTATCTTGACCCTGGTAGTTATTCCGGTTCTTTATGCTGGAATAGATTCTTGGGGTCAAAAAATCCGCCGACGTATTAAGCGAAAAAGGCCGGCGGATCAAAATGCGGTAGAGGCGTAAACGCTTATTTGAGGGGAATAGGTAAAGTCAGATCAGCCTGGGGTAGTAGAGCTACCTCAGGCTTTTTTCTTTTTTCTTGGCGTAAAAGAGTGATGGCTTCCGTCAGAGAACTGGCCGGGGTCATACCTAAACGTCGACACTCCCCATCGCTGAGGGAGCTGACTAAGATTACTCGGAAATTTTCAATTATCTGTGCGTGGAGAAAAGCAATTTGTTTTGGTACGCTAAAGGCCGAGGCTAAAGAGAGTTCGAGCTGGTTAGTACTACCGAGCAGCATGGATTCAAAAAAAGTTGAGTTACCATGACCTTCGCTACACTCGGCTAGAAAGATAATCGAGCCACCAGGTTTAACCGCTCCGGTACTTTGGTAGAGCCCTTTGACAGAAGAATAAAAATTTTCATCACGGGGGTACCCACCAACAGAAGCGACAACAACATCAGCCGGTTCATAAACGGGGATAGCAAAATATTGCTGGACTTGACGACAACCTAAATGCCAAGCGGTATCCCAGTTTCCGGAGAAGTAGGCGACGTGTTTACCTAAGTCATCACAGACTACATTAAAACAAAAAGTAGGCTTAACTAGGGAGCTGATTGCCATCATGTCTTCATGAATAGGGTTGGCTGTGAGTAGACCGGGACCAATCTCATAACTGCCATCACTGAGGGTGGCCAGGTTATGGTTAGCCTTGATAGTCTCAGCGCCACAAATTCCAGGGCAGATCGCATCACGCCCACCAGAAAAACCGGCGAGGAGATCATAACTGATACCACCGGTTACAATCAGGTGATCATGCTCTTGGACCAATTTATTGATATAAACAGGAACCCCCTGAGTTGTAGTTCCGATGTAAACGTGGTCATCCTTAGAGCTATCATGGTCAATAACTGCTACCCTTTGTTGGACTTCATCGCCGATGATACAGCGATGTTGGTCAGGGCGCGGGCGCAATGGGCCGTTAGCAATAAGTATAGTAATGTTATTATCAGGAATTCCATGGTCATTAAGATAGTCAAGAAGTTTCGGTAGAAAGACATGAGGTCGAAACCACCGTTTGGTATAATCGACGGTAGTAATTAAAACTCGTTGGCCGGGTTGGATACGATCGGCCAGGGGTTCGCTGTTATCAGTAGGTTTGTCCAACGCTTGCTTAATGGCGCAGGAGGGATCCCCAATGGGGCTGACTTCGTTGGCGGCAAGAATTGCTTGCATAGAAACAGACTCCAAATCCAACAGCTGAAAGTCGGCACCATATTTAATCCGTACGGTGCCTGTGTCAAAAAGAACCAATTTGCGTAGCCCCTCTCTTTTACAACTATTTGTTGCAATAATTACATAATTATACCTGGTTTTGGTCTAATCCTGCCTCTTCTTTATGGGGGGGATACTTTCTTTGCCAAGGTATAACAATTGTGAACAAAATACCTGGTGCTAAAAGAGTTATTTGGTAGAGGGCTGCCAAGGTGGTGGCGCTAAGGTACGGATCAGGTAAATACCAAGTTACCTGTATGCCGTTACAAAGGAAACCGGTCAGAATCAATAAGAGGAGCCAAATATAGGTACCACAAAAACCAAGTAGCAGGTGGGAATGGAGGCGTAGCAACCATAATCCGCTAAAGACTAAAATCAAGCTAAGGTAGGCTGGGATGGCGATGGGTTTAATGAGAGCGCTGTAGTTGGCGCTGGCTAGATCTGGGAAACTTAGAGGCTTGTTGAAGAGAAGACTACTAAAGAAAAAGTAGGCTAAAGCGTAGAGTAAAGCACTAATGAAAAGAACCCCTTTTTGGCGGCGATCTAGTCTATGAATAACGAAGATTAAGATAGCTAGGATAACTAGGACTAGGGGTAAGCGGAGCCAGCGTCCCCGCCAGATTTTATCAGTTTGAACTTTTTCCGCCAAAGTGAGCAGGTTTATTGTCGCAGCTTGGGCTTTTTGCCAAGCTGATTCGTAGACGGCGGCTTTACTGAAACGTCGGGCTTCATCAAGGAGTAGGGCTGATTCAGAGAG
>DHRX01000105.1:5433-9534 GCA_002408345.1 Firmicutes bacterium UBA5301 | reverse complement strand
CCTAGGACCTGGCCCCGAGCTATTTCTAGGGCAGCACGGATCGGAGCCGGCGCTGAGATTATCTCCCAGAGAATACGGCCTTGAGCTTCTGTTGGGGGGCTGATCCCCAGGAGGGCTGCAATGGTTGTAGTTAGATCGACTTGATTAGCAGGTTGATGGTGGCCAGGGGTAATCCCTTTACCGATAGCGATGCAGGGAGCCATATCCCCCTGCTGGTTAGCGGTAATGATTAGGGTATCTAGCGACCAATCTAGCTCTTGAGCTAAACCGGCGATAAGTCGGTCAAGTTCTTTTACATTTTTCCCAGCCACAGCGCTAAAGTGGACTAGAATGAACTGGGCTTCAGCTTTTTGAATGAAATCTAGGCTTTGTCGGTAAATTTTTTGATCTAAGGCTCGGTCTGGCCGATCGTTAGTTGGGTAAAAGAAAGAGTCCGGGGTAAAATAATTGCCGTTAAGTTGGCGCCACCATTGGTGGGCAGCAGCGCTTGTGGAAAAACCGGCCTCAGCAATGCGCCGGAAGATGTTGTCTACCGGCAGCGGCCCACCAAAGTCGGTAGTAATGACCCCGTTAATTTCAGGCCAAGAACCGCTGGAGAGTAGGGCGTAGTTCGGTTTGGTTTCAAAGGGCGGTTGGCTAGTTAGTTGTAGGTAAGCGCCTTCCTGCTGAAGGGCATGGAGAAAGGGCATCTCTACAGTACGATTATTTTCTAATCCGTCGATAACGACGAGTACTACACGCTGGGTTAAAGGTGGACTTACCGGTTGGTGGGCGGTGATTATTTCCCGGGAAAGGGAAAAGGGTGTCGAGTAATTATGGAACGAAGAACGTAGGTTCGTAGCCCACCAGAAACTGATTCCCGCCAAAATAAAGGTTAAGCAGATTGCTATCCCAAATTTCAACCATTGTTTCACTAGGGGCCCCTCCTTTAGGTTGCTTCCCTAAATATATATGGTTGAAACTAGATTACATTACTTAGCGAGACCTGAAGATATGAAGTTAACTAGTTCAACTGGGGCTTGATCTAAAAGACGATTGCGTTCTTCCGGATCAACGGTAAAGACGGCGATCCGGACCACCGCTTCAACGGCACCAAAGATGGCAGCGCTGATAATTAAGGGGTTACAAGGTTTGATTTCTCCAGCTTCAATGGATAGTTGGAGTAGGCTGGCTATTTTTTGAGGGATCCCTTCGACAAAGGCGCGTACCCCATCTAAAGCATCATGACCAACTTGGCGTTCCCGTACTAAAATTTGGCCGACTAAGGGGTTGGCTTTAATCTCTGTAAAGTGGGCTTCTAAAAACAACTGTAACTTCTCTAAAGATGGTACAGTTAGGTCTTTTAGTTCGGCAAATATAGCGGCCCGGTGGGCTAGCTCAGTTTGAAAGATATACTCAAGTATCTCGTCCTTGTTTTTAAAATAGTTATAGATAGTGCCAACAGAGACGCCGGCGGCAGCAGCAATACTATCGGTTGTTGACCGATAAAAGCCTTTGGTAGCAATGACCTCTATGGCGGCGGTACGAATAAGTTCTTTTTTGTTTACACTCATTGACACTCACCCTAGTTTATGGTTGTGACCAAATTGTACGTTCTTTTCTAGGTTGATGTCAAGGGAAGGCGGCAAGTGACCGAGACCTCACTCACAAGAATACAGTTTACTTCTTCAATTGGGTGTAGGTATCTCTAACTTTAATTAAGTCGTCGGTTAAAGCTAGATAACCTTCATCCCAAGCCGCTTCATGGGATCCGTGGAAGGCCCCCATATAAGCGCTGAAGCGGTGGGCGAGAGCGTTCCGTAGTAGCGAGTTTTTGGTCTTGGCATCGATTAAACCTTCGGTATACATTTGATTGGTCAAACCGTAGATCTGAACGTAAAGAGCGCTACTTTCCAGGACCATTTTATCGCCTAATTCTAACCGCTCTTTGGCAAAGGACTCGGCGTGGCACTGAGTACAAGCGGTCAGCATTTGCTGCCGTTCTGTTTCCCATTCTGCATAAGATGTTCTGTAGACTTGAGGGGCTTTAGCCGGTCCGATTTCAGTAATGGCAGCTTTAATTTGTTCTAAGATCCGACGATCACCAGGGTTTTGTTGGGGAGAGGGGGGACGGTAGCCGATAAAGCCCCAAGCGGTCATCGCTTTATGGTTCCCATCGACCATATGACAAGTTTGGCAGGTTGGGTAGCGTGACGAGTCAGCGGTGATAGCGTAAAACATGCCGTGTTTAGAGTTAGTATAAAGGTTGTATTGGGGATGGTCACCGGAATGACAGTTACCACAAGCTTCAGGTTCTAAAGCTTCAGCGACGGAAAAAGTATGGCGGGCGTGGCAAGAGTCGCAGCGTCCTTTGCTACCGTCAGGCCAGTTATATCCGACCTTGTGGCAACCCTCACAACCGGCTTCTGCGGCAACTTCCGGGATAGCGTGGTAGTTGGGAACTACCGCTAAGGCATCGAAGCCGTAAGCGTGTTTACCGGCGCTAAATTGCTCAACTTGTTCTGGATGGCAAGAGGCGCAGACCTTTGGGGTCGCCCGTTGGACGAGGTCGGCGTTGCTAGCATTGGTATGTCTATTACCGTGGCAATCTACGCAACTTACGGTAGCGGCCATTTTGCTTTGCTGCCAGTTTTTAGTGATGCCTTGGTGGCAGTCGAGACAATCGGCAGCGTAGGCCATTTGGACCGGAAAAAGGATGAAGATGAAGGCTAAGGTGGTCAGCAACACGGTCCGTTTAAACATTAAAGGCACTCCTTTCAAAAATAGAATAAGCATATGAGTGAGGTCTCATTCAAGTAATACCATGAGAACTAGAATTTGTCAAATTAAAACAAGAGAGAGCCTGTGCTATTAAAGACAGGCTCTCTCACATTAAATTAAAATTACTGCTTATTTCTTATGAGCGTTGGGGTGGCAGGGGGTACAGTCCATTTTGGTTAAGGTGTTGCTCATTCTGGTTACGTGGCAGTTGTAGCAGCTCTCGGATTCAGCAGAAATCTTAAAGACTGGAGCAAAGGTTTTGTCAAAGTAGGCGTTCAGCAGTACTACAGCTTGGGCAGCGGTATCTCCAGTTACTTTAGCACAGCGGTTCTTTCTTTCGTCGGAGTTTTCTTTCTTTTTGCTAGCGGCGCACCAGTTAGATACAGATGCATGGCACAGCGGGTTACCGGCTACGCTCTGAACTTGGTTAGTAAACTTGGCATAAGAATCGTGCTTAGTAGTGGGCAGTGAGGCTTCAGAGTACCATCCCATCAATTCGCTGACCACTTTTCCAATATCAGCATTGGGTAAAACTAGACTCATAGCAGCTGCGGCACCATTAGGAGCTCCACAAAGGGTACCCCAGCCACCGGCCCCACCAGCGCCATAGCGGTAAGCATCAAGAGGAAGCATTGTATAAGGGTAGCCGACTTTTTCCTGGAGAGAAGTAATAATAGCGGCAGCAGCACCGTACATACATCCACCATTATGATAAAGATCATAGCCTTTTTTACGGACAACCTCAGGGTCTAGTTTTACATACTTCCAGGGTGAAGGTGGAGCGGCGTTTTCAGCGGCCTGGGCGCTAAATAGGTTGAAGACACCGCCACCTAAGGCGGCACCGACAGCAGCACCAGCTGCAAACCCACCAGTTCCAGCTAAGAAGTCGCGACGAGACATGTTTTCTTTTTGTTCACTCATTTCTGGACACCTCCGATAAAATTTTAAAGTTATAATGCCCCTCCCCCAAGGGGAGAGTTTAGTGGTATTCTTCTACGTTATGAAATTCATTCCTGCAAGTAATTGATAACTTTTATGAATACATTGCTGTAAAATCGGAGGTGGGTAAAGTTTGGTCGAGTAATTTTTGGCAAAGCAGGCGTTTTATTACAATCAGCCGAATACAAGGGAACAAATTATTAGGGATTGGTGATTAGTTATGGAATATTTCAGCGGCCTATTATTAGGGCTGGCTATGATTTTGCCTATTGGGCCCCAAAATATTTTCGTTTTGACTCAGGGGCTAACCGGGGGCTACAAACGAGGGTTGGCGGCAGCGGTAACGGCGGGGTTCTGCGACACTACCCTTATCCTAGCAGGCGCCGGAGGTCTTGCGGCGGT
>DHRX01000105.1:385-5145 GCA_002408345.1 Firmicutes bacterium UBA5301 | reverse complement strand
GCTAATCCTCTATGGTATTGGCGTCTCTTGGGGTAATCCCCATGCCATCCTGGATACGGTGGCGGTTTTAGGTTCAGCGATCGCCGCTTATGATCCGGCTATGCGGGTGCCTTTTGCTGCTGGGGTGCTAAGCGCTTCGTGGCTCTTCTTTTTTACTTTGGTCTTGGTGGGTCAGTTGTTGCGGGAACGGATAACAGGGCAGGCGCAGATTTGGATTAAGAGGATCTCTGGGGTAATTATGCTGATATTTGGGGTGGTGTTGGGGTTGGAGGGGATTTTAGTTGGATAAATTTCCAGGATAATTCTGAATATTGGTTAATTAGTAAGTTGGTGGTTTAAGAATGGAATGGTTTTGGAGGGAATAATGGTTTACTTTGCTCATTCTCGGGAAGGTTTTTCAGAGGATCATTGGCAGTCTTTACAAGAGCATCTTAGAAATACGGGCCTTTTAGCAGCAGAGTTTTCAGCGAAATTCGGCGCAGATTCTTTCGGTAAAACGGTCGGTCTATTACACGATATTGGCAAGTATTCGGAACAATTTCAACAGCGATTACGTGGTAGCCCAGCTAGGGTAGATCATTCTACTGCTGGAGCACACGAAGCGGTTAAGTTTTATGGTAAGGCATACGGGACTATTCTTGCCTATGTTATTGCTGGACATCATGCGGGGTTACCGGATTACGGTACTTTTGCGGATGAAGACTCTCTATGTAAACGGTTAGAAAAGGCGTTAGTTACCGAGATTGACCATTATCGCGCTGAGATCGACCTGCCCGAGGTACATAGATTAATGCTTAAACCCCTTTCTAACAATCCAGGATTTAGCGTCCAGTTTTTTATCAGAGCTCTTTATTCGTGTCTTGTAGATGCAGATTTTCGAGACACAGAAGCATTTTTTGATTCCAAGAGATCCTCTGCTAGAGGTACTCAAGTTAGTTTAAAGGAGCTAAGCCAAAAGTTAGATTGCTACTTACGGGAACTTACCCAAAATGCTTCCCAAACTCTAGTGAATACGAAAAGAAAGCAGATATTGGATTGTTGCAAGGAAAAGGCTCAACTTGATCCTGGGCTTTTTACACTTACTGTACCAACTGGGGGAGGTAAAACCCTTTCCTCTCTGGCTTTTGCTTTACAACACGCAGTGAACCATGGGATGGATAGGGTTATCTACATTATCCCTTATACTAGTATTATCGAACAAAATGCTAACGTATTTCGCCGCATCTTAGGGGCAGAAAATGTATTAGAACATCATAGTAATTTTTCCTACCCTGAATCTGATGGTGAGGATTTAACGTTAGAACAATATCGGTTAAGGTTGGCCACAGAAAATTGGGACGCTCCGATTGTCGTTTCTACAAATGTGCAATTTTTTGAGTCTCTTTTTGGATACAGGAGTTCACAGTGCCGTAAGATACACAACATTGCCAATAGCGTAATTATCTTAGACGAAGCCCAGATGCTGCCTAAATCGTTTCTCAAACCGTCTCTTTTGGCGCTATCGGAATTGGTGCAAAATTACCATAGCAGTGTAGTTTTATGTACGGCGACTCAGCCTGCAATTAAGGCTTTTTTGCCTGACGAGATAGCTTCGATAGAGTTAGCGCCGGATCCAACGGTGCTTTATGAGGATTTTCGCCGTGTCCAAGTTAAAAAATTAGGCAGGCTTGAGGACGAAGCCTTGGCGGACCAGATAAAAGAACATGACCAGGTGCTATGTGTAGTCAATACGCGTAAACATGCAGCCCAATTGTTTGAATTGCTTGGGGATAGTGGGGCTTTCCACCTGAGTGCGCTAATGTACCCTGCCCACCGTTCCCGAATACTTCAAGATATCCATAAGGCGTTAAAAGCAAATGAGCCTTGTCGGGTTATTTCCACCCAATTGATTGAGGCTGGTGTAGATGTTGACTTTCCAGTAGTGTATCGGGCCCTATCTGGAATTGATTCTATTGCCCAAGCAGCAGGGCGTTGCAATCGGGAAGGTAGGCTTGAATTCGGGGATGTGTATATATTTCAGCCGGATAAGCATGGTCAGCCTGAGGGCTGGTTTAAAGAAACCGCTGCGATTGCGGAAATGGTTATGCGTAAATATGATGACCCGCTCTCATTAGAAGCGGTTGATGAATATTTTGATCAGTTATTTGATTTTGAGGGGCAAAGGCTAGATAAACATGAGTTATTGGAGATGTTTGAGGAAAGGCGTAAAGAATTGGCTTTTCCCTTTCGCGAAGTTGCGGAAAAGTTCAAGGTTATTGACCAAAACACCATTACCGTTATCATACCTAGGGAGCAAGAATGTCTAGATTTATTGGAGGAGGTGAAATGGCGCGGCGCCAGCCTGAAGGCCTCTAGGTCTTTGCAAAGGTACGCTGTTCAGGTTTATCCACACGAATTTCATGGGTTGTTGCAATCTCGTTCAATAGAGAATGTAGCGGGCCAATATTTAGTATTAAGGGATTCGGCTTTGTATTCCGAGGAGAGGGGCCTGGTTTTAGGCGCATCTTTTAAGAATAGCGATATTTTAATGGCATGATGTTGTTAGGAGGTAAGGAAATGGGATACGGGGTAAAAATTAAGGTTTGGGGGGATCACGCCTGCTTTACCAGGCCCGAAATGAAGGTTGAACGGGTAAGTTACGATGTAATGACGCCCTCTGCTGCTAGAGGTATCTTAGAAGCAATCCATTGGAAACCGGCGATTAAATGGGTAGTTGATCGGATTCATGTTCTCAACGAGATCCGCTTTGAGAATATTCGTCGTAACGAGGTTCAGAACAAAATTTCGGCTAGAAATGTAAAAACAGCTATGAAGGGCGAGCCCGTAGTACTATGTCAATATGCCGCGGAGCCTAGCGAACGGCAACAGCGTGCGGCTTTAATATTGCGAAATGTTGCATATATTATCGAAGCCCATTTCGAATTAACCGAAGCTGCTGGAGAGGCTGAAACTGCTGAAAAACACTATAATATTGCTCTTCGGAGGGCCCGAAATGGCCAGTGCTTCCATCGTCCTTATTTAGGATGCAGGGAATTCCCTGCTCAATTTGCGCTTATCGAAGGGGATTCCTTGCCTAAGCCTTTCTACGAGGGGGAAAAAGATTTAGGCTGGATGCTACTGGACATTGATTTCGAAAATGATATGCAGCCCCAATTCTTTAGGGCAATAATGCGTGATGGGGTAATTGATATACCTCCAAGAGCTGATGGGGTGGTGGTAATTTGATTATTAATTCATTATACCGACACTATCAAAACCTTGCTCAGCAGCCAGATTTAAATATTCCTCTTCCAGGGTTTAGCGTAGCAAAAGTATCTTTTGCTTTTGTCTTGTCCGAAGAAGGTGAATTATTAAATGTAATACCTTTAATAGAACAACAGGGCGCAAGAACGATTCCTCTGGAGATGCAGGTCCCGGAGCAGATCAAAAGATCCAGCGGTATTGCGGCCAACTTTCTCTGCGATAATAGCTCCTATATTATTGGTGTTGATAATAAAGGTAAGCCTGAACGTTCAAAACAAGCATTTGAAGCATGTAAGGAATTGCATACCTTATTTCTTACAAATGTTGATGATCCCGGGGCTAGGGCGGTATCTAATTATTTTAGTAAGTGGGTTACAGAGGAGGCAACGGAGCACCCCGCACTTGGGGAAATTATGGAGGACCTTTTAGCCGGCGGAAACATAGTCTTTCGCTTAGACGGGCAAAAGGGTTATGTTCACGAACGAAATAGGGTTAAGTCCGCTTGGTTGCACCATTATAATCAGAATACATCCCAGGAAAATGGGCAGTGTTTGGTTACCGGGGAGGTTGGGCCAATAGCACGACTCCACCCGAGCATTAAAGGGGTTAGAGGGGCACAATCAAGTGGCGCTTCCCTAGTATCCTTTAATTTTAGGTCGTCTGAATCCTATGGGAAGATCCAGGGCAATAATGCCCCGGTCAGCGAGGATGTAGCCTTTGGTTACACTACGGTTCTAAATTATATGCTTTCCAGTAGGCGGCAAAGGCTACAGTTGGATCCAAATACTACCGTAGTGTTCTGGTCGGAACGTAAAGATGGTGGGATGGAGGAAGACCTTATGGCTGAATTGCTATGGCCATCCGGAAATACCTCCAAATCCGATGAGAACCCAGTCGATTTGCAGACTGTGCAATTAGTACACGATATTCTTATACGGGTTCGCAGCGGACAACCTGTAGACCTTGACCCCGCCCAGATTGATCTAAACTCCCGCTTTGCTATTTTGGGTCTATCGCCCAATGCTGCTCGCCTATCAATAAGATTTTGGTGGGAGGATTCCTTTGGTAACATCTTGACCCGCCTTGCTATGCACTATGTGGACATGTCAATTGTTGGACCAACACAGGAAGGCAGACCCGAACTGATTTCAGTACCCAGAGTACTTTTGGAAACGGCTCCCCGTTTGGGAGGTGAGCGCCCCGATCCAGACCGTATTTCCCCTTTATTAGGTGGGGCGGTGTTGCGATCGGTATTGGGTGGGAAGCCTTACCCCCAAGGTCTATATACTGCTATAATCTCACGTGTTCGTAGTGACCAAATAGTTAACTACGTTCGAGCAGCAATTATTAAGGCCTGTTTACTTAGGAAGTATCGGTTTCAAGGCCAACAAGCTAAGGAGGTGAGCATAACGATGGAATTAAACGAAAAGAACAACAGCACGGCCTATAATTTAGGGCGGCTATTTGCGGCTCTTGAAAAGGCCCAACAAGACGCAACACCGGGTCTCAATGCGACC
>DHRX01000105.1:0-244 GCA_002408345.1 Firmicutes bacterium UBA5301 | reverse complement strand
TTATTTTGGGGCAGCTTCAGCGACTCCAAAATCGGTGTTTCCAATCCTATTACGTTTAGCTCAACACCATATATCGAAAGCAGAATATGGCTACGTTTCTGACAAACGCATCGAGGAAATTATGGCCAAGATAGAGGTCTTTCCTGCCCATCTTAACCTAGATGAGCAGGGAGAATTTATGCTGGGTTACTACCACCAGCGCCAAGCATTTTTCCAAAAAACTAGTGGGAAAGAGGTGTAGGAA
>DHRX01000082.1:1227-5001 GCA_002408345.1 Firmicutes bacterium UBA5301 | reverse complement strand
GCATCATTAACCTTAGATAAGTTAGTTAATGCATTATAGCTAATCCAAATCAGGTTTAAAGTGACTAGAATGTTGAGAATTAACATCTTACGTTGAGTTTTTAGGTCATATAGCCAGCGCAACTCCAACCCTCCCTAATTGTTAGGCCGTTTTTCCATCATTTCGGGGCATTTTGTCTAGTTCAAAATCTGGTACAATTTTCTGCAGATCCAACAACATCAGTAAACGCTGGTCTAGTTTACCTATTCCGGTAAAATAGGCCGCCTCCGGCTTTTCACTTAAACGTGGCGGAGGTTCAATTGCTTCAGTTGATAAACGCAATACTTCGGAAACATGGTCAACAATAACACCTAGAATCTCTTGACCTACTTCAACTACGACGATTCTCGAATCTTCATCAGTCTCAGAACTACCAAGTTCAAAGAAATTCTTCAAATCAACAATCGGAATAATATCGCCACGGCGGTTGATTACTCCGGTTACATGCGCAGGAGTTTTGGGTATAGTGGTGATTTCAGTCATGCGGATAATTTCCTGTACATTTTGTACCGGTACCCCATACTCCTCCGAATTAAGTTTAAAAACTACAAGTTGCAGTTCTCCAGATGAGGCCATTTCAACCCTCCCTTTCCAGAAAATACATTTGATCCCCGTAGTTTCAAATGTGCTTCTCTTGGTTATCCGTTTTCCTCATATCTGCTAAAATTCCTGCCTCTTCGGCAAATTTTAGTAAAACTGGACAATAAGTACCAGAGCTTGTAAGAAGGGCTAGAACTGTTAAAACGCGAATTACAAAAACAAAACAAACCGATCCCTTAGATTCAGGTGATTTTTAATGATTTTTCAACAAAAACGCAGCCTTATAATCATGTTAACTACACTCTTTCTTTGTTTAATATCACTAAGCGTTTGCGCAGCTGCAATTAATTCACCTTTTGATGCCTACCAAAAGGCTCATCCTGAGATTGCCTCTCTCCCCCATGAAGAAGCTATAGTCTTTTTTACTGATGTCCAAGGAGAAATTTTAAAAGAAGCCCGCGTTACCCAGCAACGGAAAGGCGGTATCTATTATGTACCTTGGGAACTGATATTTGGACCCTTGCTACCAGAAAACACCGTCATGATCTACCTGGTTCATAACCATCCTAGCGGTAACCCTAATCTCAGCGAACCAGATATTGAATTAGGCTCATTTTGGGCTCAAGAAGCTGCCTCTAGAGGTATTACCCTAGATCTATTAGCTATTACTAATTTTAATGGGTATTCGAGTTTACATGAATCTCAACTAATGTTAAGCCCAGAGCAGCTCAACGAGAGAAAAACCGGATACCTCTCGTATGTAGTGCGGCCTGGGCTCAAAATCCTTGGTTCTGGTTTCGTCAAAGTCTTTGCTGATAATACTACTACCGCTAAAGAATAATACTAAATAACTAGTGTTCCCTCTTTAGCTTCTACTAGTTGCAATATCTGCTCTTCCCTACCATTTTCAGCGTTAAGATAGATAAGGTAGGTTTCGCCATCTAGGGTTCCTTTAACTTCCCAGCATAATACCTCTTTTAATGTGGGAAGTGGTATCAACGCCAAAGACGTCTTTTCAATTTGTAACCGTGGATTAACCAAACGCTCAGCTTGATCAGCAGAAAGTTTAGGCTGAGCTAATTCTCTTTTCTGATGGGCCATATAATATTGGCTAGCATCAAATCCAATTACTTCACCATTATCTAAAGCAACTTTAACTTTTACTTGGTCTGGATAAATAATTACCCCATCCTCTTGGGCAACAAAAACAATGACCGCCGAACCTTCTTGCTCCAATTTGTGACTAGCAAGGAAGTTGGTAAAACCTCTCTGGTCCAAGAAATCTCGAGCGATCTCTACCGCTCGTTCTAGATCAATATTTACCTTAGAAACGGCCCGGGGCATCAACATAGTCACTACATGACCGCCACGCCGACTAACTAATATCTCTGCCATCTGCGTCATATTACGTCCAGCACCTTGGGGCCGCACCATTACTCGATAAGCAGGGATACGCCCATCAATTTTCCCACCTGTTTCAACTACCCCATCCTTAAAGTCAACAAAACGCCGAGCTACCCCTTGAGCTTCTCCCTCATCGATGTTATCTCCAGAAAGACCTTTTGGGGTCGCATTAACTACATGATCAGAAAAAGGACCATCATAGATTAAAGTTGGATACTGAATCATTTGTTTATCAATCCGATTAAAATGGGTATCGATGCCTTGATCTGCTTTTTTTAACTGCTGCCGAGTATTACGGAGCATGTTAGTCCAACCTAAAGCAATATTAGCAGCAGTTTCATCTTGGGCCTTGAGCAGTTCCCTGCTCAAATAACCCGCTTCCTGGCGTAGTTTAGCTAACTTTTCCCATTGCTCATCAGTAGTGGGACGACCATCCGCATTCTGTTTAGCTAAAGAATAAGCGTAATCACTAAGTTGGTTTAAGAATTGAGACGTTCTACTCAAAACAGGATGTGAGATGGGCAAATTGTTTAGATTCGACTTGGCAATATCAGCTTGGCGCCACAATTCAGCTAAGGTCACAATATTTTCCCTAGGCGAACTAGAAACCAGCCCTTTAGCAGCGGTTGCCTGAGCGCCTTCTACTGCATTAATCATTTGGTAAAAAGACTGTTGATATTGACTCGATAGATAGTTTTCCATTTGACGTCGAGCCACGTATTGAGAATACCCCCAAAACCCAACCCCTGCTATTAAAAGCAGGCTGATAAGAGCAAGCGGCCAGCTTCTCCGCACAGGCTATCTCTCCCTTTTAAATTTATTGTGATAAAATTAATGAGCAAAAACATGAGCACCGATACGAGTAACAATTCTCCGGGACCAAATCCAGGGGTTTACCGGTTTAGAGGGGTTCCAAAAGTAAACTGCACCATAGGTAGGATCCCAACCATTAATCGCATCTTGAGCGGCTCTAATTGAATCGTTACTCGGAGTCTGTCGCCAAATGAGACCGTTGGAAACCGATTCAAAAGCGTTGGGTTGGTAAATTACACCGGCTAAAGAATTAGGAAAACGAGAATCCCGAACTCTATTTAAGATAACTGCTCCTACAGCCACCTTGCCTAAATAGGGTTCTGCACCAGCTTCCGCATGAACAGTTCTGGCTAACAGGTTGACATCATCCCTTCGGGATACCGCTGCATAGCTAGCGGTTGTAGCTGTAGCAGTAGGTCTGGTAGATGGAGCTGCTCCCCCGGTAGCAAAACCAAGTGCTGCCCAAGTTGAAGTCCCAACAACCCCATCTACCCTCAAACCATTCCGGCTCTGGAACAACCGTACCGCTTCATAGGTACCGGCACCGTAGACACCATCAATGGGGCCAGTATAATAACCCCACTGCTTTAAGCGGGCCTGCACATCATAAATGTGGGCTCTTTCAGAAGACCCCCAGTACAAATTTGGTCTAGCTTGAGCTAAAGTTAATAAAGGTAGAGAACTTACAGCAACGGCCAATAAAAGAAAACTTAAAAGTAATGCCACATATTTCGCGGCAATTCGCATCCTGGTTCACCTCATTATTCGTACTTAGTTAGTAGTAGTGTCGGTAACCAGGAAAGAGCTTATGCTTGCTAAAATTTCCAGGAAAAGAAATAAAAAAAATCGGTCCCAATTGACCGATCGATAGTTATTATAAAATTGGCTCCCCGGGCAGGGCTCGAACCTGCAACAACCCGGTTAACAGCCGGGTGCTCTACCATTGAGCTACCGAGGAGCGAAACATCATTTATTATT
>DHRX01000082.1:523-925 GCA_002408345.1 Firmicutes bacterium UBA5301 | reverse complement strand
TCATCACCAGGAAACTTGTATACACTTTTAACATCTTGACAACCAAACACAATATAGCAAGTATATGAAGATGAGCATAAGGTCAAGCCCTCGACCGATTAGTACTGGTTAGCTTAACGCATCACTGCGCTTACACATCCAGCCTATCTACCTCGTCATCTACAAGGGGTCTTACCAGATTTTCTCTGTGGGAAATCTCATCTTGGGGACGGCTTCGCGCTTAGATGCCTTCAGCGCTTATCCGGTCCGCACATAGCTACCCAGCTATGCCACTGGCGTGACAACTGGGACACCAGCGGTGCGTCCATCCCGGTCCTCTCGTACTAGGGACAGACCCCCTCAAATTTCCTACGCCCGCAGCAGATAGGGACCGAACTGTCTCACGACGTTCTGAACCCAGCT
>DHRX01000082.1:0-197 GCA_002408345.1 Firmicutes bacterium UBA5301 | reverse complement strand
CCGGATCACTAAGCCCGACTTTCGTCCCTGCTCGACCTGTATGTCTCGCAGTTAAGCTCCCTTGTGCCTTTACACTCTAACGCGCGATTTCCGACCGCGCTGAGGGAACCTTTGGGCGCCTCCGTTACGCTTTGGGAGGCGACCGCCCCAGTCAAAGTGCCCACCTATCACTGTCCATCGCCAGGATCACTGCACGT
>DHRX01000001.1:6853-12531 GCA_002408345.1 Firmicutes bacterium UBA5301 | reverse complement strand
CTATCGGTCGGTAACTATTAAAGGAGGGTAATGATGGTAAAGAGATTAACGTCATTTCTTGGGTTATTGGCTGTTTTTGCTCTTGGCATCTATTTAGCTTTCAAGGCCTCTCGGTTATTCATTTACCGGGCGGGTTTTGCCGGCTCCTATCGGTATAATCTCCTCTTTACCCACTATGGATGGCTTACTCCAATTGCCGCTCTACTCGGGGTATATGTTGGGGCAGCGAGCAAACGTAAAGCAGCGGTACTATTAGAAGGGAAAGTTTTACGCCATGATGAAACAGCCTTTCTTACCCACTGGGGGCATGCCTTATCGACACTACTGTTACTGGGAACAGGGGTGTATTTGGGCTTTCTTTTTATCCCCAGGCTGGTAGGTACCCCGCAGGCTGTTGGGTTCCTGTTTAACCTTCATTTTGTTGGGGTACTGGTCTTCCTTTTCAGTGTGTCAATGCACGTAACAGATATTCTAGTTGGCAACAAACTTAAAGAACATCTACCTGAAGTTCGTGATTTCAAAGATGCTATCGCTCATTATGCTGCCAAGTTTGGCATTGGACAAAAACCACGGGAAGGTAAGTTTCTGGCTAGCGAAAAGCTATCCTACCCTTTGTGGATTGCTTCAGTGGGGTTGGTTATAAGCAGCGGGTTTATTAAGGTTGCCGCTCATATCTGGAATTTACCAGCAGGTATTATGGGGGTAACAACTCTGTTTCATGATATGGGAGCTATCTTGGTGGGGCTTAATCTACTGGTTCATATCGTTATGTCTAGTATCATGCCGTGGTCTTGGCCTTTACTACGCTCTATGATAACAGGATATGCACCTGCAGAGTATGTCAAAAGTAACCACGCTAAATGGTACGAAGAAATCACGGGGATAGCGGCCCCAGACGAGCTGGCTCGGCAATCCAAAGAGGAAGGGGTTAGAGTAAATGGCTGATCATGAAGTTAATCAGAATAATCAAGAGCTTTCTAGACGATCATTTCTCAAGTTAGCTAGTGGTGCCGCCTTAGGTGTGGCCTTTGGTGGTGCTATACCAAGATTAATAAATTTAGGCGATGGGATGGTTGCAGTTCCCGCTTCGGGGGGCTACCTTCTTGTGGACACCAAAAAATGTGCTGGTTGTGTCAGCTGTATGCTGGCTTGTTCCCTAGTCCATGAAGGAAAAGTAAACCTCTCGCTTTCACGGATACAGATTATCCAGAACTCTTTTGAAGCCTGGCCAAACGATATCGAGATCGAGCAATGCAGGCAGTGTACTTTTCCAGCTTGTGTTGAAGCATGTCCAACCGGGGCCCTTAGGGCTAATCCGGATAATGGCAATGTCCGGATGGTTGAGGAACGCAAATGTATCGGCTGTATGCAGTGTATCGAGGCCTGTCCACAACAGCCGGCTAGGGTTCAATGGAACCATGAGCAGAAGCATTCCCAAAAATGTGATCTTTGTGCCAATACCCCCTTCTGGAAAGAGGAAGGTGGTGCTAATGGCAAACAAGCTTGCGTTGAAATATGTCCTATGCGAGCCATCAAATTTACAGCGGAAATCCCAACCCAAGTCGGGGACCTGGGGTATCGTGTAAATTTACGAACCGCAAGTTGGAAACAGCTCGGAATGCCCATAGATTAAAGAGGAGGGGAAAACGTGAAGGGACATATGGGAAAAATCCTTAGAGTCAATCTGACAGAACGAAAGATCTCCATCATCGAAACAAAAAAATACAAACAATGGTATGGCGGCCACGGGATGGGCTCGGCCATCTTCTGGGATTTATGCGAGAAAAAGGATATTAGTGGGTTTGACCCACGGAACGTTATCACTATAATGTCTTCGCCGCTTACTGGTACCTTGGTACCCGCCGCTGCCGGTCGCTGTGAGGTTCAGGCGGTTGGTTTGGAAAGCTATCCTACGGAATGGTTTACCCGCACGGGCTTTGGCGGTCGCTTTGCTCCGATGTTAAAGTATGCGGGTTGGGATGGCGTTGTTATTGAGGGCAAGGCAGATAAACCTGTTTGGGTCGATATCCGTAATGGTGATGTACAAATAAAAGATGCCGATCACCTCTGGGGCCTGGATGCCTGGACGACCCAGAAAAAGATCTGGCAAGAGGTTCGTGAAGGTCAAGTTTTTGGGGAATGGGCTACCATGGACACTAGGCGAGATAGCGGTCGGACGACCCAGAAGCCTGCTGTGTTAACTATTGGGCCGGCCGGGGAAAATCTAACTAGAGTAGCCAGTTTAATTCATGACGCCGGTAACGGGGCCGGAGAGGGCGGACTTGGCGGAGTGTGGGGTTCGAAGAACCTAAAAGCCATTAGTGTCATCGGCACAGGTAGTGTAGAGGTGGCTGATCCCCAAGAATTAATGGCCGCCAGGATGTGGATCAGAGACTACGGAATTAATGTTGACGACTACAAGCCCGTTGTCGGAAACTTTCCCTTTGCCGGGAACCCCAACATCGGTGTTTTCCCCGAAGGATGGGGAAGTCGGCCGCAAGGTTGCGTAGGCTGTCATCGCTGCTGCCGGGGGCGAACCGAAACAGGGATGAGCAATGAATCACATTGTATGGAACTTCATTACTATGGTGCTTATGACATTAAAAAGCATGGTAAAATTACTCAGGCCAACATGCGGGCAGCAGACTTATGCCAGCAATACGGAATAAATGTCTACCAGTTGATGGCGATGATTAGGTGGTTAACAATTTTAGCCGGTAAAGGGTTAGTTGGTCCAGGCAAAATGATCGATACTGACCTGCCGTTAGAAGATGTAGGTGAGGCCAGTTTTATTGAAGAGTTTATTCGCCGGATCAGCTATAAACAGGAGATTGGAGCTGTTTTGGCGGAAGGGCTGGCCCGGGCGGCGGAAAAGTACGGCCGTTTAGAGGAAGATTTAAAAAGTGGTGCCGCCGCGCTGCAGTACTGGGGCCATCCGCAGCACTATGATGGGCGGACAGAAGTGGAATGGGGATATGGTAGTATTCTTGGGGAACGTGATGTTAACGAACACGACTTTAACTGGTGCTGCTATTGGACGCCTACGGTCTGTGGCTTATATGGAGTAGAGCCGCCGGTAACCGCCAAAGAGCTTTCGGAGATCATGGCCGAAAAACTCAGGCCGTACTGTGATCCTATGATGATTGATTACAGTGATGAAGGCATCTACTCCGAACCTATGGCGAAACTCGTTGCCTGGCATCGGCACTATACACGGTTTTGGAAAGCTAGCCTTTGTTTGTGCGACTTTGCCTGGGCAGATTTCCTCAACCCCAATGGCCCCAACAATCGAGGGGTTACCCCTGATGGAGAAGTTCGCTTTTTTAAGGCTGTGACAGGCCAAGATCTTGGGTTTGAAGAGAGCCTAGAGATTGGACGGAAGATGTGGAACCTAGACCGAGCGATTTGGATCTTACAGGGGAGACACCGGGACCAGGAGTATTTAGGTGAATATAGCTACCAGCAACCAGCGGTTCCTGGTTATACAAACTTTGAGGCGCCCTACACTATGACGGTTTTCGAAGATGGAGAGTGGAAATATAAGAGTGTAGTTGGCCGAATACTTGACAAGACCAAGTTTGACGAATGGAAAACTAGGTATTACAAGTTGGAAGGCTGGGATCCGGCTACAGGCTGGCCGCTTAGAAGGACGTTGGAGGAAATAGGCTTAAAGCATGTGGCTGATGAACTGGAAAGCCAAGGAAAGTTAGGTGGTTAAATATGAGTAATTTAGCCCCCCCTTCTTTTGAATCGGCGACGAAGATCTTACGAGAGGTTAGTTACGAGGAGCGGCTGGGAGGATTTAAACTGAGTGCGACGGCGGGGAATATCCCCTATGAGTTCTATAACCTGGAGAGTGTGGTTGGCTTCCTGCGCACAGATCCTCTTGATGCTTTAATAAGGCTTGCTAATCGGTCGTCAGTTGGCTACATTGATTTTGCCGTTTTAGCTCGCTGGGTTAAGGAGGTACTTAGCGACGAAGAGTTAGCACAAGCCATCCAAAGGGCTACCTCTTTGGACAAACCTTATGCAGACCAAGTTGTTCCGGTCAAGAGATTATTGGAGCAAAGACTAGAGCAATGCCAGGTAGCTACGGCCAAAGTAGATCAGCCGTCGACAGATAGTAAGTTAGTTTAGCTTGATCCACTCCAAATAAGTCAGGAAGTCCGTAAATTTCCCGGTACTTCCCGACTTATTTTATTCCATAAAATCCGAGAAAATATGCATATTTATAATAGAGTTAATCAAAGGGATATAAGAAAACATGTTGAATGTCCTTTCTGTTTGTTATTGGAAAATATCCCATAAAGAGAAACTAAGGAGTGCGAGAAATGTTAAGTTACATCTTGGACCAAATGCGTGGGGCTTCAGTTTTTTCAGTTCCAGTGTTAATCAGTATTTGGCTTTTTACAATTATTACAGAGCGTAAAAGGTTACCGAACCGCGCCGAATTTGTCGGTGATGTTAAAGAGTTTGTTTTGATGAATATCGCGACAGGGGTTGTTTTCCTAGGAGAAGGGATCGTGCTTCTGACGCTTTTATTATTGCTTTAAAGGACTCAGTCGTATTTCTGCGGAATATAACAAAGTCTATTGAATGGAGAAGGGAGTAGCGAGTATGAGTTATAGTTTACCCTTTATTACCTGGTTTTGGTTGTTTATCCCCAGTTTAGCGATAATAATCTTGTCTTTAATTAACCTTGTACACTCCAAAAGGGGTGTGGGCCGATGAACCAAGTTGTAATTGTTCTGATTGTTTATACGTTGGGTATGTTAGCGATCGGGTCTTATTTCTATAAGCGGAACGAATCTTTAGGTGATTATTTCTTAGGTGATCGATCCCTAAACCCCTACGTTACCGCTTTGAGCGCTCAAGCTAGTGATATGAGCGGTTGGCTGTTGCTAGGTTTCCCGGGAGCTGTTTATGCTAGCGGCTTTAATGCTATGTGGATCGGGATCGGACTAGCTATTGGTACCTATTTGAATTGGCAATTTACCGCGAAAAGGCTGCGGCGTTATACTGAGGTTGTCGATGCCATCACTATCTCGGACTACTTGGAAAAGCGTTTCCATGATGAATCCCACGCTCTTCGGATTATATCAGCGCTAGCCATTGTCGTCTTTTTTACTATTTATGTTTCTTCCGGTTTAGTAGCTGGTGGTATTCTCTTTGAGAGCATCTTAGGTCTTGACTACAAACTGGCGGTGCTTTTATCCGTAATAATTGTCGGGATCTATACCTTTCTCGGCGGCTACAAAGCGGTTTGCTGGACAGATTTTGTTCAAGGTTCGCTGATGTTTTTAGCCCTAATAATTACCCCCCTAGTAGTTGTCGGGGTATTCAACGGTTTTGGCGGCACAATTGCGACGGTAGGCAGTATTAACCCGGATCTATTGGACGCTGGTAAGCTAGTCAACTACAATTTTGCCGAAAAAATAATGTGGACCTCTGGCCCCCAGCCTGGGGATGGGCTTACCTTTATCGGCCTAATTTCTTTACTTGCTTGGGGTTTAGGCTATTTTGGTATGCCCCATATTTTAGTACGGTTTATGGGAATTAAGTCAGCCAAGGATATTCCGGTAGCCCAGTTTATAGGGGTCTCCTGGGTAGCGATTAGTCTAATTGGTGCTGTTCTTGTCGGTATTATCGGGATTGCTGCCCTAGATCCGTTAGGAAAC
>DHRX01000001.1:5962-6611 GCA_002408345.1 Firmicutes bacterium UBA5301 | reverse complement strand
GGAGTGTTTCTAGCTGCAGTTCTTGCCGCTATTATGAGTACCATCGATTCTCAGCTGTTAGTTTCATCTAGCGCCTTAGCCCAGGATTTTTATAAGTCCTTGATTCGGCCAGAGGCTGCTGAAAGTGAGCTTCTCTGGGTTAGCCGGCTGACCGTTGTGATTATTACCTTTGTTGGCTTTATCTTTGCTCTCTATGGCGGTTCAGTTATGGATATCGTTTCCTATGCTTGGGCTGGCTTAGGGGCTTCTTTTGGTCCGGCCATCCTTTTCTCCCTCTTTTGGCAGAAAACTAGTCGGAACGGGGTTATGGCGGGGATTATTACCGGTGGGGTTGTAGTCGTTCTCTGGAAAAACTATCTAGCCTTTACCGGACTCTACGAAATTATCCCGGCCTTTATCCTTTCTGCCCTAGTAATTTATTTAGTGAGCAGTTTGGGTGAGAAACCGTCGGCCCAGGTGCAAGCAGAATTTGCTACAGCGATGCGACCGCTAGTTAATGAATAATTTGGAGTTGCCGTGATTGAAGCAGATTGCCTATGGGCTTATCTTTAGCCTACTTTTTCTTGGAGCTAGTATACCAGGCTACGCCATTGCAGAGTCGGTTGATTGCTATATAATTGAGGAAAACTCAAAATTCCAAAACCTACCT
>DHRX01000001.1:2051-5807 GCA_002408345.1 Firmicutes bacterium UBA5301 | reverse complement strand
ACCCTGCAGTGGCTGTGGCCTTAGGTGGCGGCGGCGCTAGGGCTTTAGTGAATATCGGTGTTCTCAAAGCTTTGGAGGAAGAACAGATCCCCATTGATATGGTTGTTGGAACCAGCATGGGAGCCTTAGTTGCTGTAATGTATGGTAGCGGTTTGCCAGTAGAGCAGCTAGAAGAGTTAGTAACTACTTTAGATTTACCCCAGTTGTTTACGTTAAATTTTCCGTTTATCAAATCGTTATTGAATACGGTAGAGCTTAATCACTTTATAGAAGCAACTCTAAGGTACAAGCACTTAGAGCAGTTTCCGATACCGACTGCGTTGTTAAGTTACGATTTAAATAGCGGTACTAAATATGTCCACACTAGCGGGCGGGTTGCTACCGCTATTCAAGGGCCTTACGCAATCCCTCTGTTTTTCCCAGGTCAGACTATCGGTGATTATTTCCTAATTGATGCGGGGATTCACGAACTCACACCAGCTCAAACGGCTCGAGTCTTAGGTGCAGATATAGTTATCGCGACTACCGCCTTTGACGAACTGCCTTATACAGACTATACCAATGGGGTTCGCTCTTTTACGCGCTTGATTAATCTCATTAAGGAAGATTATTCGCTGCAAAATGTTTATCGGTATTCAGATGTAGTTATCGATCATGATGTAGGGGCCTATTCTTTCATGGATTTTCAGCTGGCCCAGGATTTTATTGACCTTGGTTACCGGGAAACCATGGCCAAAATGTCTCAAATCAAAGAGCTTTTAGTAGAGAAGAATATTCCATTGAGAGCACCGGCGCAGCAGTATCCAGTTGCTATGGAGCAGGTCATCTCAGATGTTCGCTATGACCGGGGAATATTGGATTATGTAATGCTTCAACCCCAAATTTACTTAGGGACAGAACAGTCCGGTTTTAAGCAGGAACTCTTTCGTAATGCCGATTGGCACCTCCAATATGGGGCGACAATGAAGACCGGTAGATTACGTGCCGGAGTACTCGCTAAGGGACAGGAAGAGTTGGAAGCTCAGCTGAGGGTAGTGAAAGTTCGAGATAGTTTAGATTTAATGGGGAAATTACGTTGGGATGGAACGGCTCCTTTAGATTGGGAGTGGGGCATCCAAGGTTACCGAAGGCAGAGTAATTATGTTTTAGGCTTAGCGGAGCTTAGTGGTGATAGATATTTTCACTTAAAAGGGGCATACCAAACTAGAAAGTTTCCTTGGAGTTGGCAGAATGAAACCGATTTATATCTGCCTGCCGACCATAATAAACAGCTGGAATACATTGTTGCTAACAGCTGGAGTATCCCTTTGCGCCAAAGGTGGTCACTAAACCCTGGTTTAGTCTTATCTAGTAGCTTTCTTGATCTGACCCCAGAAATTTACCGGGGAAGGAGAGCTCAGTCTAGCCGGATCCAGACTAAATTAGATTTGGTCCACGACTATGACTTTACCTATACCATTGAAGTTGCCCAGATTTTCCAAGTGGAGGGGATCCGTTCCTACTTTTTTGGGGATTGGCAAAGGGATGTTACTTCTTCTTATGCTTTAGGGTTAGGAACGGGGGTCGACTTCAGCCTTTTAGGGCTCAAACCTTCCTACTTGGGAATATATGGCGCTTATGATTTAACTTGGCAAGAAGCGGTGTATGGCATAAAGTGTAACTTATATTTGTAGAGGTGATGTTTGTGTCTGCAATATTTATTCGTCCCATTCGCATTGATGATGCTGCCGATTTACACCAGGCAAGGATCCAACCTAATGTAATGTTGTATACAGAGGGGATGCCGGCTCTCCGTTTAGAAGCCACCCAGCAGTTCATTAATAGTTTGGGGGTCGATGACCATACTTTAGTGGCGGAGGTTGACGGTAAAGCTGTGGGAGTAGCCAGTTTACATGTTCACAGCGGTAAACAACGACATGTGGCCCATATCGGTATCTATATCCATGATGCCTACCAAAAGCAGGGGATTGGACGAGCATTACTAGAAGCCTTACTCAACATTGCTGATAATTTTCTCGGCCTAATCCGGGTTGAATTAGAAGTCTACGCCGATAACACGGGGGCCATTAGTTTGTATGAGAGCCTTGGTTTTGTTGCCGAAGGGCGCAAGAAAAAAGCCCGTTTTCGCAACGGGCAATATGTTGATATCTTATTTATGGCTCGGGTACTTTAGATGCTGTATTTGGCCAATTCTTTTTGGTACTCCTTAGTTAGCGTTTCCAACTGTTTAATATAGCTGGTGAGGTCTTTAATTTGTTCTGAGTAGTCCATGACCGTGGAACTCATTTCTTCAGTAGCCGCCGAATTTTCTTCAGCTACTGCGGCAATTGCTTGGAGACTATCAAAAACCCCGCTGATTTCCGCCGCTTCTTGGTTCAGCTTTTCCACTAAAGCCGAAATAGTTTGGGAAACTTCCCTAATTTGTTCAGCCGAGTCGACATTAACTTTGACCGCTGACTCCAAGTTTGCATTGCTGGCCGTTAGCTCTTGGAACTCCTGTTGTAACCGTATTACCAGGTCATTTACTTCTTGAATAAAATGTTGGAGGTTTTCGTTAATCGTTGCTGTTGCCTGTTTAACCTCATCTGCTAGTTGGCGAATTTCTTCAGCAACGACTGCGAACCCTCGACCGTATTCGCCGGCTCGGGCTGCTTCAATAGCTGCATTCAAGGCCAATAAGTTGGTTTGGTCAGCAATACCTTCAACCAGCAGGGTGATTTCCCGGATGTTTTCAACTCGTTCTGAGAGATCACGACCTTGCTGGTTGACAGTATCAAAGCGATCTCGGGAATCAAGGAGCGATTGAGAAACTAAACCTAACTGTTTGGTAGAGTCCAAAATTTGATTAACTGCAGTTTCCAGAGCGGCACCACTCTCGGCTTCTTGGGTCGCCAGTGAATTTAAATTATCAACATTATTGTTAATTACCTGTACGGACTTATCGGTCTCTTCGGCTTGGTGAATAGCAGCTTCAGCCACCTGATTGACCGCTTCAGCAATAGTATCTGATAACTTGCTCATTTCATCAGCGATGGTGGAAAACTTGACTGTAAAACCGTAAAGGTCATCGGTACCACCTTTCAAAAACAAAAGGTCTTTAGAGATTGCTTGGGTAAAACGGTTTAATTGCTGATTTAGACGGGCTAATTCATCAGCTGTATCCAACTCTAGTTTACTAGTAAAGTCTAGTTCAGCAAAGGATTGAGACTGTTCTTCAATTTTCTTTAAAGGGCTCAGTACCGCTGTAGCAATAAAGTAAGTGGCGATAAAGGTTATTACTATAGCGGCTAAGGTTGGCCAGCCTGTGGCCAGTTTGAAGAAGAGGGGAGAGGTGATAATAGCTACCCCCAAGGCGATCTTTGCTGGTATACTCCGAATAAAGCCTAAAGAGAGTAATGCGCTTACTCTGTACCGTGACTGCGCTACTTGTGCATTGGGGAAGCGAACCTCGACTGTTAGAGAAACCTTGTCTTCAATCTCTTTGCTTTCAATTATAGTGTAATCAATATTTTCATCAAAAAAGGCGGCGCTACCCTCTAACAGCCCTAAAAAATAATCGACCATACCTCGTTTAGATAGGTACTGCATTTGGATAAGTTCAGGACTAATTGTTTTGGTTTTGAGACCAGGGGGCTCTGCACCAGGAATTTTTTGGGTTAGCTGACGGTGTACTTCGTCCATCATCGTCAGGAAGTCTTTGAGGTCCCGCCGTTCAAAATAAGAAGGATACATTTTGCGGAACGAAAAGAGGTTATG
>DHRX01000001.1:0-1879 GCA_002408345.1 Firmicutes bacterium UBA5301 | reverse complement strand
GAGCAACTGATCTAAAGATACGATCGGCAACTTCGTCGGGGATATCGTCTAAAGGCGCAATTACTTGGTTAGGATCCCAAGCGTTTTCTTGCCAGGCCTGTTCTAATGTTTGTCGTCCATATAAATCCTGTATACTATTGAACCATGTGCTAACAACTGTACCCTTCATGTAATCCCTCCGGTTGTGCAACTAATGTCTTAGCTTATTGGAAAACTTTCCTAATAAGCTAATTCTTCGGCATTAATTAAGCAAAACCTTCGTTGATAAAGCAACTTCAACTAATCCAATAATTAAAAATAAAATATGTAAAAAATGGACCATATTTAGCATAATACATTGGACAATAATCCAAATAACTAAAGCCCAGCTGAAAATATTGCTTATATAGCCTTGAAGTTTAGACTTATTATAAATCGTCCAAGCGCTAGTGAGATTACCCAACCCGATAACGGTAAATAAGATGATTCCTGGGATGAGATAGCTATCAAAGGGAGCATGTTTTAAGGACTCTAATGGCACTCCTAGCGGTTCTAGTGGGTTTATAATTGCAGCTAGTCCTCCTGCTACGGCCCCTAGCCCCACAAATGTATGTAGACCAAGTAAAAAATGTCGCATAATTATACTGCTTTTCTTTTTTGAGTAGCGCAAACCTCTTTAAGGGCGCTGACTACATCTTGGTCATAGAGATTTTTCTTGCTTAGTTCTTCTAGAGCGACATGAGCAGGGAGAGCCTGGCGATAAGGACGTTTAGCGATCATGGCTGTGTAAACATCGGCGACACTAATTATGCGGGTTAACGGGTCAATTTCCCTGGCCATCAAACCAAAAGGGTATCCCGATCCGTCAAGCCGTTCATGGTGCTTACCAATCATAGCAATGATAGAGTTAGGGAGGTCGTCCATTTTGGCTAGTGTTGCACCGATAGTAGGATGTAGACTAATCTGTGCCCTTTCACTTGAATTTAAAGCTGCAGGTTTATATAAAATGTTTTTAGGTAAGACCATTTTCCCGATATCATGGAAGAGACCAGCAAAGAATAGGTCGCTGAGCAAATTTGCTGTTAACCCCATAACGCAACCGATCCGTTTAGCGAAACAAGCTACGCTTTGCGAATGGTTAGCTGTGTAGTTATCGCTTTGGATTAGTTGAATTAATTTTTCCATGCTTGTTGTAACCTTCTTTCTACTGAGAAGCCTCAGTACGTTTGTTCTCAGTTACCAATATTAGGTTATTTTTCCTGAATCGTCCAATAGATGATATTGATTTGGATTATAACAGTTTAATATAAGCAAGGAAGATTATGGTCAATAGTGGAAAATAGACCCAGGGGAGGTAGATAGAGATGAAGAGATTACTACTCTTTTCGGTATTAATTGCTCTGGTCTTGCCGGTTTCTGTTCGGGCACAAATAAACTCGGAAGTTCCCCAGTGGGTTTTACTCTCTTACCGGATGCAGATCGCGAAAAAATTAAACCAGGAATTTGGTGCCCATTTTCATTTCCTTCAGGATAGCCCTGATAACCCTGATGCCTTTTTTATCGATGCGGTTGGTGATGGTGGTAGCTATCGGGCCTACGTAGAAATGACTCAATTGACCCAACCGACCCCTTGGGCCTGGGAACCGAGCCTATTGTTCAAAGTTGATGGATATGGGGTAGGTAATGGCCAATTCTTTTGGCTTTTTGGCTACTTTACACCTAATGGGTTAAAGCTGAAGGTATTTAAGGAATCTGATAATTTTTAATTCCACTCTCGACTATTTTTTGATCATATAGGTTACTCATAGTAACATTGCATGTAAAGGTTTTTAATTTCATTTACCAACGGAATCCGTGGGTTGGTGCTAGTAGTTTGGTCGGCAAAAGCTTCGTAAGCCAT
>DHRX01000075.1:8480-9837 GCA_002408345.1 Firmicutes bacterium UBA5301 | reverse complement strand
CCGCCGTATTATCTAAGGGATAGGGGCTCTCCGGAATCCGCAAAAAACCGGCACACTGCCGAAAGGTTGCCGGCCCTAACCGAGGGACCTTAAGAAGATCTGCCCGGGAAGAAAAAGGACCATGTTCCTGACGATAACTAACCATGTTTTTAGCAACTGCCGAGGAAACACCGGCGACATAGCTGAGTAGGGCCGGTGATGCTGTGTTTAGGTTAACCCCAACATAGTTTACCGCCGATTCAACAACCCCCGCTAGGGTCTCTGCTAATTGGGACTGGTTGACATCATGCTGATATTGCCCAACTCCGATAGCTTTCGGCTCAATCTTGACCAATTCGGCTAAAGGATCCTGTACCCGCCGGGCAATAGAGACGGCCCCACGTAAGGAGACATCTAAATCCGGCAGCTCCTCCCGAGCCAATGGCGAGGCTGAATAAACAGAAGCCCCAGCCTCACTAACGATCACATACTGCAGCTCAGCCCTGTTACTACTTATTTCCTTAATAATTTCTGCTGCTAGCTGTTCAGTCTCACGGGAAGCGGTACCATTGCCAATGGCTATCAGGAGCACACCATGCTCAGCAACCAAGGCGCTTACAAGTTTTTTGGCTTCTGCCCAACGTTGCTGGGGCGGATGGGGATAGATCGTCTCCGTTGCTAGGAGATCCCCATACTCGTTAACTACCGCTACCTTACAGCCGGTACGATACCCGGGATCAATGGCTAAAACCCTCCGACCTCGAATCGGCGGCTGTAGTAGCAAAGCTCGGAGATTTTGAGCAAAAACATTAATCGCTTGGGTTTCAGCCTTCTCTGTTAATTCACTGCGAATTTCCCGTTCCAAAGACGGGGCCAGTAGGCGTTTATAAGCATCTTCAACAATCTCCGCCCAGATCTCTTGCCAGGGGGAAACCGCTGCACGCAAAACCTGATTTAAAATAGCGTCAACCAGTTGGGACGGTTCTGAAACAACTACCTGTACCCGAAGCAGTTCTTCCCGCTCCCCTCGGTTTAAAGCCAAGATCCGGTGGGGCGGCACCTTGCTTAATGGTTCCTGGTATTCGGCGTACATCTGGTAGACACCAGCTTGGTCCTGGCCACTGGCGGTACTAACTATCATTCCGGTCTGCCACGTTAGCTTCCGTAAAACCCCTCTGATCTCAGGAGCATCGGCGACCTCTTCGGCCAAGATATCTTTAGCCCCAGCTAAAGCAGCCTTACTATCGGGAACTTCTTGCTCTAGGTTAATATAGGCTTGGGCCAACTGATCCAGGTCAACACCGGATCCCTCTTGAGCCGAGATGAGTTCAGCTAACGGCTCTAACCCTCGCTCACGAGCGATAGTTGCCCGAGTTCG
>DHRX01000075.1:6539-8381 GCA_002408345.1 Firmicutes bacterium UBA5301 | reverse complement strand
AGTTCAGCTAACGGCTCTAACCCTCGCTCACGAGCGATAGTTGCCCGAGTTCGCCTTTTGGGACGGAAAGGCCGGTAAAGATCTTCTACCGTCTGCATCTTCACCGCTTCCTGAATCTTCTCGGCTAATTCCGGGGTAAGTTTCCCCTGCTCTTCAATGAGACGCAGGACTTCTGCTTTCCGTTCTTCCAAGGAACGCAAATAGTTATGCCGCTCCTGCACCTTACGGAGCTCTTCTTCATCTAGTTCTCCGGTCCGTTCCTTCCGGTAACGGGCCACAAAAGGGATCGTATTACCCTCATCGAAAAGTTCAATCGCATTACGAACCTGCCATTCCTGCAGGGAAAGTTCGGTTGCTATCTGGTGAGAAAAATCAACGGTCACGTACTGGCCTCCCTATTTCTGCTTCCGCCGGAGTTTCAAGCGATTTAACCTAGTACTACTAAAACCAGGCTGAGTCGGGGGAAAAATTCCCGCATAAGCCATCCGAGCATCCTCAATAGAGTAAAAGGCTTTAGGATCAAACTCCTGAATAATCGCGACTACATTAGAGTAATCTTTACGCTTAATAATAGTGTAAATCAGCTTAACAGGGCCGGTGGCCCCCTGAGCACCGACTGTGGTCACCCCATATCCGGCTAAGGCTAACTGCTCCGTAAGTCGGTTACTATCTTTACTAGTAATAATCCGCACAATGAGAATCCCCATGGCCAGCTTTTCTTCAATGTAGATACCAACAAAATTGCCGGTAGCAAAACCGGCAGCATAAGCAATATAGGCTGCAACGTTAGTCAGGTTCTGCATGATTTGCCCCATAGCCAAAAGCCAGATAAGCGCTTCAAAAAAACCTAACAACGGAGCCAGGTACTTTTTCCCTTTAGAAACAAAAATTATCCGAATGGTACCTAAAGTAACATCAAAAATCCGAGCAATAAAAATCAGTAGGGGTAAAATTACCCAGGTAAAAATAGGCGAACTTAAAAACGCCAGTTCCACAGTTATCCCTTCTAATCCTATACTACTTCAAAAAACCCGCTAAAATCGCATCCTGTGCCTCGGCTTCAGTTAGCCCTAAAGACATCAGCTTAATCAACTGTTCTCCAGCAATCTTGCCGATAGCAGCTTCATGGGTCAGTTCGGCCTCAGGGGTTTCGGCGTTTAAAGCCGGAATAGATTTGACCTTGCCACCATCCATTAAGATTGAAGTACAATCTACATGCCCTTTAGATGGTTGGTAAGCATTAATCATTGTTTCAATAGCCTGATAAGACTCTCCCTTAGCTACCGAACGGGACTCAATCAAGGAGCTAGCCCCAGCTCCGTTCATATTGATGATCACGGTAGACTCTGTCCGTTGGTCACCGTCGGTCATAACTCGTTCGTATATTTTGACCTGAGCACTAGGAGCCAAGTCTACTGTCGTCTCCCGCTTAGCATCATCGACCCCACCTAATTGGGCCATGTTCATCACTAAAGCAGAGCCTGCACCAACCTGTACCTTAGTCTTCGGGTTCATCACCCGTTTACCCTGGCCCGCACCTTCGCCAATATGCTTCTCGGTATAAACGACTTTGGAATTGGCACCAATAATAATTTCATGGACCCCATCGTGAGCAGAAGTATGTTCTCCAGGGTTATGAATACCACAACCTGCAATAATTTGGGCATCACAATTATCCCCGACTATAAAGGTATTATAAACCCGTTCCGTATGGCCGGTTGTAGTTAGCAGCACCGGGACATGAACCGCTTCGGTCGCCCCATCTTTAATAACTACATCAATACCTGGCTTGTCCTTTTTACGGGTAATTGTAATCTGCTCACTAGAACGTAAAACTACGCT
>DHRX01000075.1:5728-6346 GCA_002408345.1 Firmicutes bacterium UBA5301 | reverse complement strand
AGTGCCTGCGCCAATAAGTTGGCTCAGCAATTTATCTTCAACTTGTTGCTTAGTCATTGCTATTCCCCTTTAACCCTCTTATTAATTAGGAACACAGCGCAGGTTACAGGCATCCCAATCCGGCTGAATTTCCCCGTCACAGATTACTACAATCTGGTCGGCTATCTCTAGTAGCTCTTTACTGTGCGTAATTACTAATAAGAGTATTTTTTTCTCAGTTGCGTAACTCTTAATTGCCTTTACCAAATGGCCAAACGACCATAAATCTACGCCAGCTTCGGGTTCATCTAAAATTAAAACCTTATTTTTACGGGCAAAGACTGTAGCTAACTCAATCCGTTTGGTTTCTCCACCAGAAAGAGCTTTGCTAACCTCCCGATGGAGATATTTCGTTGGCTCTAACCCTACTGTTAGCAGCAGTTGCTGGCCCTCTTCTACGCTTAAGTCCGGGTTAGCGTAACGGAGAAGGTCCCAGACCGTAATTCCCCGGAAACGCGCCGGATACTGAAAGCCGTAACTGATACCGAGCTTACCACGCTCAGTAATCGATAGGTTGGTTATATCCTGACCATCTAGACTAATTTTACCGGTAGTCGCCTCTTTAATCCCCATTAAAAC
>DHRX01000075.1:0-5474 GCA_002408345.1 Firmicutes bacterium UBA5301 | reverse complement strand
AGAAAGTAAAAAGGTCTTGCCTAAGCCTACCAGATGGAAGGACATAGGCAAAACCCTCTCTAAAGCAACTATAAATTTCCTAGAAGTTATAGACCAAACCGATCCGGCCACCGGAGAGGCCAAGGTCAGAGGTTTCCAGCATGGTCATGCTCTCGTTAACATCGTCAGGATAAACAATTCTGCCTACAGCATCCTTAGCCAAGAGACTGCGGTAGCCCAGTTCCAACTCCCATCTGTCGCTGATACTCCAGATTACGGCTAAATCCAGATCAGCGGTCAGGACAGGATTAGTTGTGTGCAGATAGGTATCGGCGAAGAGGTCGTCTTCGTCAACGGTAGTAGTCGCCATGGGCACACCTTCATCATATACGTCATATTGAAGGGTACTGACTTTCTGGGAATTAGCAAGTAACCCGATTTTAAAACCGGCAGTCACAGCAAACGTGCCCAAATCATACCGACCCTTCAGCCCAACCATAGGTCCCCACATAGAGCTTTCGGATTTATCCTCAACGGTCTGCCCCCAGTAATAACCAGGCTCGGTAAAATCAAGTTTCTCCGTCCTAGTTACCTTAAAGTTCCGGACACCCGCGGAAAGCGATAAAGATCCATCCGCCAATAGATCCTTGCCCAGCCAAAAATCAAAGAGAGAAGTATCCAGTTTCCCCTCTCCGCTGACATTGCCTTCATAGAAATAGTCTTGCCAATCTGGGTGCACATACCTTGGCATTAAATAATAATCCTCACCAACAGTGTAGTCCAGTTTTGTCCTGCGGCCCATAGACCAGTAGGCAAAACCGATTGGCATAAACCCATCTGGTGCCCACTCTCCTCTCAACTCTACTCCGTCAAGATCAGTGTACTTGAGCATCACCGGGTCACCAACCCCGGTCCAAACATAGTAGTCAGACTGTTCCATGGCCACATTGCTGTCCAAACCGTTAACCTCAGGAGCCCAATAATTGATCGAGAAAGAGCCCTCTCCTGCCAGAGCCCCTGCTCCTAGCATCGCCGTAACCAAGACCGCCAGTAGCACGATACTGGCACATTTTTTCGCCATAACCTTTCCCCCTCCGGATATTTGGATGATACTTACATATGCTGTGAAAAGGTACTTAGAACCATGTCCGTAATTACTAATTTCATAAACGGAGGTACTATGATGGTAAAACACCACGTGGGTATCATCGGCTATGGCGGGTTTGGCCAGTTTCTGCATAATGCTTGGTCAAGTTTACCTAACGTGAAAATTATTGCGGTTGCCGATCGTATCAGCCCCAAATCACCGGGAGGTCTTCGGTACTATCAGAACTGGTCAGAGCTCTTAGCTGACCGGGAGGTGGAAATCGTGGCCATTGCCACTCCCCCTTTTACCCACGCCGAAATGGCCTGTGCCGCGTTGCAGGCGGGTAAGCACGTCTTGGTGGAAAAACCGCTAGCCACCCAAGTCAAGAATGCCGAGCGGCTACTGGAGGTTCAAAGGGAGACCGGTCGGCTAGCCACCATCGATTACATGCTACGCTTTAACCCGCTTATTGAGGTATTAGCCGGTTTCTCCAGAGATAAGACCTTTGGCCACCTACGCCGGGTAGCGGTGGAAAATTACGCCCAGGATGAGCTCCTCCCGCCAGAACACTGGTTTTGGCAGAGGGAATCTTCCGGTGGAATCCTTATCGAGCACGCCGTCCACTTTATCGATCTGGTGCACTACCTCAGCCCACAGCCTTTCCAGTCCGTTACCGGCGGAGCACACCGAAGAAATCCGCAGCAAGAGGATATCGTCATCGCCAACGTTATTTATCCCGACGGGCTGGTAGCTACCCACTATCACAGTTTCACCCGGCCTGGTTTTTTCGAGATCACCACCATCCGTCTGGGGTTTGATCTGGCCGAGATCGACATAGAGGGTTGGATACCCCTTTCAGGCCAGGTTACCGCTTTGGTCAACGCCGAGACAAAGGCCAAACTAACCCTTTTACCAGGCTTAGAAATCTTGGAATCTGCCGAAACAGCCAAAATTCAGGATATCTCCCGCCCGGAAGGCTGGGGAACCGACGAAGGCACCGACTCTAGCAGGAGAAACCAAATTCACTCTCGGGGTAACCCCTACACCGTGACTGAGCTAATCAAAGCCTCTTTTGATCTCGGCCAACCCAAACATGCCGTCTATACCGAGAGCGTTAGAAAGGTACTCCAAGACCTCATCCAAAAAATCGAGGATCCTGCCCACCAGCTCAGAGTTACTTTGGAAGATGGGTTAACAAGCTTACAAATAGCTGAATTAGCTACTCAAAAGGAGGGTCCTGATGCCACCGTATAACGTAGGAATAATCGGCTACGGCGGTTTCGGCCGCTTTCTGCACCAGGCCTGGTCTAAATTACCTGAAGTTCGGATTATTGCCGCCTCTAAACGCCGCCTCGCCCCCGAAAATGTGCCAGGGCTAAAGATCTACCCCGATTGGCATGACCTCATCGCTGATCCAGAAGTGCAAATTGTGGCTATTACTACCCCGCCCCATCTCCACGCTACTCTAGCCTGTACTGCTTTAGAGGCAGGAAAACAGCTCTTGATCGAAAAGCCCCTGGCCCTTAATGTTGCTGATGCTCGCCGGATTATTGCTACTCAACAAAAAACAGGGCAAATAGCTGCCATCAACTATATCTTACGTTTCAACCCTTTAATCCAAGCTTTAGAAGGGCTAAGCCAAGCCAATCTTATAGGGCCCCTCCGGCGGGTAGTTGTCGAAAACTACGCTGGTGATCAAGGTTTACCCCCTGAACACTGGTTCTGGAATCCCCAGTTTTCTGGAGGCATTGCCATTGAACATGCTGTCCACTTCATCGATCTAGTTAACCATCTAACCGACCAACACCCGCTACAAGCTGATGGAGCCGCTAACCAACGAGTTACCGGCCAGGAAGATCAGGTGCTTATTAATGTACTCTATGACGGCGGTCTTATGGCCACTCACTACCACTATTTTGCCCGGCCTGCTTTTTTTGAGACCACGACTATCCGCTTAGCTTATGAACATGCTCAAATTGATCTGCAAGGATGGATCCCCTTAACCGGCCAAATTACAGCTTGGATTGACAATGAAGCCCTAGCACGCCTCTCTCTACTCCCCGGTTTTCGACTGCTTCAAAACATGCCGGTACCCGATCCGGTTCACCCCCAGCTAATTACAGCTACCTTCGGTCTCTCCGGAACTAAGCAGGAGGTCTATGCTGAATGTGCCCGGAGTAGTTTAGTTGATCTATTGACTAAAATCAAAAACCCGGAGCACCAACTCCGGGCAACCTTGGAAGACGGTCTGATTAGTTTAGCCATAGCCGCAGAAGCTACAGCTAATTTTACCCGCCTAAAGTCACGTCCTGCTCCTCATACCAGCGCAGAGCAGCAATAAACTGCTCCGGTTGATAATCAGGCCAACAGGTATCAAGAACATACATATCAGAATAGATAGTTTGTACCGGTAGCAAACCGCTAAGCCGTCGTCGCCCACCCCAGCGAACGATTAGGTCAATTCGTGAGACATCTGCCGATCCGATAGCAGCAGGAAACTGTCGGCTATTACCTACCGCCTCTGCCCTTTCCCTAGTACAAGCCTGGTACAAATCCCACTGCCAATCATAGTTGACCAAAAAATTTAATTTAATCGTCCCTTTGCCAAAAGTCCGACGGGTCGTATACGGTAGTAGCTCTCGGGGAAAGGAAGGGGAAGTGTGATTACCCACAACAAGGAGGGAAGCATCATACTGTGAAATTAGCTTAACAGCTTGGATACAAGCTGCGGTAAAGGCCTTTTTTTGGCGTGCCGGTCGTTTAGTATTATCGTGGGTAAAGCCGTAATAGGTTAATTCTTTAATTCCCAGCTGCAGGCAGAGTTTAAAGAGATCTAAGCCTGGTTGAATCCCGTAGGCATAGCCTTCCTCTTTCGAAAGAGCATGTTGTTCGGCCCAACGGCGGTTGCCATCGGGGATAATCCCTATATGTTGGGGCAAACGGCGAAACAAATAATCCATCCCGATAACCTCGTTCCTATCCAAAATTAGGCTTAATTTATTATTACCCACATATTTCTATTTTATCGGAGTAACTAGAGCAGGACAATGCTGACAATAAAAGTAAATAGGAGGTAAACTCTTTAAGACAGGGGGGGTACTGCGATGAAACCTGTACAACAGTTAGTATCAATGGTGGAGCGTTGCGTATTAATTACCGGTGCCGCTTCTGGTATCGGCCAAGCGATGGCCTTGCGCTTTGCCGAAGCCGGAGCTGATTTGGTTTTAGTTGATCTTAACGCTGAAAACCTCAGCCGTACTGTGGCCAAGGTTAGTTCCTACTCAGATAAGGTCACCACACACGTACTAGATTTAGCAGATAAGCCGGCTATCGATGACTTCTGGGCAAACCTGACAACTGACCCAGACATACTGATTAATAATGCTGGTATCTACCCCATGATTGATTTTCTCAAAGTTGATGCTGCTTTCTTAGCCCGGACTTTTCAAGTCAATCTGGAGTCAGTCTTCTGGATGAGCCAACACTTCATCCGACAACGAGATACTAGTGGCGGCGTGATTATTAACATTTCTTCAGTTGAAGCTATTCTCCCTTTTAAGGAGAATATGGTCCCCTACAGCATTAGTAAAGCTGGAGTTTTAGCCCTGACTCGCACCTTAGCTCGGGATTACGGGAAACAAGGCTTTCGGGTTAATGCCCTGATCCCTGGAGCCATTAAAACTCCTGGTACCCAAAGCCTGATGAAAAAAGCGCTGGCCACACTTAACTGGGATTTAGTTAAAACTGGTTATGACTTCCAAAGTCGGTTAGCGTTAGGACGCTGGGGCCATCCCGATGAGGTGGCCAAAGTAGCCCTCTTTTTAGCTTCCGACTTAGCTAGTTATGTCCAAGGAGCACTAATCCCCGTGGATGGCGGGTTCCTCTCATCGTAACTAGAGAGCGACACCCCGCAATGAAGCTTGTCTGACATAAGGGCTAACCAGTTCTTGTAACTCCTGCAAATACCCATCAGCATACGGCTTGATCTTCTGAAAGCAAGAATCCAAAATAGTCGGAGATGGCCGGAACTGTTGCAAAACGTAGTGCTCAGACTTTGTTAGCTGCTGGGCCATACAAACTAAATCCGCAGCGCCTAACAATCCTGGCACAACAGTCGTCCTGATTTCATACTGCACAGAGTTCTTCCGTAACAACCGAATCGACTCCAATACCAGCTCAGACTGGTCCCATCCTCCGGTGGCCAGCCCATATTTTTGCGGTGGAGCCTTTAAATCTAGCGCTACATAATCGAGAAGACCGGCGGCCAATAAAGGTTCCAGACATTGAGGCTTAGTCCCGTTGGTATCCAGCTTAACCTTATACCCTAGCGATTTTACCTGCTGGATAAACCGGCTTAATTCCCGGTGCAGTAGGGGTTCCCCACCGGAGATACAGACACCATCAATTA
>DHRX01000076.1:487-4866 GCA_002408345.1 Firmicutes bacterium UBA5301 | reverse complement strand
TCCCCATGGAAGAGCTCAGCTAGGTTATCCTGAATGGTATCACCGGCATCGACCAGCAACGTATTAGGGTTCTCTGCTTGGACAGCCTTAACTATACTGGCTATCTTAGCATAGCCTGTAGCCTCATCAGCTCCATCAATAGCGTAATCCCACGGAAAAATGTGTCCATGCAGATCGGAAGTGCCGAGGATCGTAACTACAGTCTCCTCCGCTCCTACTATTCCGACACAAGTGAATAAGAGTACCGCCAGAGTCACTAGAGCTAGCAACTTAGTCAACCTACGCTCTTTACCCATTGGTAAGCCTCCTAGAAGATAAAATGGCGGATAACCTAAGTTATCCACCATAAAAAGTTACTACTACTATTGTGAATTCCTGCATATTATTCCCAGAATACAGAAACCCTATTGTTTGGAGGTGTTTAATTAATGAAACAAAGTCCCTGGTTTGTAACGCTATTATTATTTCTCTTATTGTTAGCACCTAGTCTAGTCCAAGCTGGTACAATTGTTGGCTCGTACCATGATATGACCTTTATCAATGAAAAGCACCACTGGCGGCCAAAACCCGATTTTCTCATTGAAATCGATGTAATCAACAACTATAACGAGATTTGCGTTTACTGCCACACCCCCCATAACGCTACTGTTGAGGTGCCTTTATGGAACCGAGAACTATCAGCAGTTACCTACACCACTTATTCTAGTGGAAGTATGACTACTCAACCTGGACAACCATCCCATTATTCCTTGTTATGCTTATCCTGTCATGATGGAACATTAGCTATTGACGCTATTGCCAACTATAACCCCTCTACCGCTGAGCTCTTAAATTACCCTGATCCCCATGGTTCAATGAAAGCTGGGCCTGGTTATAATACCCACACCGATTGTTACTCCTGCCATAGAGGTAATACGCTTTTCCCTAATTTTGCCCCTAGCTTCCTAACTACAGATCTCAGCAATGACCACCCGATTGCCATGACCTACCCAGAGTCACCTAAATACCATAGTCCACTAGATTCGGAAAATTTCGCTAACGGCATCCGCCTAATCGATGGAAAAGTTGAGTGCTCTACCTGTCACAACGTTCACGACCCGGATATTAAGCCTTTCTTGCGTACCTCAAATGTTGGTAGTGAGCTCTGTTTAACCTGTCATATTAAGTAAAAAATCACTTGCAGGAAACCTTTTATTGGTAACGAATGTAAGTATGTGGAAAGCAAGGATGGGGGTGTTTGGTAGTGAAATTATGTTTCTGGCTAGGAGCGGTACTATTACTAGTTTTTTTAGCGGTTCCCCGATTGGCCAAAGCGGGGACAATTGTTGGCTCCTACCACGACATGACTTATGTTACTGAACGGCACCTTGATTATTATGGCGACAGTCCAATTAATAATTATAATGAGGTGTGCATCTACTGCCACACCCCCCATAACGCTTCTGTCGCGGTTCCTTTATGGAACCGGCAAAGTGAAGCCGTTAGTTATACCCCTTATTCTAGTCCGACTCTAACCACTAACCCGGGGCAACCGTCCCCCTACTCCTTATTGTGTTTATCTTGTCATGACGGTACCATCGCCATCGATAGCGTAGCTAATTATAATAGCTCAAGAGCTGATTTAGTTGATTATCACGGTAGTATGTATACAGGTTCCGACTATAGCAGCCATACCGACTGTTATTCCTGCCATAGAGGTAATACGCTTTGGGGTAACTTCAGGAACAGCTTCCTAAGTACCGATCTGAGCAATGACCACCCAATCTCTATGCCTTACCCCGCCTCACCTGGTTACCATAGTCCCATTGCAGATAAATTTGATAATGGTATCCGCCTGATTGACGGTAAAGTCGAGTGCTCTCCCTGCCATAACGTTCATGACCCGGATATCAAACCGTTTTTGCGTGCCTCCAATGCCGGTAGTGAGCTCTGTTTAACCTGCCATATTAAATAGGTTTCAAGGAAAGAACTATCCGTTGTCGCTGTAAATCGACCTCCAAAACCCGAACGGTCACAACGTCCCCGACAGAAACCACTTCTAACGGGTGTTTAACATAACGGTCAGAGAGTTGGGAGATATGAACAAGCCCATCCTGCTTAACACCTATATCGACAAAGGCACCGAAATCTACAACGTTGCGGACCGTACCCTTCAACTGCATGCCGGGCTGGAGATCTTCTAAGCTCAGTACATCCGTACGTAAAATCGGGGCTGGCATCTCATCCCGAGGATCTCGACCTGGTTTAAAGATCGCCGCTAATATATCCCGTACAGTTGGTACCCCAGCGGCTAACTGTTCTGCTACAGCCGTCGGATCGGCTTGGGATAAAGCCTGGTGTACCTCGGCTGCTCTGGTTCCCTTAAGATCCGCAACTGTAAACCCAAACCGGGCTAAAATCCGTTCCGTTAATTGATAAGATTCAGGGTGAACCGCCGTATTATCTAAGGGATAGTGGCTCTCTGGAATCCGCAGAAAACCAGCACACTGCCGAAAGGTTGCCGGACCTAACCGTGGAACCTTAAGGAGCTCTGTCCGGGAAGGGAAGGGACCATGTTCCTGACGGTAACTAACCATGTTTTTAGCAACTGTTGGGGAGACACCAGCGACATAGCTAAGTAAGGCTGGTGATGCTGTATTCAGGTTAACCCCAATATAGTTTACCGCAGATTCGACGACCCCCGCCAGGGTTCCCGCTAATTGCGACTGGTTGACATCATGCTGATATTGGCCGACCCCGATGGCTTTCGGCTCAATCTTAACCAATTCGGCCAAAGGATCCTGTACTCGCCGAGCAATAGAAACAGCCCCCCGTAAGGAAACATCTAAATCCGGTAGCTCCTCCCGAGCCAATGGCGAAGCCGAATAAACAGAAGCACCAGCTTCACTGGCAATTACGTACTGTAGGTCAGCGCTGTTACTACTCATTTCCCTAATAATTTCTGCTGCTAGCTGTTCGGTCTCACGGGAAGCGGTACCATTGCCAATGGCTATCAGGAGCACACCATGCTCAGCAACCAAGGCGCTTACAAGTTTTTTGGTTTCTGCCCAACGTTGCTGGGGCGGATGGGGATAGATCGTCTCAGTTGCTAGCAGATCCCCATACTCATTGACCACCGCCACCTTACAACCGGTGCGGAACCCAGGGTCAATAGCCAAAACCCCCCGACCCCGAATCGGCGGCTGTAACAACAAAGCCCGCAGATTTTGGGCAAAAACATTAATCGCTTGAGCTTCGGCCTTCTCAGTTAATTCACTACGAATTTCCCGTTCTAAAGATGGAGCCAACAGACGTTTGTAGGAGTCCTCAACAACCTTTAACCAGATCTCTTGCCAAGGGGAAACTGCTGCTTGCAAAACCCGAGTTAAAATGGCGTCAACAAGTTGGGCCGGGTCTGCGACAACTACCTGTACTCGAAGCAATTCTTCCCGTTCACCCCGGTTTAAAGCCAATATTCGGTGGGGCGGCACCTTACTTAAGGGTTCCTGGTACTCGGCGTACATCTGGTAGACCCCAGCTTGATCCTGACCACTCGCGGTACTAACTATCACTCCGGTCTGCCACGTTAGTTTACGTAAAACCTCTCTGATTTCGGGGTCATCGGCAACCTCTTCAGCCAAGATATCTTTGGCCCCAGCTAGAGCAGACTCACTATCGGGAACCTCTTGCTCTAAGTTAATATAGACTTGGGCCAGCTGGTCCAGGTCGACACCTGACTCTTCTTGAGCCCAGATAAGTTCAGCTAACGGCTCTAACCCCCGCTCGCGAGCGATAGTTGCCCGAGTTCGCCGTTTCGGACGGAATGGACGGTAAAGATCTTCTACCGTCTGCATCTTCACCGCTTCCTGAATCTTCTCCGTCAACTCCGGGGTAAGCTTCCCCTGCTCAGCAACGAGACGCAAGACTTCTGCTTTCCGCTCTTCCAAAGATCGCAAATAGTTGTGCCGCTCCTGCACCTTGCGCAGTTCTTCTTCATCTAGTTCTCCGGTCCGTTCCTTCCGATAACGGGCCACAAAAGGAATAGTATTACCCTCGTCGAAAAGTTCAATCGCATTGCGAACCTGCCATTCTTGCAGGGAAAATTCGGTTGCTATCTGGTGAGAAAAGTCAACGGTCACGTGCTGTCCTCCCTACTTCTGCTTCCCCCGAAGCTTTACCCGCTTTAACCTGGCATTACTGAAACCAGACTGAGTCGGAGGAAAAACTCCGGCATAAGCCATCCGAGCGTCCTCAATGGAGTAAAAGGCTTTCGGATCAAACTCTTGAATAATGGCGACTACATTAAAATAATTTTTACGTTTAATAATAGTATAGATCAGCTTGACAGGGCCGGTGGCTCCCTGAGCATTGACTGTAGTCACCCCATATCCGGCTAAGGC
>DHRX01000076.1:0-190 GCA_002408345.1 Firmicutes bacterium UBA5301 | reverse complement strand
AGGTTCTGCATGATTTGCCCCATGGCTAAAAGCCAGATTAGCGCTTCAAAAAAGCCCAATACCGGAGCCAAGTATTTTTTCCCTTTAGAAACGAAAATTATCCGAATAGTACCCAGGGTAACATCAAAGATTCGGGCAATAAAAATCAATAGGGGTAAAATTACCCAGGTAAAAATAGGCGAACTTAAAA
>DHRX01000028.1:34210-34421 GCA_002408345.1 Firmicutes bacterium UBA5301 | reverse complement strand
CGCCAACTACCGCTGGCTACTCGTGATTTGATTCCATTCTTTACTACCTTTGCTGACTGATCAGCGTCTTCTTTGGTCGCGGCAATCAGTATTTTTTGCATCTCCGCTAGTTTCTCTTCCATTTGTTCAAAAATTTCAGTAGCTTTTTCTTCAAGTTCACCAGAAAGATCGGCCGCTATTGCCTGGAGCTCCATAGCACCACTTTCCTGAG
>DHRX01000028.1:33808-34079 GCA_002408345.1 Firmicutes bacterium UBA5301 | reverse complement strand
CTCCATAGCACCACTTTCCTGAGCTTTAAGTAGAAATCTCTCCTGTAACCTCAGAAAATCGTCGCGCTCCTTAATTTGTTCTTTGCGATCCATCAAAAACGCTGTAATAATACAACTAATTCCAATAAACAATAGTAACCAGGGCAAATCCAAGTCCCCCTGTCATTACCTAGATTTTGATATCAAAACAACCCCGACGATCTTTAGCCTTTTTGGGGTTTCTCTGTTGGCCTCGTTGCTGATCTTGACGATTACGTCGCCCATCCTTATC
>DHRX01000028.1:33480-33682 GCA_002408345.1 Firmicutes bacterium UBA5301 | reverse complement strand
TCGCCCATCCTTATCAACCTTAGCCTCATGAGCTTTGGGGACATGACCTACTCTCTGCTGGGACCTTTCCTGTTGAACCTTCTGGTCCTGACTAGCCAAGGCAGCCCCCTGCTGACTTGCCCGTACTTGTTGAGTATTAACCCTTTCAACTTCAGTTACCCTAGATACTAAAACCTGAAGATCAGGCGAGTTAATGCTCATA
>DHRX01000028.1:32977-33230 GCA_002408345.1 Firmicutes bacterium UBA5301 | reverse complement strand
TTTGAATCTCATCCTGAATAACTGTGCTTTCCTTACCGATAGTAACTTTAACCCCTGGATAAATCCGATCATGAACTAAAATTCGTCCATGTTTGCCAAGGGCAATTAGTTCTTCCAACTCAGCTTTTCTTCGCTCCATACTAGCAATTTGATCGCTCAAAAGCTGGTGGGTTTCGACTAATTTAGTTAGACGGCTATTATCTACATTACTCAGAATTTTACCAGAATCCACTTCCTGTTTAATCCGAGTTAA
>DHRX01000028.1:32245-32809 GCA_002408345.1 Firmicutes bacterium UBA5301 | reverse complement strand
ACAAAGTTCGTTAAGTTCCTTGCGAACTTCTGGGTTTGCTCCGACTTCAATCTCTGTTTTCATACCTAGCTTGGAACCAACGGTGCGAACCTGAATTTCCGTTCCGGCTATAGCTTCGCCACCAACTAGACGACCTTGCCTACCTACTATTTGTATTTTTTGACCCGCTTCTAATTGCGAGTACATAACAGCATCAGTAACAACAATATCTTCTTTGGCCCGCACCATACTGTTTTCGAAAAATTTAGCATTAACCGACTTACCGGCAATAATTTGTCCCGTACCCGATCCTTGCATACCATAGTGTAGCACCACATCACCATCAGCAACTATTGTTGCTGCTTCTACCGGCCCCCGAATCTCAACATTCCCGGAAGCATGAATAGAAAAGCCACTACGTACACTGCCTTGAACAACAATCGAACCAACAAAATCAATATTACCGGTCTGAAAATCGACATCTCCAGGAACAGTATAGACCGGATAAACATGAACTTTTCCGTCTTTATAGACGGCTTGTCCACTGGCTTTCGCTAAAAGTAAATCTTCGTTTTCTTCATCAAT
>DHRX01000028.1:30078-32128 GCA_002408345.1 Firmicutes bacterium UBA5301 | reverse complement strand
TTTTCTTCATCAATAGCTGTATTAGCGCCTTTCGGTAAGCGAATTGTTTTTCCGCCCTCAGGTTTAATCTGCTTCCCGTAAACATTAACTCCGGGTAAACCAGGAACTGGTGGTATTCGTTCAACTAAAACCTCTCCAGCATTGACATTTTGAATTAGGTTAAGGTTGCGGAAGTCTACACTTCCATCTGCTAGCTCCACCGGAGCTGCGTCAGGGTCGATATCGAACTTAAAAGAAAGACTAGCATCAACACCATTTACTGGTTGTTGCCCTTCAGCAATTAAATAACGGCCACCAAACTTTGAAGTTAATATCTTTTCAATAACTTCAGATTTAATCCCCTCTTTAACCCCTGCAGACTCCAACGCCTCCATAATCATCTTCTTTGTCAGCGGAGCCCCACCTAATGCAGGCTTAACTTCTAAATAGGCAGTAAACCCATTATCTTCTACTATAGCCTTAACTTCCGCATCTCTATCTAGTTCCGGTTTACGAGGGGCAATTAATACTGGTTCACCGGTCTGCTCCTCTAATGCTTGACGAATTGTCATAGTATTATAATCAACAATCTCTTTAGTATCTAAAAGACGTTTAACAGCAGCAAAACTTGGTGTTGCCCCTTCACTGAATGGAGCTACTATTAAATAAATACCATCGTCCTTAATTTGAAGCGAAATCTTTTCATCTGTACTTCCAGTTGAAGTTTCCAGCATGTCTTCTAGTCTATCAATTAGATTAGAAGAACTGTCTTTAGCCTTCATAGAGTTCGACCCTCCTTATCAGTTTTTCACTCGCATTTTTACCCGTAGTCGGGTAATCGCTTTACTGTGAATCTGAGAAACTCTAGCCTCTGAGACATCTAACACTGCACCTATCTCTTTTAAGGTTAGCCCCTCAAAGTAGTAGAGTGAAATTACTAATCTATCACGGTCAGGTAGCTCATCTATAGAAGCTGCCATTCGCTCCCGCAAATCTGTAAATTCTACGTTGTCTAGCGGATCGGGGCTAGATTTATCTTCAATAGCCTCAAGTAAACTAACCCCATCACCTTCTCGACCTTCTTCTAACCAAACCTCGTCTAAAGAAGTTAGTGTGGTACAAGCCACTTCTTGAAGTACTTTAAAGTATTCATCAATAGTATAACCCATAGCTGCGGCAATCTCAGAATCCTCAGCAGGACGACCTAGCTGGGAATCCATTCTGGAAACGGTTTTTTCCAATTCTCTAGCTTTCCGTCGCACCGAACGGGGTACCCAATCCATTGAACGCAGACCATCAATTATCGCTCCCCGAATTCGAGCTAACGCATAAGTTTCAAATTTAATTCCTCGCTCAGGTTCAAATTTTTCTACTGCGTCTAAAAGCCCAAAAACGCCAAAACCAACTAAGTCGTCATAATCAACGTTATTAGGCATCCCAATCGCTAACCGCCCGGCTACATACTTAATTAGTGGTGCATATTCTATTATTATTTGGTCCCTAGCCTCAAGAGCCCCGTTTTTTTTATAGTTTTCCCATAAGCTAGGCAAGTTTGGTGCATAATTACGCATAATATCCCTCTACCGGGTTAAAGCGCTTTTTCGCCATGATCAATAGTCCTAATGGTAACTTCTCCAGTTTCTGTGTCGAAAAGTAACGTGCGTCCGTAGGAGCCACCGGTATCTTCCCCTGCTATTTTAAGGTTCAAACGTTCTAAAGCCGCCTTAACCGCTTCAACATTTCGTCGTCCAATGGAAAACCGTTCATCGTTAAATAAGTTAAACATTTGGGCCCCACCAGCGATCTTAATAATCAAACGTCGTCTAATTGCCCCTAAACGTTCCATCTGGTTAACTAGGTCTGGGATAGAAGTATCGGCAAATTTAGCTGCGTTATCGGTCAGCCGGGCTTGTGTACTGTCGGGTAGCATAACATGACCGAGTCCACCCACTTTTACCCGCGGATCCCAAGCAGCAATTCCAACACATGAACCCAAACCAAAGGTAACTAGGGTAATCGGGGCCTTTCCTACAGCCGTCTGGGCCATACCTACCCTAATTACTTCTCCGTT
>DHRX01000028.1:29184-29780 GCA_002408345.1 Firmicutes bacterium UBA5301 | reverse complement strand
ATCAATCAAGGCACCCGCCATATCATGAGCATAGGCCGGTGGAGTTGGCTCGAAAACCAAAGAAGTAAACTGGCTCAGCGCATTAAGATAACCGCCAGAAAGAATGTTAGTTACTTCTGACAAAGCCGATTTTTGCATCTCTGAAAGCTGACCCGGAGCCTCGGAAGGCACACCCATAAGTTTTTCAGCTAAACGGAAAGCATCTTCTACACCTAGCAAAAAGAGAATAATACCTGGTGCCGGACCAGAAACCCCTAAAAGAACACCAACGACCTCCTTTTCTGGCCCACCAATTGCTTTCACCACATCAGGAAGAGGTACGAAACGCGCCTCAGGGACAGTCATCGGAATTTTTTGGCCTAACATCGATGCTAATACCGTTGCTGCATTCCCAGCTCCAATTGTCCCTACTTCTTTCAAAGCATCTAATTCAATCTGAGTGAATTCCACGACTTACGCCCTCCTTGTTAGGCACCAATCATACTACTGACAACCTTTTTAAACATCGCTCGCAGTCCACCTGATGAATCACCTACGGGGATACTTGAGAGCTTACCAGCAATTTCAGCTACACAACGACTGGCTTTCCCATGGGG
>DHRX01000028.1:17178-29051 GCA_002408345.1 Firmicutes bacterium UBA5301 | reverse complement strand
TGACTGATTATAAAAGGTACCTGTTCTCGAACGGCCTGAGTAACTAAATTATCTCGCAAAATAACGCCCAATAAATTTGGCGAAATACCCAAGAACCTGGTACACGCCACATTTAACCGTTCAAAAACCTGCTCCCCCTCACCAAGGCTATCAGCCATATTAACCACTACAAAAATCTCGGCGTTAGGGTCACTCAAAGCTAACATTTTAATTAATCCATAGGCATCAGTAACCGCTGTCGGTTCCGGAGTAGTAATTACAATTGTTTCCTCTGAGGCCTTTAAAAAAGTAAGAACATGTTTATTGATCCCGGCACCTGTATCAATAAGTAATAAATCTAAGTTCTCGTCTAATTCCTGGAAACCTCTGATAAAACGTTCTACCTGCCAAGGGGAAGCATCCGCTAACTCCATTACCCCTGAGCCACCAGGAATAATCTGTAACCCTTCCGGTCCCATAATTACAACTTCAGCTAGATTTTTTTCTCCGTTTAAAACATGTAGTAGGTTATACTTAGGAATTAGCCCTAGTACAATATCTATATTTGCTAAGCCTAAGTCAGCATCAATAATACCCACTTGTAAACCGGTTTTGGCTATTGCAATCCCTAAATTTACTGTAAAATTAGTTTTACCCACACCACCTTTTCCACTGGCAACAGTAATAACCCTAGCATTTCTCCTTATAAATCCAGGGCTGTTCCTTTCATTTGCTACCAGCTGACGAAGGCGTTCAGCTTGATCTTTTTTACCTGCAATCCGGGTCATTTTTAGATACTCTCCCAGTTGCCGAAAAGTAGTTCTGTAACACAATCAGAATCACTAACCACAATATCATCAGGAACATTTTGACCGTTAGTCAAATAAGTTAGTGGTAAATTTACATCTCGAACAGCATTATAAATAGTGCCAAAACCACTGTCAGCTTCGTCAAGTTTAGTGAAAATTAATTGATTGTAATTACAAGGACCAAACCGTAATAAACAATCTTTAACAGCTTGATAACTCATAGTTGCACTAAGAACTAAAGCTATATCAGTGGGGTCAGCTGTAATCAAATAGTCTTGGAGTTCATTAATCTGCTGCTCATTTTTAGGGCTCCGACCAGCCGTATCAATTAAGATACAATCTTTACCTTCTAATTTAGCTTTAGCCGTAGTTATATCCTGTGCCGTAAAAACCACCTCTAAGGGTACTCCAATAATTTCCGCATAAGTTTTAAGTTGATCTACAGCTGCAATACGGTAAGTGTCGGCTGTAATTAAACCAACACTAAGCCCATCATAAAGTGCAAAACGAGCAGCTAGCTTGGCTATAGTCGTTGTTTTCCCAACTCCAGTAGGTCCCACAAAGCCAATAATTCGTGGCCCTTGGGAACTTATTGAGGGTTTATAGGAAGCTATTGATTCTATAATTAAAGTCTGTACTGCAGCCAACAGTTGCTCCGGACTTAATGTTGGATCCAGCTTCTCTACAAACTCTTCAATATATTTATCGGCAACACCCTGTGCCGACAGAAGAGCAGAAATTTCGTGAAACTGCGCTGGTACCTGTGGCCCATTGGGAGAAACAGTGTTAAGGGAAGTAGTTAATGTATTCAAGGCTTCCTTTAACCCTTGAACTTCCAAACGCAAACTCTCCATAGGAGCGGTTTCTTTCTGGGGTGGAGCTGCCACTGAGCGGTTTGGACCAACCTCCCTAACCTCTCTAGATGCAGTTACCTGCTTACGCTGTATATCCTCAGGATTAATAGCGGCAATAACTTCAAATGCTGGCTGTCCAAACAACCCAAAGATTCCGCCTTTACGGATTTTTTTAGAATGAAGAATTACTGCTTCTCTGCCAAGCTCAGCTTTAACCATCATGATAGCTTCTTGCATTGTCTTGGCCTCGTAACGTTTAACTCTCATCTTTTACAGTCACCGTCCCTACAGACTGCACTTCCACATCTGAAGAAACTTCATTATATGAAAGCACTACAATCCGCTTATTAATCCGGTCGGCTAGACGCTTCAAATGACGTCGTACCGGAGCGCTGCTCAATATTACCGGGCTTAGCCCTTTACTAACCGTCTCTTGATAAACCTTAGCTACTGAATCAAGAATTTTTCCGGCCATAATTGGATCCATGGCCAAATAACTGCCCTGGTCACCCTCTTGCACACTAGAACTAATTAACTCTTCAATATTGGGATCAACAGTCAACACTTGCAGTACACCATTGTCATCTACATGTTGGTGGGTAATCTGCCTAGACAAAGCCTGTCGTACATACTCAGTAAGTATTTCTGGGCTTTTAGTAAGTACTCCAAAATCAGCCAAAGCCTCTAAAATAGATACCAAATTCCTAATAGGAACGCCCTCATGGAGCAAATTCTGCAATACCTTCTGTACCGTACCAATATTTAGAATATCAGGAATTAATTCTTCAACAACAGCAGAATAATCCTCCTTGATATTGTCTATTAACGCCTTAACTTCTTGTCTACCTAGGAGTTCATGGGCATGGCTTTTAATTATTTCAGTTAAATGAGTTGCTAGTACTGAAGGAGGATCAACTACCGTATAACCGGCTAACTCAGCCTCTTCTCTACGGAATGCCTCAACCCATAAGGCCGGTAAACCAAAGGCCGGTTCAGCGGTAACAACCCCTTTAATCGGTTCACCAACACCGCCGGTATCCATGGCCAAAAAATGGTCCGGGTAAAGTTCACCACCAGCAACTTCTACCCCTTTAATTTTTATAGCATATTGGCCCGGCCGTAGTTGCATATTATCTCTCACCCGAATAGCCGGAATAACCATACCCAACTCTATAGCCAGTTGGCGCCGGATTAAGGTTACCCGATCAAAAACATCCCCCCCTTGACTAGGATCAACCATAGGAATCAAGCTATAGCCGATCTCTAATTCAATCGGATCAACACTCAAAAGTGAGAGTACATTTTCTGGCTGACGAGCTCGATCTAATTGAGCTTCTCTTTCTAATTCCTCAGCAGTTGCAGCTGCTTCCGTTTCACCTTGCTGCACTAAATAACCTAAAAGACCAGCAAGAGCGGCAAATATTAAAAACGGAATTGTAGGAAAACCTGGTATTAACGCCACTAATATTAGAACTCCTGAACCGATAAAAAGAGCTTTGGGCTGGGAAAGTAGTTGCTTACCTAAAGCCAAACCCATACTTTCCTCAGAGCCAGCTCTGGTCACTAAAATACCGGTAGCTACTGCAATTAAGAGGGCTGGAATTTGGGTAACTAAACCATCGCCAACTGTTAATAACGTATAAGTGCGGAGAGCATCTGACAGCGACATACCCATTTGGCCAATGCCTATTAAAAAGCCACCTAACACGTTGATAATTGTAATAATAATACCTGCAATAGCATCGCCTTTAACAAACTTACTAGCACCATCCATGGCCCCGTAGAAGTCGGCTTCCTGCTCGATAGCTTTCCGCCGCTGTCGAGCTTCTGATTCGTTAATTAAACCCGAGTTGAGGTCAGCATCAATACTCATCTGTTTTCCTGGCATTGCATCCAAAGTAAAACGTGCGGCAACCTCAGCCACCCGCTCAGCGCCTTTAGTAATAACTACGAACTGAATAATAACAAGTATCAGGAAGACTACAAAACCAACGACATAGTTGCCTCCAACCACAAAATTACCAAAGGCATTAATGATGTTACCAGCATACCCTTCGAGCAAAATCAACCTAGTTGAAGAAACATTTAAAGCCAGTCGGTATAGCGTAGCAATAAGCAGTAATGATGGAAATATTGATAACTCCAAAGGGTGGTTAACGTTCATCGTTAATAAAAGAATTAGAATAGCTAAACTAATATTTAACGTTAAGAGCAGATCCAGGAGAACAGGGGGTAGCGGGATAATCATCATTAAAACGATCAATACTACACCGCTAACTATAATTAAGTCTGCATATTTATTGATCCTTTGGCTCGGTCCAGTACTTACTGTAGCCACAGTTTAACCCCTTCCTAAATGGTCCTTCTTCTCTTCCGAAGATTGTAAACAAAAGCCAGTACCTCTGCAACCGCCTGATATAACTCTGCTGGTATGGCCTCACCAATTTCTGCAGTTTTAAAGAGCGTCTGGGCCAATGGTTTGTTTTCGACAATAGCCACACGATGTTCCTTGGCTATCTTCTTAATTTTTTCCGCTAAATAGCCCTGACCCATCGCTAATACTACCGGTGCCTCCATCTTCTTTGGTTCGTACTGCAAAGCAACTGCAATGTGAGTCGGGTTAGTAATAACAACATCAGCTTCCGGTACGGCCTGCATCATCCGCTGCATAGCCATTTGTCGGGCCCTTTGTCGCATTTTACTTTTTATCTGCGGATCACCCTCAACCTCTTTATACTCATCTTTAAGTTCTTGTTTAGACATCCGCAAGTTACGCTCATATTCCCAACGTTGATAAAAATAATCAAAGACCGCTAACGCTAATAAAGCCAGACCAATTCGCCAAGCAACCCCAAAAATTACAGATTCCACATAACGAAGGGCAGCCGGTACTTCCATATCCCAAAGCAATAATAGACTAGGTGCTGCAGATTTAATCGTTACGTAAGCTATACTAAAAACTATAGTTAATTTTAAAAGACTTTTTGCTAATTCTGCTAAAGCCCTAGTCGAAAAGATCCGCTTAAAACCATTAATAGGGTTAAGCCGATCAAATTTAGGTTTAATTAAATCTAGTTGAAAAAAGACACCTACTTGCACAAAGTTTACCAGTATTCCAATTAAAATAGCCACAAGAAAGATCGGAAATAGTATTTGCCCCATAACCAGTATTGTGTTGGTAAAAAGCACAGAGACAGTGTTTACTGTCAATTCCGTTCGACTTAGCTGACTAAACCAGAAGGCCATAAAGCGCCCCAATTGGTCAAAAAGGTTAGCCCCTAAAGTATGTAAGGTGGTAAAGACCCCAAGAAGTAAAAAAGCTGTCGTCAGCTCTTGGCTTTTAACAACCTGACCTTTTTTCCTCGCTTCTTGACGTTTTTTAGGGGTAGCCTGTTCAGTTTTCTCCCCTGCAAAAAACTGCAGGTCAAACAAAACCTGATTACCCATGGACACCGTTTCCTAAAACAGCCCATAAATACTGGTAAAATTGGCTTGTTGGACTAAATAAATTTTGGAGAAAAGTCACATAAACCGGCAGTAATAAAATCACAAAAAACAACCCAATTCCAATCTTAAGCGGAAAACCTAAAATAAAAACATTCATTTGCGGCACAGTTCTAGCAATAAGCCCTAAAGCAATATCGGTGAGCAACAATGTCGCTACTACCGGTAAGGCAATTTGAACACCAACCAGAAAAGCGGCGGAAAAGGCCTTAATACAAATTTCCGGGAATCCAGGCCAGTAAGACCAACCGCCTAATGGAACTAACTTAAAACTATCATTCAAAGCCTTCAGCACCAAATGATGACCATTGATAGTCAAAAAAGTAACAATAGCAATTACATATTGGAACTGTCCTAAAATTGGTACTTGCTGCCCCATCAACGGATCTAGTACGTTGACCATACTAAACCCCATAGGTACATCCATCATCTGACCAGCCATCTGGACTGTCATAAAAACCAAAGAAAGAATATAGCCCAAAGCAAAACCAATAACCATTTCTCTTAAAATTAGCCCGGCGGTCTGACTCAAACTATACTCCAATATTACTGGATCATATGGCACAATAGCTAGTAGCAGAAAAGCCATTAATCCACCTAAACCGATCTTCAACATAGCAGGAATATTGCGACTACCGAAGAACGGGGTCGCCGCTAAAATCCCGGTTACACGCACAAGTATCAATAGATAAACGTTAAATTTATCAATAATAAGGCTGAGGTAATCCATTACTCTACTCCTACCGGATAAATGTGTGGAGATTACCTAAAAGATTACCGGTGAAATCTAAGAGTATTGATAACATCCAAGGTCCAAAAATAATAATTGAAACCATAACAGCAATAATTTTGGGGATAAAGGTCAAAGTCTGCTCTTGAATCTGGGTCGTCGCCTGAAAAATACTAATAATAACCCCAACCAATAAACCCAGCCCCAACATCGGCGCGGAAACCTTTAATACAGTGTAAAGAGCATCACGTCCGATCTGAATGACAAAGGTTTCAGTCATAACCCTCTCCCCCTCAACTAAAGCTTAACAATAATGAACGGATAACCAGATACCAACCGTCTACCAACACAAACAAGAGTATTTTAAATGGCAATGAAATCATGACCGGGGGCAACATCAACATCCCCATTGACATTAAGGTACTAGCCACAATCATATCAATAACCATAAAAGGAATAAAAATCATAAAGCCCAGCTGAAAAGCTGTCTTTAACTCACTAATCGCAAAAGCTGGAATTAGTACATTCGTCGGGATATCTACTTTGGTCTCAGGCCGTGGCAGTTTAGCCATGGCCACAAAAAGTTCTAAATCCTTCTCACGGGTTTGCTTAAACATAAACTCTCGTAAAGGAACTAGAGCTTGGTTAAAGGCCTCTTCTGCTGGGAGATCACCAGCCAAATATGGCTGCAAAGCATCTTGATTAATTGCCTGCCAAGTAGGGGCCATAATAAAAAAAGTTAAGAAAAGAGCTAGCCCAATCAAGATCTGATTTGGTGGCATCTGTTGAGTAGCCAGTGCATTCCGAACAAAAGAAAGGACGATGACAATCCGCGTGAAAGAGGTCATCATGATAATAATTGAGGGTGCTAACGAAAGCACGGTGAGTAAAAAAAGGACCTGGAGGCTGAGTGCTACTTCCTGTGGTCCTTCCGCTTCTGTAACACCTAAAGTAATGCTAGGAACAGCAATAGGTGCGGCTATTCCCGGTACTTCTACCATTAGTATCGCTAACAATACTGCGAAAACTATTAACCCGCTCTGTTTCACCTAGTACCACCTATTTTCTTTTTAGGCCTCCTTGCCTCTTCTGTCAATGCTTTAATCTGTTCAAGATCAGTAATTTCGAAAATAATTTGAAGTCCTTGAGGTGAAGAGCTAAGAACATAAAATCGTTCCATAATCTTAGCTAAGACAAGCTTGTTTTGCTGGTCAATAGGTAGGACTTCAACAATTTCAAAATTACGCCCTCGCAATCCTCCTCCATACCGACGCCCAAACAACCGGGTGGAAATATAGACAAGGGGGATTATGAGGGCAGTAATTAATATTACTCGCAGCCAATCTAAAAAAGATATCATTTACTTCTCGAGTTATCCTGCAAGAGCTTTCTGTACCGCTTCCAATACACGCGCGGGTTGGAAAGGCTTAACTATGAAATCCGCAGCGCCAGCCTGAATAGCATCAATAACCATGGCTTGTTGCCCCATGGCGCTACACATAATAATATTGGCATTAGGATCAACTTTTTTAATTTCTTTAACTGCGGTAATACCGTCCATTTCTGGCATAGTAATATCCATAGTTACTAAATCAGGGCTAAGCTCCTGATATTTTTGAAGACCTACTGCCCCATTTTCAGCCTCCCCGACTACTTCGTAGCCAGCCTTGGCTAATATATCCTTCAGCATCATCCGCATGAAGGCTGCGTCATCGACGACTAAAATCCGCCCTCCCATTCGGTTTCCTCCTGTACCAAAAACTATAAACTTCTACTAATTTTGACATATTCTCTATTGTAAGCTATTAACCCTTTCAACAGGACTAACAATGTCGACAATCTTGACTCCGAAGTTTTCGTCAATAACGACTACCTCTCCCTTAGCCAAGAGCTTACCATTAACTACAATATCCACAGGTTCACCAGCTAACTTAGCCAATTCGATTAAAGAACCCTTGCCCAACTCCAAGATTTCTTTAATCTGCATCTTTGTCCGACCTAATTCCACCGTAACCTCTAACGGCACATCTAATAAAATATTGATGTTCTGGAACTGACCGGGGTCCATCGGTTCTAAAGGCGAAAAAACAGCTCTTTTCACATCAGGGGCACCTGATGCTAACGGTGCACTCTGAGGTGCTACTGTTGGTCCTGGCCTGCTCGTAGGAAAAGCAACAGTAGTAGCTGCGCTGGATGTAGCAGCCGTCTCTCTGGTACCCTCTGTCCATAGCGCTGAAAAAGCCGAATCTACTAAAATCCACATTTCGCCCGGCTCAAATTCGCCTATACTAAGTTCGGACTGGAAAATCAAGGGCTCAGTTTGGAATAGTTGATCTAGCAATTCAGCTTCCCCTTCAAAAACCTGAGGCTCTGGTGGATCAAAAGTAACGGCACTCCGCAACCCCGAAGCTGCAGCGGTAGCAACACCTCCTGCAATCTGACTAAAAGCCTCACCTACTACACTTAAACCGACTTCGTCAAGTGTGGTTATATTGGTTGAATCCTGCCCCATCACTTTAGCAGCCACTTTGGCCGCTAATTCTTCATCTAGTGCAATTAAGCAAATCCCTTTTGGCGTAAAATGTAATGGAACTAAGACCATTCCTGATAGTATCGGGACAAGCTGAGTCTGAGTCTTTTCTTCCGGATGCAGGTTCGTTACAGTCGTTGACAAATTACTGAACTCACCTAGAACCTCTTGTATCTTATCAACGACCTTCTGGGTCCCTTTATCCGTTACAGTTCCGCCGGCCGATGGTACCTGTCTAAGCAAGGCATCAAGTTCAGCTTGGGATAGAAAATTTTCACCCATATCACCGATCCTCCTTTGCTACCTTGGTAATCTGTAATGCCATCCGACTTCCTTTGGTTCCCGGTTTGCCGAGGAATTTAGGTTTTGATCCCACGTAAACCGGCAAAGGTTCTGCATACTTTGTTGGCAACACTATAACATCACCAACTTGTAAATCTAACAAATCTTTCACCGTAAGCTGGGTGGTCCCAACCTTGGCTACTAACTCTACTATGGTTTGTGCCAGCTGATCAGCAATTGCCTTTTTCTTCTCTGGTGTTCCCCCATCAACAACACTACCTAGCCAATAGTGAGCCGTAAGTTTGGGTAAAACCGGCTCTAGCAACGTATCTGGTAAGCAGAGGTTAATAAAGCCTTCTTCGGAACCGATCCGCACCGACATAGTTATCAGGACAATCATTTGGTTCGGTGCTACAATCTGGACAAAGCCAGGGTTTGATTCAATTCGGTCAATTTTATAGGTAACAGTAGCAATGTTTTCCCAGGCTTCCGATAAATCCTGGAGAAAACGATCAACCATCCTCCTAATAATGCTAGTCTCAATATCAGTCAACTCTCTAGCTTTATCAGGAATAGAAATTTGGCCACCTAAAAGCCGCTCCACAATCATCATGGCTAGACCGGAGTTCATCTCTAAAATACCGGATCCGCGCAGTTCCTCGGCATCAAAGATAGTCAATACGGTGGGAACAGGTAACGAACGGGTAAATTCATCGTACGTTATCTGCTGCGCCGAAACTACTTCGACATCAACTACCGCCCGAAGATACGTCGCTAAAGTAGTGCTTAGAAAACGTGCATAGTTTTCGTGAATCATATGCAACGTACGGACCTGGTCTTTAGAGAACTTATCTGGTCGTCGGAAATCGTACCTTTTAATCCGGGCCAACTGTTCTTCTTTAATAATCTCTTCTCTATCGACTTCACCAGAGCTTAACGCCGATAATAGAGCATCAACCTCGTCTTGTGACAGTACCTCCGACACTAGGGATCACCCCCTTATTGGAAAACAAACTCTGTAAAGAAAACGTTTTGGACATTGCCTACCCCTAAAATGCCCCCTAACTTATGGGCAATCTCCGCTCGTAGCTGACGTCGCCCTTCCTGATCAGCAAGTTCAGTAGCGCTCTTCATGCTTAGCACTGAGATAATCGCATCTTTAACTTGCGGCATTCGTGCATCAACCAAAGGAGCCAAAGTCGGATCAACTAATTCCAGGCTAACACCAACCCGAGCATAACGTGGACCACTAATACCAGCGAGGTTTACGGTAAAAATGCCAATATCGTGGGTAGGTCCAAATTCAGGTATCTCAGGCTCCGCAGCGGTTTCCACCGTTTCTGGTGGGTTCGCAGCCGTAAAGAATAAATAGGTAATAAAAGCGGAGCACACAGAGGATAAAATTAATAAAGCTACCGCAAAAATGACTAGTTTGGCGTCTAATTGTAATTTGCGCTCGACGTCTCTTTCTTCAGGCATTTTACTGTCCTCCCTCTACGTAATTAGAACTCGGTTCTAATTCACCCATATCCAACCTCAATATTACAATATCAACTCGCCGGTTTTGAGCCCGGTTTTCAGGGGTATCGTTAGGAGCAATAGGCCGATACTCACCATAACCAGCTGCTGATAACCGAGTTGGTTCAATCTTGGTATTTGCTAATAAATACTGAATTACTGAAGTCGCTCTGGCCGTTGATAACTCCCAGTTAGAAGGGTACCGGTAATTACTAATCGGTACATTATCCGCATGGCCTTCTACTCTAATTTGGTTGGGAACCGACTCCAGGAAATTAGCAAATTTGTTAACAATATTGGCTCCATCCTGCCTAATCACAGCTTGTCCGGTATCGAAGAGAATTCTATCTTTAAATCGAAGAATTACCCCTCTTTCCTCTAGGACCGCTTCCACTGAGCTCCCAAGGCCCTCAGAATCTAAAAAAGTACAGATTTGTGAGTATAGGGTAGCCAGTTGGGTCACAGAAGTAATCGTACTACCGCTTTCTGGCAGGATAGTTGCTCCGTTAATACCAATACCATCTTGGATTGTATTGCCTCCGGTTATGACCCCAAAAGAAAGTTGTAGTCCCCCTACCATCGCCTGGAACTTCTGAGAGTCAATAGTAGACATGGCAAAAAGAACCACGAAAAAAGTTAACAAAAGGGTAACCATGTCCCCGTAGGTCGTTAACCACTGACCTGGGGCCGGCGGTCCTGTTGATTTACTTTTTTTCTTCTTATACACCTTCACCCACCACGTTTCGAACCGACCTACTGCTCTCAGCTTCCTGTAGTTCCCGGTTAGATGGGGACAAGAAAGCCTTCAGTTTTTCCTCAACAATTCGAGGGTTTTCACCAGCCTGAATCGAGAGAATACCTTCGATAATTACTTCTTTAATCAGAATCTCTTCTGCACTCCGTAACGCTAGCTTACCGGCCATCGGATTAAATATTAAGTTCGATAATAGCGAACCATAGAAGGTAGTAATCAAAGCTACCGCCATCGCTGGCCCAACGGTTTCCGGCTTGTCCAACTGACCTAACATCTGAATTAAGCCGATCAGGGTACCGATCATACCAAATCCGGGAGCGGTAGCACCCATCATGTAGTACATACCTTGTCCTACCCCATGCCGTTCTTCCAAGAAGTTAAGTTCGACCTCAAGGATATTACGTACCAACTCGGGATCAGTACCATCGACTACTAACTGAACGCCTTTTTTTAAGAACTCATCGTCAACTTGAGCCGCCTCTTCTTCCAAGGCCAGTAACCCTTCACGCCGAGCCTTTTGGGCAAAATCAACCATCAAAGTAATCAGCTCATTGGGAGACCAACTTTCATTGCGAAAAGCGTGCTTAGTAATCTTCGGCAGTTTTGATACCTGACTCATAGGATACTGCACAAAAAGAGCCCCGATAGTACCGCCTAAAACAATAGCTAAAGAGGGGAAATCTATAAAAGCCTGTAAATTACCCTGAGACAGAATACCCCAAGCTACTAAGGCAAACCCGCCAACTAAACCAATAATTGTGGAGATGTCCACAGCTTACACCCCTTCAACATCCGCTATTTCGCCATTTACTTCCATGAATACTGGATGATTAATCTTTTGTTTGTATTTGGTAACTTTATTCACTATCTCTTGCATAGAATCCTTGACCAAATACTTGCGGCCAGTAGTTAA
>DHRX01000028.1:12061-16859 GCA_002408345.1 Firmicutes bacterium UBA5301 | reverse complement strand
GAAGTAGTAATAATCCGAGAGTTGGCCTGGAAACCTCTCTGGGTGATAATCATATCGGTAAACTGCTGGGAAAGGTCTACGTTAGACATCTCCAACGACCCTGATCTGATTACCCCCCGACCACCGCTAAGGGCTTTGTCGATTACCAACTCACCGGAGTTATTAGACTCCATATACATGGTCTGACCAACCTTAGTTAGACCCTCGATATTCGAGAAACTACCGACAGCCACCTGAGCCAATGTCCGCCGCTGCCCGTTACTGTACAGGCCGGTAATAACCCCATTAGAGTCAATATCAAGATCGCTCAGACTACCGACCGGGAAACCATTCTGGGACTCAATGTTAGCTGAATTCTCTTTGGCGTATTGGGTTAGGTGGGCAAAATCCAGCTCAATATTGTTCATGTCCGCTACACCACCTGGTATGTTGGTTAAACTAATATTTACGACACTGGTCGCCGGATCTATAGTACCACCATCAAAGAAGCTAATCGTTCCGGTACCCGAACCCAGAGTAGCCCCTGTCGGATATTTCGTAACTGCCCAATTCCACGTATTATTAGCAGTTTTCGTAAAAGTTACCTCTAACTCATGAATATTACCTTGGCTATCATAAATCTGTTTTGAAGTAACTCTGGTATTATTATCAGGGTCAGCTGCATCTAGCCGTGAATCCAAGTTGCCACTCCAAGCCATCTTTGAAGTTGCCCCTGGCGCAATCTCTTCTCCCTTACGGATCTGGATAACCTTTAAGTCGGTCCCTAAAACACCGTTAGCATCCGAAGTCCAACCCATCAGGCGGTAACCGGCTGGGTTAGTGAGAAAGCCCTCTTCATCCTGGGTAAAGGCTCCAGCCCGGGTTACATAGTCCTCACCACCGGCACCACGAACTACAAAGAAGCCATCGCCTTCTACTGCTAAGTCGGTAGTCCGTCCGGTTGACTCAATATTACCTTGAGTAAAGATCGTATCAATACTACCTAAAGTTACACCGATACCAACCTGTTTCGGGTTGGTTCCACCGGTAGTAGCTGTTGCCGATGCCCCAGCGCTCAGAGTCTGGTAGAACATGTCGGCAAAAGTCACCCGGTTCGATTTAAAACCGATTGTATTGACGTTGGCAATGTTGTTGCCGATGACGTCCATACGAATCTGGTGATTACGCAAGCCAGAAACACCTGCGTAAAGCGACCTCATCATAAAGGCATACCTCCTATATCATTCACGTAACCGTCTCCATCCTTCAACGGTTTGGGCCCCCGATAAGGTCCGGCCCGTTACGTCTCTCTTAACTAGTAATTATAGCGCTATCAATGTTAGTAAAAACGTTCTCTTTGAGGCTCTCTCCATCTATTGCCGTTATTACCGTCCGGTTTTTTACACTAACGATTAAAGCAATCTTATCCATCAGCACCAGGGATTCCTTGCCACCTTTGGCTTCCACCTTATCAATCGCTTCCATCAACTCGTTGAGTTTTTGCTCATCAAGGGTAATTCCCCGGGTCTGCAGACGCCGTTCAGCGTGAGCGGAAAACTTCAATTTTGGAGAGGTAACCCCCTGGAAAACCTCTTGGAAAGAGGGTCCAGTTACCTTTGTAGTATTAGCTGCCCCTGGTCTACCTGTTACCGGTTGAACCGGTTGTGGTCCTAGAGGCATCTGAATCTTATCTGGCATCAATTCCCCTCCTTTTACACTACCTCAACTACTAACCCTAAGGGGTAGGTTTTGCCATCAACTTCGACTTGGGGCCAACCATCAATAATTTTGACCTTAGCCACCTCACCAACGATCGGTTCAGCATCTTCACCCTCTGGGTTAACGATGGTTACCGTCCGCCCTAACAAACTAGTTGCTTGGGTCATTACCCCAGCCTGCAATTGGTACTGGGTTAGTTTTTCCAGCTGTGTTGAAACATTTTGCATCTGTTCTAAGGAGCTAAATTGCGCCATTTGGGCGATAAAGTCCTTGTTATCTACAGGGCTCAGAGGGTCTTGGTAGCTCAACTGGGTCAGTAGTAGTTTTAGAAAGTCATCTTTACCCAGTTCCTTACGGAGTTCCTCTGGAGCTTGTGAGTGCCACCCATCAGCCGCCATAGCATTAGCTACATACATCTATACAGTCACCTCCTTACATTCTTAAATCCAGTCCACCTGTAGTAGTCACAACTCTTGTCCGTTGTAACCCGGTCAGATCAGAGTCTACCTTTAGTTCAGTATCCTCCACCGCCAGACGCCGGTTCTCTTTACGACCGGTTTCGGTCTGGGCTCGCCGTTCGCCAAAACCATCCCAACCAGATTGGAAAGCGCCGCCTTGGGCGACTAACAAGTTACTAACTTGAACCCCTTGGCTCTGTAGGGTCGTTCTTAACTGTTGCAGGTTGGCAGCAAAAAGTTCTTTAGTCGCCAACTGCTCCGTAAAAATTTGGCCGGTTACCTTACCGTTCTCCAGTTTGAGTTCGACCCTAACCTCGCCTAATTCTTCGGGAATCAGCTTAATCCTAATTACTTTTTCGCCATCGGCAGCGTTAAGTGAGGAGAACTTAGTAACCTGCTCCAAGAAGGCTTCCGGGAACTTGCCCCGTACTACTTCCGCTGGTGGTTGCTTGGCCTGGATAGTCTGGGACTCTACCGTTTCTAGACTGTTGCTAGCCAACATTAGATCTGGTCCCGGTGCTTCTTCCCCTTGGGTAGTGCTGACGACCGGTTTCCCCTGGTTAGAGCTACCAGATAATAGAATCAAGTCGCTTCTTTTACCCAAGTAGAGCTGACCGGACTGGGACTCTGAACCCAGTGTTTCACTGTGCAATACCGGTACCCCTTCCCCCTCTGGGTTTTCCTGCAGAATAGGTTGGGGTTGAGGTTGAGATCGGTTCTGAGTCGCCTCTGGTTTAATTTTAACCAGAACATCATTAGTTGCAGTTACTAGCACTTCCTCTTGTACCACAGCTTGGGTCGGTTGCGACACCGCATTGGCACTTTCTCCATTGACCCCAACTACTGCAGCCCCTTGGTATTCGGTCACTATAGCTGCTTGAGCCATTACCAACGGTTCCTCTACTCTTACCTCTGGCTCGGTTATAGTTGCCACATCAGCAACAACAGTAACCTCTTCTACTTGGTTAGCCTCCTGAGCCCAACCAAGCTCCGATGAAGACTGAGGTACGCTAGTTTCTACTGAAAGATCTGCTTGTCCAACTAGAGCCGGTTCAACTTCATCAACATCAGGAAGTTCCTCTGGGTTTTCTAGGTTCAGTGTCGGTTGAAGCTGAGTTCCCAGCAACCAGCCTGAATCGAGCATAGCAAAAACCGGCTGCCCATCAGGTAAATCCAGCTCCAAATCTACTGGTACCAGACCACCGATTAAGCCTCCCAGTAACTCTGCAAAAGCTGAATCTTCACTAATAGACTGGTTTCCCTTACCTACCGCTGTTCCTAAACCACCCTGGGCCTTAGTCCCTTGTGGACCGCCTAACAAAGCTAGCAATGAATGCTCCATCTTGTCACCCCCTTTCGATTAATTTGATTATAGAAAGGTTATCTGCCCGCCGTTGTTTGCATGGTTTGCATGATACTAGCCGCCTCTTCTGGCGGCATCAAGGGCAAGATACCTGCTATTTTCTTTTCCGGCATCCGTTTCAGCAAGTCTGCTGCTTCTTCAGCCTCTAGGGTTAACAAAATTTTGGCGGCTGCATCCGGTTCCATTCGTGAATAGACCTCGGCTAACCGGTTCTTCTCAGCTAAAAGCGCCTCGGCCTGAGCCAGCTCTGCTTCCTTTTTTTGCAAAGCCGCTTCCTGCTGCGCTAACTCTTTAGCCTTTGCATTTAGTTGCTTTTCCTGCTCAAAGAGATCAACCTCTTTAGTCTTCAGCTCCGCAACCTGCTCAGCAACCTCCTGTTTACGCTGCAGCGCCTGGTCATCCAGGTCAATTACACCTTCCTGAAACTGTAAACCCAATTGATAGGTTTCCACATAGGGCTGGGTAGCTGGCCGCTTTTCTAAAAAATTAAGCACATAAACCGATACATCTACAAACCCTAGCTTTGCAAAGATGGTCAGGGCAACTAATAATGAAAAAAACAATGATAATATTGCTAGCAACAGCTTCTTCACTGGGTCCCTCTCCCTAAACGACGATGACGATTTCCGGCAACTTCATCGAGGACAATTTGTTCCTCTCGATAGACCGCTTTATAATAAGAATGCAACTGCTTCTCCTTTAATATTTCTAAGGTTTTACGTTCCTGCTGAGCCTGAACAACTACTTGACGCTGGGCCTCTAAGGCTTCAGTTAATACCTTTATTTTTTCCTTCTGCTGACTGATCTGCTGGTTAAGAGCCTCTAGGTATCTTTGATTGAGGAGTAACTCATCTAGATTAAGAGGCCCCCTTTGTGCTGTTAAGATCGCCTGTAAATGCCCCGATTTTTCTTCAAGTATATTATTTAAAACGTTCTGAGCAGCAATGAGCTGTCCTTGACGTTCAGCTAACGCTGCTAATGCTAGTTCTTCCAACCTATATTTTACTTGTAATACGCTTTCCAGCGTATAACGGAATTTTTTCATTTTTAACTCACTGCAATCTAGCCGCTAAATTTAAAAGGGCTGTTTTCGTCTCAGCAAAACTGTTCTGATCATCAACATCTTGCTGCAAAAAAGCATTAACCGCACTTATATGCTCCACCGCCTCATCAATTTGGCGATTTGACCCTGGTTTATATGCCCCGATATTTACTAAATCTTCGGCCTTGCGGTAGGTTGCTAATAACCGTTTAAGCTTGCCAGCTGCTGCTTGATGGG
>DHRX01000028.1:10991-11797 GCA_002408345.1 Firmicutes bacterium UBA5301 | reverse complement strand
GGTTCGTTAAAATCATCCCCGTCAACTAAAACCGTATAAAGCCCGGTGATACTACCGGTTTCTCCCATACCAGCTCTTTCCAAAAGCTTAGGCATTAAAGCAAAAACGCTAGGGGTATACCCCCTAGTCGTTGGGGGTTCTCCTACAGCTAAACCGATCTCCCGTTGGGCTAATGCAAACCGGGTTAAGGAGTCCATCATTAATAAGACATCTTTACCATTATCCCGAAAATACTCGGCAATGGCGGTAGCTACCAGAGTACCCTTAACCCTAACCAGCGCCGGTTGATCCGAGGTGGCCACAATTATAACTGAGCGGGCTAAACCTGCTTCTCCTAGGTCTCCTTCAATAAACTCTCGAACTTCCCGGCCCCGCTCCCCGATTAGAGCAATTACATTAATGTCGGCATTAGTGTTACGGGCGACCATACCTAACAATGTACTCTTACCTACACCACTACCAGCAAAAATACCTACTCGCTGTCCTCTGCCAAAAGTCAACAAACCATCAATAGCCCTAACACCTACACTTAGTGGCTTTGCAATCCGTTGGCGTTGCAGAGGATTAGGAGCTGGAGCATCTAAGGGGTAGCTGTCCACAGTAGCTATAGGCCCTTTCCCATCAATAGGGTTACCTAGTCCATCTAAAATCCGGCCTAATAGCTGAGGACCCACTGGGACCGAGAGACGTTGAGCACTACCTAAGACCCGAGCCCCAGGGCTAATACCGCTGATATCTCCTAAAGGTGCCATCAAAACAGTGTTTTCTCTAAAGCCAACTACTTCAGCCGCAATCTTTTCTGCGTT
>DHRX01000028.1:0-10800 GCA_002408345.1 Firmicutes bacterium UBA5301 | reverse complement strand
GTTAACCCTACTACCTTAGTTACCCGACCATAAACCCTAATCGGCGTAGCTTCCTGCAGTTCTGCATATATCTGGCGCAAATTAAGACTCACTAGCCTGGCCCCTTTGCAACGCTGCTCGCAAGACCTGCTCTAACTCGTTAAATTGAGCCTCCAAAGAAGCATCAATTAGAGCGGTGGCAGTATTAACAATGCAGGAGTAGCGGGGTAATTGTGGATCAGCGATAAATTCCAAAGCGGTCTCCGCCGTACCTAACCCCTTCTCTACTTCTATCTGGCGAATAATATTCAAATCTTCAGGATGCAACCGGACTTCAATCCGTGTTACTCCGTCTACCTTTGCTACCGCAGCTTCAAGAATACTAACCATAACTTCAGTATCCACAGCAACCGTAGTCCTAATTATCTTTTCGGCAAATAGCAAGATAAGCTTTAATAAATCTTCAGTAGCGCCAGAAATGATTGCCTTTCTCTCTGAGTTAAGCGCCTCACAAATCATTGCGGTTTGGCTTTGAAATTCAGCCATAGCCTCAGCTCTTTGAGTTTCAGCTTCCGACCTGCCTTGAGCTAACCCTTCCTGGTAACCTTGGCTTCGGGCCTCTTCACGTAAAACGTCAGCCTCAGCTTGGGCAGTAGCAAGTAAAGAGGCAGCCTCTTCCTGCGCCTCGGCCAGGATTTGAGCTGCCTGCATTTTCACGTCCTCCTGGCTAACTTCAGGTTCAAGTTCAGGCTGAGCTGTCGGAGGTTCTACCAATTGTTCGACATCAGGTATGGGGATTTTAACTACCGTAGTACGGTTTTCTTCAGGGATGAAAATAGATTTGATGATTTTAGACAATAATCTCATCTCCTGAGCCACGAGCAACAATAATTTCTCCAGCCTCTTCTAACCTACGGATTACATTAACAATCCGCTGCTGAGCATCTTCGGCATCTCGCAAGCGAACCGGCCCCATAAACTGGATATCCTCTTTCAACATTTCAGCTGCCCGTTTAGACATGTTTTTGTAGACTCGATCCGCAACTTCTTCGCTTGATGTTTTCAAAGCCAAAGCTAAATCTTTGGTATCCACTTCCCGTAAAACCTGCTGAATAGCCCGGTCGTCGAGAATAATAATATCCTCGAAAACGAACATCCGCCGTTTGATCTCTTCGGCCAACTCGGGGTCTTCTTCAGAAAGTGCCTCGAGAATCGTCTTCTCAGTAGAACGATCACAGCGATTGAGGATATCAACTATAGAGTCAATACCACCGGCCGACATATAGCCATGGGTCATAAAGGTAGAAATTTTCTTTTCCAGCAAACTCTCCAAGTCAGTTAAGACCTCGGGAGAGGTGCGATCCATGGTCGCTACCCGCTGAGCAATATCTACTTGCTTATCCGCTGGTAACGCCGATAAAATTGCCCCAGCTTGTTCAGGTAAAAGATAGGAAAGAACCAATGAAATAGTCTGGGGATGTTCATTTTGAATAAAGTTTAGTAATTGAGCTGGATCGGTACTTCTAGCAAAGTCGAAAGGCCTAATTTGCAGGGTTTCCGTTAGTCTCTCAATAATATCAGTGGCTTTGCGAGGGCCTAAAGCTTTCTCTAATATTTCCCGAGCATAATCAATTCCACCCTGGGAGATGTACTCTTGAGCCTGGTAAAGCTGGCTAAACTCCTCCATGACCCTTTCTCTAACTTCCGGATCAACTTTACGTAGGTTAGCCAACTCTAATGTTAAGTTTTCGATCTCTGATTCAGTAAGGTGTTTAAAAACCTCTGCTGAAATTTCCGGCCCAAGGGTCACCAATACAATAGCGGCTTTAACCTTTCCCGATAAGCGCCTAGCCATTAAGCTTCATCCTCCATCAACCAAGTCCGCAGAAGTTTAGCGGTCTCCTGGGGCTTCTGGCGTGAGAATTCCCGGAGCCGCTCCTCTAATTGCCTGCCTTCAGAGAGAGGTTCCATTTCTTCATCTTCAACCTGGCCAATTAACAGATCTAAACTTGGCTCTAAGCGTTGTTTTCTTCTAAATCTTAACAACACTACCACCCCACCAAGTAAGGCTATAAGGGCAATAACAAGATATGGCCAGTATGATTGCTTTTGGGGCTGAGGAGTTTCACCAAAATCAGCCAGTTGAATGCGCTCAAAAGCCATGCTTTCAATAGTAATTTGATCACCGCGACTAGCAGAATAACCAACGGCAGATTCTACAGCAGAACGGACCTGAGCCAACTGTTCCGATGGTAACTGACCATCAAGCCAGACCGCAACGGTTAACCTCTGAATAGATCCCGGAGGTGAAATTACTTTTTCATTAATCTTATTAACTTCATAGTTACGAGTAAGATCCCGTTTAGTATACTGGGTATCTATTTCCGAATCCACCGCTTGGTAACTGGGTATATTCGATTCTATACCAGGAACACCAATAGGAACCCCGCTTCCACCGCCGGTATAATTCTCAGTATACTCTTGCTCACTCCGCACAACACCGGCTTCATCAACTACAGGAGCAAAGGTTTCAGCTAAAGACTCTTTGTACGCAAAGTTCAATTCAGCGTTCACTCTAGTAACTACTTTGCCTAAGCCAAAGACCCTTTCTAGCATTGTCTTAACCCGGTCTTCAAGCCTTTTCTCAGTAGCCTCTTTAATTCTCAGCTGAGTTATAATCGTATCGCCGTTCAGCGGAATGGCTTGGTCAAAGTTCAACGATTCCGATAAAATATTACCATTTGAATCTAATATGGTTACATTCTCTGGTTTCATTCCTTCAACAGAGTAAGCAACTAGGTTAACTAACCCCTTGATTTGCCCCTCCGTCAACTTTACATACGGCTTAAGCCTTAAGAGTACAGAAGCTGTCGGTGGGTTTTCTTCAGAAACAAATAGAGAACGTTCAGGTAACACAATGTGGACCCTAGCATCTTCTACTTCGCGCATTTCCCGAATAGTTCGAGTTAGTTCCCCCTGAAGAGCCCAATTATATTTTAGTTTACGTTCAAAGTCAGTAGTCCCCAGCGAATTTTGGTTGAATAGTTCGAAACCGACTGTGCCGCCTCGGGGCAATCCGGCTGTAGCCAACTTGATTCTGGTTTCATAAACTACATTACTGGGAACAAGAATAGCGGTGCCGTTCTCAGTCAGTTGATAGGGCACCTTATCTTCTTTTAATATTTGAATTATCTCCCCAGCATCCACCGGGTTCATTCCAGTGAAAAGAGGAAGATAATTTGTAGTCCGGACGGTACTGGCTACTAAAACCAGGGTTCCAATAAGTAAAGCCACGCCTGCTAAAAAAGCAATTCGCCGACCCGGACTCAGTTTTTCCCAAAGCTCTCCGGCTTTTGGGCTGAGTTTTTTGATCCATTGCGCCATATTTGCACCCTACTCGTATTAGATCTGCATCCGCATTATTTCGTTATATGCGTCCATAATTTTATTGCGGACCGCCATAGTAAATTCTAAAGATAACCGTGCTTGTTCGGTGATTATCATAACCTGGTGCAGGCTAACATCTTCAACTCCGGCGACCAAAGCCGTTTCAGCAGCTTGTTGTTGAAATTGCAAAGCGTTAACCTCTGATAAGGCCTCTTTTAAAACCCCTGCAAAATCAGGTCCCTGATCTGAAACATCAGTAGCCTTATCCAAAGATAATTTCATTTCAACAGGCTTGTACACAGCAGAACTAATCGCTTTATTCATCATCGTCCAATCTCCAGTGCTTTTAACATCATCCGTTTAGCCTCGTTGATTACTGTAACGTTAGCTTCGTAAGCTCGGGCAGCTGAAATCATATCTACCATCTCACTCACCACGTCTACATTGGGCATAGCAACATAACCACGAGGGTCAGCATCAGGATGTCCCGGATTATAAACAAGTTTAGACGGGGTTTGATCTTTAATTACACCGACGACTTGAACCCCAGCCGGTTTTCCCCGATCATACTTTGTCGAGTAAACAGCTAAGTGCCGCTGGAAAGGGCCGCCCTCCGGTGTCCTCGTTGTATTAACATTAGCAATATTATTAGAGATAATATCCATACGAAACCGTTCTGCGGTCAACGCAGAAGCAGAACTTTCCAGACTACGGAAGAGGCTCACCACTACCGTCTCCCTTCATTAATTACTGATCTTAAAAGTGAAATCCGTCTACCTAATAAATCAGAAAAGGTCGTGTAGAGTAAGGAATTTTCAGCTAATTTAGCCGTTTCAACTTCAATATCGACGTTATTGCCATCAACCCTGTATGTAGTGTTATGAGTATCTTTTACTGGTGTAAAATTAATGTTTTGTGGCCGACCAGCTAAATGTTTAGAATCAGTAGTTGTTAATTCTGGTTTTGGGGTAGAAGTCATGGCTTGCCGCAAAACCTGTTGGAAAGGAACATCGGAGCCCTTATATTTCGGAGTGTTAACATTATTGATATTCATAGCTAAAACTTTATGTCTGGCTTCGGCACCATCCAGTGCTTGGGAGAGAAGCTTTATCGACCAATCTCGTTCTAGCTTACCAATCACTGATATTCCCCCCTATATCCACCATTAAAATAAAATAGACAAGCAACCTGTGTACACACAAGTTGATATGCCGCCTCCTTGAACAAACTAATGTAGTAGTGGACTTCCATTTCCACTTTAAGAATAACTTAGGCAGATAATTTGGAAATTCAACAATCGACTGGAAACTCCTGCTTATTAGGAGGAAAGTCCCAGGGAAATACGGTTAGCGGAGGTTAGCTAACTCCGGCATTAGATACTCGTTGAGAACCCGAATAAACGTACCTTTCATCCCTAAAGAACGGGTTTCGATAACCCCTGCTGATTCAAATTTACGTAGAGCATTAACAATTACTGAGCGGGTAATTCCGACCCGATCGGCAATTTTACTAGCCACTAGTAGCCCTTCATCACCATCAAGCTCTGCAAAGATATGTTCGACAGCTTCCATTTCTGAGTAAGATAAGGTACCTATCGCAACCTGAACAGCCGCTTTTTTCCGAGCTTTATCTTCAACCTCTTGGCTATAAGCTCGCATAATTTCTACCCCGGCTACAGTTGCACCATACTCAGCTAAAATTAAATCATCTTCAACAAAGTCTTTATTAAACCGGGCCAATATTAAGGTCCCTAAACGCTGTCCTCCTGCATAAACAGGTATAATAGTCGATACTTTCCCAGGAAATAAACAATCAACATCCTGATCAAATACGCATTTAGCTTCGGTACGGGCTATATTAGGTGATGATTTACTGATTCGCAACAGAGCCTCGTTATAATCTGCTGGAAAAACTCCACTATCTAAAATATCAGTTTCAATAATGCCACACTGAAAATCGTGCATTAGAGCATGTCCCAGTAACTCGCCTTCATAGTTGACCAAATAAATGTTCGCATCTATTACATCACGGAGCGCCTCAGCCATAAGTTTAAAATCGACAGAACTACCTGCCCTTTGTACAATTTTACTGATTTGCCGCGTCTTTGCTAATAAACTTTCCACTCCCGCAACTCCTTTGTTTTCTAGGTTCTATAAAATATATCTAGATAAGTCCACGCTATTAACAATTGTACCTAAACGTTCTTGCACATAATCCGCATCAATCAAAAACTCCTGACCTGCTAAGGCTGGAGCTTGAAAAGAAACCTCTTCCAAAACCTTTTCCATAATAGTGTTTAAGCGCCTAGCACCAATATTTTCCGTCCGTTCATTAACCTCATAAGCTGCTTCCGCAATGGAGCGGATCCCACATTCAGTAAAAGTTACCTTAACTTGTTCCGCACCTAAAAGCGCAGTATATTGCCGTGCCAAAGAGGCCTGGGGCTCGGTCAAAATCCGTCTAAAATCCTTCTCTGTTAAACTAGTCAATTCTACTCGAATAGGAAAACGTCCCTGTAATTCTGGAATTAACTCTGAAGGTTTAGATTCATGAAATGCACCGGCAGCAATAAAAAGAATATGATCGGTCTTAACCGATCCATATTTAGTAAATACTGTCGACCCTTCAACAATAGGAAGAATGTCCCGTTGGACCCCTTCTCGAGAGATATCTGGTCCTTGCCCCCCTTTTGTTCCGACGATTTTATCAATCTCATCTAAAAAGATAATTCCAGAATTTTCAGCTCGATTAATCGCCTCAGCAGTAACCTCATCCATATCAATCAATTTTTGGGCTTCTTCTTGGGTTAATATTTTACGGGCTTCTTGAATAGTCACTTTCCGTGTCTTTTTTCGTTTAGGTACAAATCCCCCTAAAAAGTCCTGAATATTAACACCCATTTCTTCCATGCCAGAGCCGCTAAAAACTTCAAGCATAGTTGGGGTCTGATCCTCTACCTCTATTTCCACAATCTGATCCTCTAACTCTCCGGCTTGTAGCATATCTTTGACACTACTTCGTTTCTCTTCCAACTGCTGAAGTTGCTCAGATTCCTCCTGCTCGTCCGTTTCATCTCGGGTCATATTAAACAAAGCCTCAAAAGGGTTACGTAGTTCTTTGTGCTTTTGAGAAGGCGGCGCTAATAGATTTACCAAACGTTCTTCAGCTAAAACCTCAGCTTTATCCAAAACAGCTGCTGTCCGTTCAGCCTTAACTATTCGAATAGAGTTCTCAACTAAATCTCGAACCATTGATTCAACATCCCGACCAACATACCCAACTTCAGTAAACTTAGTTGCTTCTACCTTAACAAAAGGTGAATTGGTTAACCTAGCCAAGCGTCTAGCTATCTCAGTCTTACCAACCCCGGTTGGACCAATCATGAGAATATTCTTGGGAAGAATCTCATCCCGCAAGTCATCATCTAGCAACCTCCGGCGAAATCGATTCCGTAAAGCTATCGCCACCGCTCGCTTAGCTTGGGTTTGCCCGATGATGTATTTATCTAACTCTTCAACTATCTGCTGAGGGGTCAATTCTAAAGCATTAAACTTTTCGGTCAAATCGCCTCCCCCTTTATAACTCTTCTACTGTAATCTGGTTATTAGTAAATATACAAATAGAGGATGCAATATTGAGGCTTTCCTCTACAATTTGTCGAGCTTCTAATTCGCTATGAAAATAAAGGGCTTTAGCCGCCGCTAAAGCATAAGGTCCTCCAGACCCTATCGCTACTACCGGGTCATCAGGCTCAATAATCTCACCGGTACCAGAGATAACTAATAAATGTTCTTTGTCTGCTACAAGCAGCATCGCCTCTAATTGACGCAGAAATTTATCAGTTCGCCACTCCTTCGCCAATTCCACTGCTGCCCTTGGTAGGTTACCCCGAAAAGCTTCAAGCTTACCTTCAAATTTTTCAAATAAAGTAAACGCGTCCGCTACTGAACCGGCAAAACCGGCTAAAACCTGGTTATTATATAACCGTCTTATCTTACAGGCGGTCTGTTTCATAATAGTCTTTTCCGCTAAGGTTACTTGTCCGTCACCGCCAATAGCGCTCTTCCCATTTCTTCTAGCGGCCACAATGGTAGTAGCTTCAAACACCACCGAATCCTCCTGCTATTTGAGAATAATATTATCATATGTTTAAGGATTTCGCAAAAAATTTCACTTTTTCCAAGGCTAGCTGAGCCTTGGCCAACTTCCGTTCTTTCTTTCCTCTAACCTTCTGTTCTAAATCAGGAAGTAAGCCAAAATTAGCGTTCATCGGTTGAAAGTCGGTTCTAGTTGGATCTGTAATATAGTTAATCAAACTACCCAACATGGTTTCTACTGGCATCGACTTCAGTTGCTGCTGCCGGTAAAGACGGGCCAAATTTAACCCGGCCCAGAGTCCACAAGCAGCCGATTCAATATACCCCTCTACTCCAGTAATTTGACCAGCAAAAAGTACTTGGTCATGTCCCTTGAGCCGCAAATAACTATCTAATAATTTCGGAGAATTAATATATGTATTACGGTGCATTACACCATAACGCACAAATTCAGCTTGAGCAAAACCAGGTAAAGTCCGGAAAACCCGGACCTGTTCTCCCCATTTTAAGCGGGTCTGGCAGCCAACCAGGTTAAGCAGCCGTCCTTCGTGATCTTCTTTACGCAATTGCAAAACAGCCCAGGGCCTTTTCCCACTAACTTCTAACCCAACCGGTCGGAAAGGACCAAAACGTAAAGTATCGATGCCCCGACGAGCTATTTCCTCTACAGGCATACAGCCTTGAAAGAGCAATAACTGATCATGGCTGGCTATCGGTACCACCTCGGCATTAACCAATTCTCGCCAAAAACCCTCATACTCATCTTTATTCAACGGGACATTAAGATAGTCACCGGCCTCCTCTAGATAACGAGACTTCCAATACATAAAGGATTCATCTAAGCTTTCCCTTTCAACGATTGGCGCCGCAGCGTCAAAAAAGTAGAGGCCAGCCTCACCGGTCAACCCTTGAATGGTCTGAGCCAAGCTATTGGAAGTTAAAGGGCCGGTGGCAATAAGGATCAAACCATCCAGCCCTTCTAATGTTCTAACTTCTCGCCGTTCTACCGTAATTAAGGGATGCTGACCCAGCTTCTCAGTAATATATGCGGCAAACCCCTGGCGATCAACGGCCAGAGCCTTCCCAGCAGGGATTCGATAGCGTTCCGCCGCCTCTATTACTAAAGAACCTAGAACCTTTAACTCCGCTTTAAGAAGACCGGCTGCGGTATCTAAGCTCTCGCCGCCTAAAGAATTGCTACAAACAAGTTCAGCAAAATCTCCGCTTTGGTGAATCGGGGTCTGAACTAAGGGCCGCATTTCAATAAGCTGTACTGGAATACCCTGATTCGCTAAATACCAAGCCGCCTCAGAACCAGCTAAGCCACCGCCGATTACTGTAATTTTCTGCTGGGGTGTCATAGTCAGTCACCTTTTACCTGTTGATAACCGCACTTATTATCTATACAAACCAGTTTTTGCTGGCTTTTGTTCCTTCTTTTAACTAATATTTTGCCACACTCCGGGCAAATTTCTGCAGTCGGTTCATACCAACTGACAAAAGAACAGGTTGGATAGTTAGAACAGCCATAAAAAGTTCGGCCTTTCCTTGACCGGCGTTCCACAATCTTCCCGCCACAATCTGGGCAAGCCACACCTAGCTCTTTGACTAAAGGTTTAGTATTTCTACATTCTGGGAAACCGGGGCAAGCTAAAAACTTACCAAACCGTCCATGTTTAATAACCATGTTTCGTCCACACTGTTCGCAGACCTCATCGGTCTCCTCTTCAGGAATTTCAACCTTTTCCATCTCTTCTTGAGCTTTGCGGACCTGGGGTTCAAAATCACGGTAAAAATCGGCAATTATCTCACGCCAAACTATTGAGCCCGTTTCCACTTCATCAAGTTTATCTTCTAACTCGGCAGTGAAATCGCTATCGATAATATCTGGAAAATACTCTTTTAATACATCAACAACAATAATTCCAAGTTCTGTAGGCTTAAACGCTTTATTCTCCATAACTACATAATCCCGAGACCGAATGGTTTCGATAGTCGGTGCGTAAGTACTAGGTCTCCCAATACCCAACTCCTCTAAAGTTTTAACTAACTGAGCCTCGGTAAAGCGAGGAGGGGCTTGAGTAAAATGTTGTTTCGGTTCCACATCCTTTAATAGTAGGGCTACCCCTTCCGCTAAATCGGGTAAGACTGCATCAACATTCTTTTCCTGATCCCCATATACTTTGAGAAAACCGGGAAAAGCCAATTTAGAGCTACTCGCTCTGAAAAGTAAACCAGCGCCATCAATCTCTATCTTTTGGGTATCATAAACCGCTGGTACCATCTGACTGGCAACAAACCGTTCCCAGATAAGTCGATATAATCGTAGATGATCTCTTTTTAAAGCTGTTTTAAGTAAATCAGGTATTCGAAAGGCGGAAGTAGGTCGGATCGCCTCATGGGCTTCCTGAACATTTTTTTTGCCGGTCTTATAATAATTCGGTTGAGCCGGAATATATTCTGAGCCTAAAGCCTCTTGCAGATAATCTCGTACATTACTCAAGGCTTCTTGGGCTACCCGCACCGAATCAGTTCGGATATAAGTGACCAAACCAACCCGTCCTTCTCCTGGGACATCCATTCCCTCGTACAATTCCTGAGCTATGCGCATAATCTTCTTAGCAGAAAAACCTAAGCGCCGGGAAGCCTCTTGTTGTAAAGTACTGGTAGTAAAGGGCGGCAATGGATTCCGCCGACGCTGGGACTTTTCGGCTTTGGAAACACTAAAAGCGGTAGACTCAATCCGTTTAACCACAGCCTGGGTAGCTTCCGCATTGGGTAACTCAACTTTATGCCCATCCACTTTGGCCAACTCGGCCCGGAACGCATCCTCCTCAACCGCAAAACCAGCTTGGATTGACCAGTATTCCTCGGGTTGAAAGTTTTGAATCTCCTGTTCTCGATCACAAATCAGCCGTAACGCTACCGACTGAACCCTACCGGCCGAAAGCCCTTTGCGTACCTTCTGCCACAACAACGGACTTATTTTATAACCAACAATTCGGTCCAGTACCCGCCTGGCCTGTTGAGCATCGACTAAGTCCATATTTATTGGTCGAGGTGATTTTAATGATTTACTAACAGCGTCCTTAGTTATTTCGTGAAAAACAATACGTACCGGCTCTGTCTCTGCAACCCCTAAAAGATGGGCTAAGTGCCAGCTAATAGCTTCACCTTCGCGATCTGGGTCAGTAGCCAGATAAATTTTATTGGCTTTTTTCGCCTTTGAGCGGAGATTAGCGATAATTTCACCCTTACCACGGATAGTTATATATTTGGGTTCAAAGTTATTATCAACATCAACCCCAAATTGGCTTTTGGGTAAATCCCGTACATG
>DHRX01000035.1:13783-19037 GCA_002408345.1 Firmicutes bacterium UBA5301 | reverse complement strand
TGACTAAAAGAAAGACAGCTTTTTCAGCTGCTTTATCATGATAACATGACTAAACCCCTCTGTCAACAGCAATTACTCCCGGAGTAATTGGACTAATATCTCTTTAGCCTTCTCTATAGCTTTTGCCCTATGACTAATCCGGTTTTTCTCCTCTGGAGCCATCTCAGCAAAGGTTTTCCCTATGTCAGGCACATAGAATAGCGGGTCATAACCAAAGCCCTCGAAACCTCTGGCCTCAAAATCAATATAGCCTTCGCAACTTCCCGTAGCAAAGAGCGGCTCTCCTCCTGGACGAACAATAGCCAGCACCGAACGAAACCGGGCTTGTCGTTTTTCCCAAGGAACATCCTTGAGCAAACCTAATAACTTAGCGTTATTCTCTGCGTCTGTAGCGTCGTCCCCAGCAAACCGGGCCGAATAAACGCCGGGTTTACCTTGAAGAAAATCTACTTCTAAACCGGAATCATCGGCAACCGTCCATTCGCCGGTAAAGTTAGCAATAGCTACAGCTTTCTTAGCGGCATTAGCCTGAAATGTCTCCCCATCCTCCTCTATATCAGGAATACCAGGAAAAACAGTTGCTGGGACTACCGTAACAGATAAGTCCGCTAAAAGAGCCTGCATTTCCGTTACCTTATGGGGATTATGGGTAGCTAATACCAGTTTACGCAATAGACCACTTCCCAACTTTACCAGCATCTTCACCTAAAACTGCCTTTTGGATAGCGATTAACTCTGTAGTACCTTGTTGCCCTAAAGTAAACAAGGTACTAATTTCTTCGTGAGTACATGGATACTGTTCTGCAGTACCTTGGATCTCTACAACTCGATTGCCATCGGTCATCACAAAATTCATGTCTACTTGAGCCGATGAGTCTTCCTGATAATTTAAATCTAAAAGAGGAACACCATCAACAATACCTGCACTAACCGCGGCAACATAGTGCGTAATAGGCAATGTACGCCAATTCAAATTACCAGCAGTATTCCAAAGGTGAAGTAACGCATCAACCAGGGCTACGAAAGAACCGGTTATTGAAGCGGTCCTTGTCCCTCCATCAGCTTGGATAACATCACAATCTAACCAGATTGTCCGCTCACCTAGCGCAGATAAATCTACCACTGAACGCAATGCCCGTCCAATCAACCGTTGAATTTCCATGGTCCGCCCGCTTTGTTTACCCCGACTAGCTTCTCTGGCGTTTCTAACTTCGGTAGCACGAGGCAACATGGCATATTCTGCTGTGATCCAACCCTTTCCTGTTCCTTTGAGCCAGATCGGCACCTTATCCTCCAACGTTGCGGTACAGATTACTTTGGTATTTCCAGCTTCTATTAGTACCGACCCCTCAGGGTAAAGCAAATAATTACGAGTAATTGTAACCGGCCTTAACGTTTCCGGCACACGTCCATCGATTCGTTTCAATAATTACCCTCCTAGTTTGGTAACAGATTAACTAATCTCTTAAATACCCTGCCCCGTTCCCGATAATTTGGAAACTGATCGAAACTAGCACAAGCAGGCGATAATAAGACTATATCCCCTGGAGCCGCTTGGTTCCTAGTTCGTTGCACCGCTTCTGCCAAATCGGTACAGATAGAGTAATCCGGACCATCTGGCAAACTTTCCACCAACTTGGCTATAGCCGGGGCTGTGTCCCCTACAAGCAGAAGGTACTTAACCTTGTTCGGCAGGACTGCAACAAACTCATCAAACGGTAGCTTCTTATCATAACCACCAGCGATTAGAATAATCGGCTCCTGGAAAGCCTTAACTCCAGCGATGGCCCGAGCCGGAGATGTGGCAATAGAATCATTATAATACTTAACCCCAGCAATTTCCCGGACAAATTCCAACCGGTGCTCTACCGGTCGAAACTCCTGTACCGCCGTTCGCACTATTTCAGGCCGAACACCACACAAACCGGCGATTGTAGCTGCTGCCAAAACATTTTCAACATTGTGCCGACCCCGCAAAGGGATTTCATTAACCGGCATAATTTCCTGGGTCTCCCCTGCCGTCACCGAATACAAGATTTCTTTATGGACATAGGCCCCTTGTTCCACCGGTTGACAGGTAGAAAATAGTGCGACTCGGCTTTTCACTTGGCCCACAAACCCTTTTAAGGTTGGGTCATCGGCGTTAAAAACAACTGCATTATCTTGGTTCTGAAAAACAAAGATTCGGCTTTTAGCCTGAATATATTCGTCCATATCTGTATGGTAATCTAAATGATTAGGAGTAATGTTAGTAATCAGGGAGATTTGGGGGCTCCGTCGTGTTGACATTAATTGAAAACTACTTAATTCCAAGACTAAATAGGAATCAGAGGTCATTTCCGGCAAACGTTGAATCAAAGGTTCACCAATGTTTCCTCCTACCAGAACAGCTTTTCCGGCTTTAGCTAAAATATGGCCGACCAGACTAGTCGTAGTTGTTTTACCACTAGAACCGGTTATACCTACAACAATACTAGGCGTTTTATGTAACAGAAGATCAATTTCATTGGTAACTATCGCACCGGTCTCTGCTGCTTGAGCCACTAGCGGGATATCTGGACGAATTCCTGGGGTCACAAAAACATAATCAAACCCCTCTAGACTCTGACTAAAACTCTGCGGCCCTAAAACTAACTCCACCCCAAGAGCCCTTAGGTTCAGGATGGATTCACCTAACTCGGCAGCATTTTTTTGGTCAAAACCAACAACTGTTACCCCTTGGGCCACTAGATAAGTAGCCAGAGCACAATTAGTTATCCCTAAACCGATTAATGCCGCTTTGGTGTTTGGGCCTAGATCTTCAAACATAATACCATCTCCAGTTACTACAATACATCCACTTTTTGCGGAATAGGTAAATCCCGATTAATCAATTTAGTTCCTAACTGCTGAAACTTACCTGGATCTCCACTTACAAAGTAACGGTCTTCCCCCGGTTTCGCCTGAGCGGTTAAGCAATTCTGCTCTAGGTATTCCCTTACTTCCTGAACACAACTCCGGGCCGGATTAATCAGTTGAAACTGCTGGGGAAAAAGCCGTTTTATTTCTGGTTCTAGGAAAGGATAGTGGGTACAACCATAGATAATTGTATCAACCTCTCCCTGCTGTAATGGTAGAAGGTATTCACTCAAAGCTGCACTAGTTTCTGGACCGGAAATCTCTCCATTCTCAATGAGGGGAACCAGCTTGGGACAGGCCTGCTCAATTAATATCGCTTGAGAATCCAAAGCCTGAATAGCATACCGATAAGCTCCACTGCGAACTGTAGCCTCAGTAGCCATTAATCCAATACGCTTATTTTGCGTATTGGCTAAGGCTGCACGAGCTCCTGGCTGAATAATCCCAAACATCGGCACCGGGTAACGTTGGCGCATTACATCTAAAGCCAGGGAAGTTGAGGTGTTACAGGCAAAAACAATAATTTTAACTTTCGCTACTAATAAAAATTCAATAATTTCAGCATTAAATTTAATAATTTCCTCAGGATCCCTAGGACCATAGGGTACTCTAGCGGTATCACCGAAATAGAGGATCTGTTCCTGCGGCAGCTCCCGCCATAGCTCTTGGACTACTGTTAGACCACCTAACCCTGAGTCAAAAACCCCAATTGGCTGGTTTACTATGTTCGTTTGCATCGAAAACTCCTCATTAGTCATAGTCTAGTGTATTTCGATCACATTCACCTTATCCAATATTCCTTCTCCCGGCTTAGTAGGTGCAATCTTAAGCGGCTCCCAAGTAAACGGTGCCGGTGGACCTCCGAAATCAGTAGGAAGACGTTCCTGAAGTCGCCAAGTTGGTCCACCAAAATAAGCTTGCAATGCTCTATATAAAGCGTCTGCTGCCTTTTGTCTAAAGGAAGATTGCCGTAATAATTTTTCTTCTTCCCGATTACTAATAAAGGCTACCTCAGAAAGTATTGCCGGTACCATCGTTTCTTTTAGAACCACAAAATCCTGGTTCGGCCGTGGTGCCCGATTACTTAGGCCAAGTTGATCCAACATATTTCGTTGAACTAAAGCCGCCAATTCTTGACCTTTAGGATCAGCATAGTAGTAATACGTCTCTGTTCCCCTGGCGTTACGGTTTACTGATGAATTAATATGAATACTAACAAAGACATCAGCCCGAGTGTTATTAGCTACAGTCGCCCGCTCTGCTAGCGGAACATAATAGTCCCCATCTCGGACCATGATTACCTCGGCCCCTTCTGCTTTAAGTAAATCACGGAGACGCAAAGCGATATCCAAAACTACATCCTTTTCTCGTAAACCACTGGAGCCTATGGCCCCGGGGTCGGTACCACCATGCCCAGGATCTAAGACTATTCTCCGTCCAGATAAAGGCGAACTATTGATCGCTATTCTGAGACCATCAGCATTTTGATAGGCCTGGTGACCTAAGTAACCCCTCAATCCAATCTGAACTTGTACAGCTGTTGGTGCTACTTGGAGCAGCTTAATATCACTAATAGGTCCCTGTTGAAATACATGGCGTGGCTGATCTGTCCGGAGCACAGCCGACGGAATATCTACTAATATCTGGGCTAAATCTGGGAAATATTCTACCGCATACTGGGCCAAGCCAGACCCGGCAACGAAAACAGACTGTTGCCCACTACTAGTTTCAACCGTTACCCCTGTAATCTGCTTCACTAACTCTAAAATAATAACCCGTGGGTCATTACTAGGGCTTGCCACACCAGCCACTGGATAGTTAACCTCTAAAACTGCTCGAACAATATGGGGTAAATACTGACTAATCCGCATCTTTTTAACTAACGGATCATCAACAACTATAATTTCTTGGGCCGGGGTTGCTAAAGTTGCTTTTTCTAAGTCTATTACTACTCGGTCCGGGTTTGATAAGTAGGACAAGGAATAATCTACCGTGCCGGTACCAGATATCTCTAATTGAGCTTTACCAAATATACGTTGGAAAGAGATACCTTCAATCTGCTTAAACAAGCTAACCAAAAGCCCGTTTTCATCAACTAAAGGCCAGATTTCATAACCGACGCTTTTTTTCAGGTCAATAACTATACGAGTCGTCCGTGGCTTATATTGATCCCAACGAATCCCCTGAATTAGTGCATCTCCGGTTATTTCTGAGTAACCAGAAACAGCTCCATTAAGATCTAACTTCGTATCATGCAGATCTAAAACGATCCGATCTGGTTGAGTTAAAAGGTGTGATTCATAGCGTAATACCCCTGAACTGGTAACCTTAATTACAGGTCGACCATCTTCAATGA
>DHRX01000035.1:4698-13644 GCA_002408345.1 Firmicutes bacterium UBA5301 | reverse complement strand
AGGTCGACCATCTTCAATGATAAATTTAATACCTGTTATAGTTTCGGTAGGGGTTGTTAACCGTAAACCCTCTGCAGAATCAACTAATTGGTAGTCAAAAATTTCTGCTAAGAAACCCAGAGGTACTAGGAGACGCCCTTGAACTAATCGTAACGGTTCAGGCAAAAACTTTTCAGCCGAATTAACCAAGGCGACCATAGAATCCACTTGTAAATAAACGATAACCCCTTTATCCTTAATCCGAACGGTTTTTGTTTCTTCCATCCAACCGACAACTAGACCGGTTTCCTCCGCTAAATCACGAAGAGAAACCAGCCATTCTCCAGGAGTATCCGCCGGTTGGACCGGAAAAGAGGCCTCCTGGTCATTAATAATCAAGGTATTAACCGGCACCACCTTAACAGCTTCTTCGCCCTGCACAGGTAGGGTTAAAGCAACAAACAGAACGATAAGTGCTAAGAGCTGTACCACAACGAAAGCTTTCGTTTTTAGGGCAGCGTATTTTGTCACAGTAGTTGCTCCTCAAAAATTCTACCTTAGACACTTCTACTTGACCTAATGTAATCCTTTACTAGCTGCACCTTTCCAAGGTTGGAAATGTCGTCCATTCTTAAGTATGAGGGTTCCAATCATCATCAAATACACATTCCGTTTCTAAAACCTCCATAGTTGCCAAACCTGCATCCCACTGAGTTTGAGAGGCATAAACTGCTTTTAAGATATAAAAACCTCCGACTATTGGATTAGCTAACGGAGGTAGGTTAATCTTATAATACTCGCCTGGACGATAGAAAACAGCCATACGCGGTTTGGCTACAAAATTGATATCACTTAGTGTACCGGTAATTTCTCGGTAGTCGTCTTCTGTTTGCAATAAACTTAGGGTCTCAACCCCCAAAGGATTATAGATAACTAAATCCAGTAAATAATAACTAGAGTTAGCTCCGTTAGCAATACCGATCTCTCCAAAACAATGTCCCAATTCCAAGCTTATTTCAGTAAAATAAATGTGAAAATCTAGGGCAAAATTGGCGGGAAATAGGCCCTGCTCATATTTAAACTCTAAATAATTTGTGCCAGCATCGATTTTGACTAAACGTGATAGGCTCTTATAGCCCTGATACTCCAGTAAAATCGGACGGTTACCAAGAGGAATCTGAGCAAAATAAAATTCACCATCTTCTCCTGTAACCGTGTGCTTGCCAGCTAAAGTTACAGAAACACCAGGTAAAGGATCGCCAAAGCGGTTACAAACTAAACCTTTAATTTCTCCTGAGTCTGGAAAGCTGCGATCTGGAATAGTCAAGTCCACTCGGATAGCCAATTCAGAAAAATGCTGGGCACTTTCTAAAGCTATAATAAATAAGAGCAGCAGGGTTAAAACATGATACCATCGAACCCGGAAATACACGAAAGCCTCACCTCTTTAGACTAATGCCCTCTTGTATTCCTATTGCTGCTCACAGTCAACTATTTCTTTGTTAGCAACCTAATATATGGTAACCCGCATCAACGTAAATAATTTCCCCGGTAATTCCACGGGCTAAATCGCTCAGTAAAAAGAGAGACGCATCCCCTACTTCATCCTGGTCTACCGTTCGCCGTAAAGGAGCTTTTTCCTCAATCTCTTTAAGAATTTGGTTGAACCCGCTAATTCCTTTAGCCGCTAAGGTACGAATAGGGCCTGCAGAAATAGCATTAACTCGAATACCTTCCGGCCCTAAATCGGCGGCTAAATACTTAACCGAAGCCTCTAAAGCTGCCTTAGCCACCCCCATAACATTATAGTTAGTAACCACCCGTTGCCCGCCAAGGTAAGTTAAGGTAACTATACCGCCCCCTGCACTCATAAGGGGCCGCGCCTCTTTAGCTACCGCAACTAACGAATAGGCGCTGATATCTTGAGCCAATGCATAACCATCCCGGGATGTCTCAACAAACCGACCTTCCAATTCTTCACTTTTTGCAAAGGCAATACAATGAACAAGCCCATGCAAACAGTCTACTTGCTCTTTAATCGTTGTAAAAGCCTGAACAATATCCTGATCATTAGTCACATCGCAGGGGATCAACAAACTCTCTGGACCGTCTAATGTACCCGCGAGTTTACCGACTGATTCTTTAAGACGCTCACCTTGATAAGTAAAGATTAGCCTAGCACCAGCTCTATGGAGGGACTTAGCAATTCCCCAAGCAATACTTCTTTGGTTAGCAACCCCCATAACCAGTATATTCTTTCCAACCAACAGCTTATTCACTGCTAGACCCCTCCCCTAATGTTCATTTATTTTCCCGTCTATATCCACATCATAAACACATACACAGTTACGACCGCTGTTTTTGGCTCGGTATAAAGCTAAATCAGCCGCTTTAATCAAATCTTCACCAGACCAAATATTAGGATCAGGCACCGTTGCTAACCCCAAACTAATGGTAATAGATATACGCCCGGCACAAGTGGGGATAGGTGTACTTTGAACAACTGTACGCACTCGTTCGGCAACAGTTAAAGCACCGGACTTAGCTGTATCGGGGAGAATAGCCAGAAACTCTTCACCGCCATAGCGTCCTAATAAATCAGTTGAACGCACCGTTTTTTGGCTGGTCTCCATTAAATATTTAAGTACAATATCTCCTGCTTGGTGACCATACTTATCATTAACTTTCTTAAAATGGTCAACATCCAATATTAATAAAGCTAACGGAGTCCTACGGCGTGCACTCAAACAAATTTCTTCCTGGAGTCGTTCCTCAATATATCTCCGGTTGAATACTTTAGTTAAACCATCCATGATAGAAAGCTTACGAACAGTTTCGTAAAGCCAGGCATTTTCCAAAACTACTGTGCCGTAAGTTACAAATAATTGCAATGTTTCCCGATCAACCCGCGTAAACTTATGCTTACTAGTAGCAGTAACCGAAAGAAGGCCGACTACCTTGCCTTTGGAAAACAAGAAGAACGTCAGCACTCTTTTAGGGTCGAAATTTCCTCCACTTTGTTCTGGAATAACCCCTGTCTTTCCACGATCAAGAATCTCCCAAGTGTAACCTGCAGGTGGAATGCTTTCAGGGTGGTTTTCTTTAATCTCAGCCTCTAGGTAACGTCTGTATTCCCTTAGATACTCCTTGTTTACCCCTGGGTTAACCTTTACTAACATTCGTCCTTCCTCGCCATGGGAAAAAGCTATAACCCCTGCCGCAAAGGTAACTAACTTCCCTAAAAGCTCAAAAATCGCCGATGCCGTCTCCGCAAAGGTCCTCAAATTAGCTGCTAATTTGCCGATCTCGTTGAGAACCGTAGCTTCAAATAATTTAGCATCTAGTAAATCGTTAGAGCGTGCCAAAATATCAAATTCGGCATCAGCAATAACTAACTCTTGACCAGCCTCGCTGGTAAAAGGCTCCCTTTTTTCGGACAACAATTCATCTACCGCCGCTAATAATGGTGATAAATCAGAGCCTTTGGTTACATATTTATTAGCACCGGTCTGGTAACCCCAGAATTTCTCTCTGGGCTGATCTTTAGAGGTAAGAATAACAATAGGAATATTTGCAGTCTTCGGCACATTTTTTAGCAATCGACAAACCTGATAACCGTTCATTTTCGGCATCATAACATCAAGTAAAATCAGGTCTGGATTTTCTGCAAATGCTTTGGAGGCAGCTTCAACACCATCAGTTGCAGTAATTACCTGATATCCCTGCTGTTCTAGTATATTGCTGACAACTTTGAGAATAGTAAGGCTGTCATCAGCTAACAATATCTGCCTCTTTTCCACCCCCATCTTACCCCCCTTAATTGATTAGCAAATCCGTGGTAATAATTCTCCCTCTAGCATATCAAGGATTCTTTCTCCTCCTAAATTTGTCTTTAGGGTTACTGTCCCCGGATGTTCTGCTACTACTTCACCGATAACAACAGCGTTAACCCCTAGACTATGCTGCCGTAAAGTAGCCAATACAGCTTCTTGTACCTGGGCTGGAACAATTATCAGAACTTTACCTTCATTAGCTACGTACAAGGGGTCAAAACCTAACATCTCGCAGGCCCCCTGTACGGTATCGGGGATCGGTAAGCTATTTTCGTTAAGTTTAATCCCAACACCAGATTGTTCAGCAATTTCATTTAAGGTCGTAGCCACCCCGCCCCTAGTGGGATCCCGCATTACATGGACAGCTGTTGTTACTTTAAACACTTCTGCAATTAGCCCATTCAAAGGGGCACAGTCACTCTGCAAATCTGTCTCCCAATCGATGCCCGAACGTTGGGACATAACGGCCATACCATGCTCCCCTATGTTACCGTTAATTATAACAACATCTCCTGGCTGAGCTAGAGAACCGCTAATTTCCCTACCTTCAGGAATATAACCTAAACCGGTAGTATTGATATAAACCCCATCAGCTTGTCCTTTGTTAACTACTTTAGTATCACCGGTAACAATTTTTACTCCAGCTTGAGAGCAGGTTTCCGCGATAGAATCGATAATTCGCTCCAAATCTACATAAGCTAAACCTTCTTCAATAATTAACCCTAAACTAAGGTAACGAGGGATAGCCCCTTGTACAGCTAGATCATTAACGGTCCCACAGACAGCCAGCTTGCCAATATTTCCGCCCCGAAAAAAGAGGGGTTGAACTACAAAAGAATCGGTACTCATCGCAATTCGACCAGGCAATGCAGGTAGAATCGTCGCGTCATTCTTCTGTAGCAATAAGTCATTTCCTAGTTTAGACATAAATAAATCATCAATAAGCCTCTGACTAGCCCCGCCGCCAGCTCCGTGGCTTAGTAAAATCCGTTCATTCACTTGGACCACCCCATATTAAACAGCAAAATGATGCCGCTCATATTTGTAGTAGGCTGCACAGGAGCCCTCACTGGAAACCATACAAGGCCCTACCGGTTTCCTTGGTATACAAGCCCGACCAAACAAAGGACACTCTGGCGGCAAAATAACCCCGGTCAAAACATCACCACAGCGGCACCCCTTAATCTCCGATCGGACGTTACTTAACTTTTCGGCGGCTTTCGCCACAACCGCTGTATTTTTAGCATTAAAGCTAGCATATTGAGGCGCTAATTCTAAACCACTATTGGGAATTATACCGATCCCACGCCATTCTGAGTCGACAGTCTGGAAATATTCAGCCAAAAGTTCTTTGGCTACAGTATTCCCTTCCCAGTTCACCGCCCGACTGTAGGCATTTTCCACCTGAGATCGACCAGAGACTAATTGCTCAATTAATAGTTCAACACCCATTAATATATCTAAAGGCTCAAAGCCGGTAATAACAGCTGGAACCCCATACTTTTCCGCAACAGGTCGATAGGCCTCGCCACCGAGTACAGAGCTAACATGACCTGGTAGGATAAACCCATCAATACGCACATTTTCAGCTTGTACCAACACTTCTAAAGCGGGAGGAACCATCTTATGTACCGAATAAATTTTAAAGTTCTCCACACCTTGAGCCGCTGCCATTTCTAAAGTCGCTGCAGCCATGGGCGCAGTAGTCTCAAAACCGACAGAATAGAAAACAACTAATTTATCTGGATTTTCCTTAGCTAATTTTAAAGCATCTAAGGGTGAATAAACCACATGAACTGCATAACCTGCCGCCTTAGCTTCTTGCAGGTTAGTTCTGGTACCGGGGACATGGATCATATCACCAAAACTGGTTAAAATTACCTCGGGATAGCTTACTACTTCGATTATTAAGTCAATATCCCTCTGTGCGGTAACACAAACCGGGCAGCCAGGTCCGGAAGTAAGCCTTACCTCTGGGGGCAATATTTGCCGGATTCCGCCACGGGAAATACTCATTGTATGAGTCCCGCAGACCTCCATTAAGTTGATTTGACGACCAAGGCGCTCTACTCCAGAAGCAATGCGCTCCAATAACAAACGGGCCAGTTTAGGATCCCGAAAGCGCTCTTGTACATTCATGCTCCAGCCTCCTCTTCATTTAAAGAGTCAGCCATCTCTTCTAAAATCCGCATAGTTTCTTGGGCCCGCTCCTCATTAATTTTTTCCAAAGCAAAACCAGCATGGATCAGTACCCAATCACCAACCGCTACATCAGGAACTAAACGAGTGCCGACTTCACGAATATTACCATAAACCTCTACCTTAGCCAAAGAACCGTTAATCTCTTTAACCTTTGCTGGAATAGCTAAACACATTGTTACTTACCCCCTTGTTAACATATATCCCAGTATAGCCTGACCAGCTGAAATACCACCATCATTAACTGGAAGCTGCCGGGGAAAGAGCAGATGATACCCTAATTCCGACAGGTGTTCTGCTAAATATTGAGTTAAATAACTATTTTGGAAAACACCGCCACTAAGAGCAACAGTATTGATCGGTTCACCCTGGCTATTAGCCAGTTCTAAAAGGCGAATTATTATCTTTGCTATCGTATGGTGAAACCGGGCTGCCAGGTTTCCGGCATCCTCCCCCGCCTCTTTCCTGCTCCACAAATCTTGCCAGATTAGCCTAGGATCTACCTGCCAATTCCCTTCATCTAAATAAACGTTAAAATTCAGGGCCTCGTTCCACCGACCGGTCAATTGGCTGGTTTTGGCTACTATTTCTAACTCAATAGCTGGCTGTCCTTCATAGGTCCCTTGGAGTCGAACCCCTAAGAAGGCAGCTACGGCGTCAAAAAAGCGACCTGCACTAGAGGTGAGCGGAGCATTAATCCCTAAATCTAGTTGTTTTTGGACTAAAGCACTACGCTGGCCCATCGCTCCTAATGTAGCTGCGTACGCTTGGGCCTCTGCCGATCCTAAGTAAGTATATAAATGACTAAAAGCCATACGCCATGGTTCCCGGATAGCTACCTCTCCACCTGGTAACGGAGTGTAAGCTAAATGCCCGATCCGCTGAAAATCAGGCAGTGAACCACGAAAAAGTTCAAAGCCCCAGAGACGACCATCAGTACCATAACCGGTCCCGTCACAAATAACCCCTAAAACCGGGCCCTTGTAGCCATGCTCAACTAAACAAGAAGCTAAATGAGCTTGATGGTGCTGCACCGCTATAATGGGTAAATCTCTTTTATTAGCCCAAGCTTTAGCTGTTTTAGTCGAGCGATATTCCGGATGTAAGTCGTGAACTACTAGTTCCGGTTGAACTTGAAAATAGTGTTGAAAACGGTCAATAGCTGTCTCCAAATACTGGAGTGACTCCAAATTGTTCAACTCTCCAATATGTTGACTTACAAAATAATCTTGGTCCCGGGTTAAACAGAAAGTATTTTTTTCATCGCCACCAAAAGCTAGGGTTCGTCCTGCTTCCAACGGTAAAACTAAAGGTTGGGGAGCGAAACCACGAGCCCGTCGGATCGGTAGACACTCTCCTTGCTCCACCCGTACTACCGAATCATCACAACGATTAACAATAATTCGATTATGAAAAAGGTATCCATCAACAATTGGTCTTAACATTTCCCAGGCTACTTCGTTAGTAGTAACCAGCGGATAATCAGAAAAATTAGCGCTAGTTGCTACTAAACACTCTAAGCCATCGCCAAATAACAACAAATGCAGAGGGGTATAAGCTAACATAACACCAAGTCGATCCAGACCAGGCGCCACTGCTGGTGCTAGGTTAGATGCTCCTGGTTTTTTCTGCAAGAGGACAATCGGTTTTTGCCAAGCGGTTAATATACGTTCTTCCTCTTTTGATATAACGCAATATCTCCTAACCACATCTAAGTCTCGACACATCACTGCAAAAGGTTTGTCCGGTCGCTGTTTCCGCTGACGTAACCGTGCTACCGCCGACTCTTTAGTGGCATCACAAATCAGGTGGAAGCCGCCTAAACCTTTAACCGCCAGGATTGCTCCGTCTTTTAGCTTAGTTCTAGCTGTAGCTAGAGCCCCAGCTCCGGTTCCTAGATTTTCCGGCGGGTTCGGCCCATAATTATACCATACCGTAGGTCCACAAACAGAACAGGCATTAGGCTGGGCATGAAACCGACGATTACCAGGATCTTCGTATTCCTGACGACATTCAGGGCACATGGGAAAAACGTCCATACTCGTAAATGGCCGATCGTAAGGTAGCTCGTTAATAATAGTAAACCGCGGCCCACAGTTTGTACAGTTAATGAAGGGATACTCATATCGCCGATCAGTTGGATCAAAAAGTTCCTTAGTACAGTCAGCACAAATCCCCACATCAGGAGCGACTAAAACTGTAGCTTGCTCTGCACCGTGGCTCACCTCAATCTGAAAATCAGTATACCCCAAAGGAGATAGCCACTCTATTGTTCGTTCTAATATTGTAGCTAGAGGTGGTTTCCGCTCGGGTATTGCCTGATAAAATACGGCAATCTCCTCCCGATCACCTTCAACTTCAATAACAACACCGGTTGCAGAATTATAGACTTTGCCGGTTAAGTGGTACTCGTGGGCTAAGCGGTAAACAAAAGGACGAAACCCTACCCCTTGTACCACTCCATTTAAGCGGATAACCGCTCTATTCATGGTTTTGCCTCCTGAGACTAGGCCTGCTTTTCTTGAACTTTTTCCACGAGCCAATTACACCATTCGTCTAAACCCTGGTTTTTGGTTGCAGAGGTCTCGAAGATTCGAATATCAGAATTAATCTCAGCCAAATCAGCAAGCGCTTTTTCTTTGTTAAAACCACTAACCTCTAATAGATCTATTTTATTTAGCAATAAAACTTTGGCCCGCCGGAAAATACCGGGATACTTCGCCGGTTTGTCATCCCCTTCGGGAATGCTTAAAACTACAATTTTCGCATCTTCACCTAAATCAAAGGTAGCGGGACAGACTAAATTACCAACGTTCTCAATAATTAGCAAGTCGAGCTCATCTAAATTAAAATGTTCTAACGCATTTTGCAGCATGCGGGCGTCTAAATGACAGGCACCCTGAGTTTCAATCTGGTAAACCGGAACCCCATGCTG
>DHRX01000035.1:0-4485 GCA_002408345.1 Firmicutes bacterium UBA5301 | reverse complement strand
GTAGTTTTACCCGCACCTGGAGAGCTGATTAGGTTAATCACAAAAATCTTACGCTCGGCAAACTGCTTACGTAATTCTGCAGCTAACCGATCATTCTTACCTAAAACATTCTTCCGTACCTGGATTTCCATCTTCAAGCCTCCAATATAAAATCTAAAAACTCATTATGATTGTAACACTTGCCCTAATTGCAAACAACCTAATCTAAAGTTTCTAGATATTCGATATAAAGCTCATCACCGCCCTGCTTCTTAACCGCCAAAGACTGGCACTGGGGACAACGAAAGCGAAATTCAGTAACTTCAAAGTTAGCGCCGCACTTCTGACAACAAGCGGTAATCGGCTTAACTTCTATTTCTAGCTCAGCTCCTTCAGCCGGAGTGCCTTCACTCACAACCTCAAAACCAAACTGTAAAGAGTCTGGAACTATACCGGCCATCTGACCTACTACTAATTTAACTTTCTTTAACTTTTCCACCTTGTTTTTCTGACATTCATCTTTAATAATCTCGACAAGAGACATGGCAATAGATAGCTCGTGCATAATGGCCTCCTGGTAAAAAAATAGACGGAGTGATACCTCTAACGTATCACACCGTCTATCAACTTACACTTTAACCCTTGATTTCCTGCAAAACTAGCTCACAAACCTTATCTACTTGCGCCGCTACCTCAGAGCTCAGTTCAAGATCTACTTCGATAGCTTGCGGTTCCACACCATAAACAATAATTTCTGGGGGCATAGTTTTTAAGGTTTTAGCCACCGCAATAACCTCATGCAAATTTAACTGGTGCATTGAGGTCAGCGGCATCCGCTCAGGGGTTACCTCATCAGCATTAAACCGATAAATATTCCCCGGCTCACCGCCGCCCTTCACCGCATCAATTACAATTACCTTATCGGCTTTACTAAATGGAGTTATTAAATCCAACCCTGAAGTTCCACCATCTAATAGCTCTACTCCAGCAGGAACCCCTATTTCATAAAGGCGACGTACACAGTGAATTCCGAAACCATCGTCTTTGAGAAGAAGGTTACCGATCCCCACAACGAGGATCGGTATCCTTTTTTCCGTAGATTCTAGAGTCACCTTAATTAATCACCTGATTTAAGTGGTTCTTCATACCCAGTAAGCATACCCCGTAACAACCCCAGCCCATGATACAGGCTAAGATAGATATGAATACCGGTAGTAATAATGAAGAGCCAGTTACCCAGGAAGTGAACAACCCGAACCCAATAAAGCGTGCCACCACAAATCCTTGTAACCCACCCAAAACCAGGTAACTGGTAAAGGGCGAATCCGGTTAAAGCCTCAATAATTATGAGGAATAACCACATGGAGTAGGTTGCCCGCTGACCAGGGTTTAAGTGCCCCTCTTTGGGCTCGACATCGCTCATCCAGAGGTAGTACTTGGCCAAGGGAACCAAGTCTTTAGTATGGCGCATGTAAAACCAAATCTGTTTATAGTAACCGGTTACCAGAGCATGGTAAATCTTGATAATCAGGTTCATGGTAACCACATACATAGCGATAAAATGTATATACCTGGCACCATTCATTGCACCCGGAAAGCTAAAAGCTCCTGGGTAATGAATGTACATCCCTGACCAAGCCAAAAGGACTATACACAGAGCATGAATCCAGTGCATTATCCGTATCGCTAAAGACTGGTCAGGTTCTCTTTTGATCGTAGTAGCCATCAAAACCCAACCTCCTTCCTCCTGGTTTAGCAACCGACTTGGAACTTAGCAGCAATCTTCTCTTTTTCCAAGTCGACAACGTGTACCGCACAAGCAATGCACGGATCGTAAGAGCGAATGATCCGAACTAATTCAACAGGCTGCTCCGGATTCTTAACCGGTGTGCCGATTAGAGCCTGCTCGTACGGACCAGGTTGACCCATAATATCCCGTGGGCCAGCATTCCAGGTAGTCGGAATGATCATCTGATAGTTGGCTATACGGCCACCCTCAGCTTCGATCCAGTGAGCAATAGCGCCCCGTGGAGCTTCGTCAAAACCGGCTCCATGTCCGCTTGTCGGCTTGTACTGAGCGCAAGATACTTTGCCATCGGGTACAATTTCACCAATCATAGCTGGCAAGTTATTAGCAATAAGCTGCGCTTCCAACGCCCGGGCTGCCAATCTAGCTAACACTGAAGGACCAATCTTTAGCTTAGCAGCTAAATCCAATAACCCAGCATCTTGCCGGACTAGCATCCGTGCCAACGGACCAACTTCCATTGGTTTACCGTTGAGACGTGGTGCTTTTAGCCAGGAATACTTGTCGCCACTCCGTGGATCTTCTGGAACACCAGTAAAGTTCGGCTTAGTTTCACCGACAGACGGATGTTTGGGGTTGCCATCTTCATAGTAGGAGTAAGCTACATGTTCGGTAATCCCAGCAGGATCAAACTCCTGAACGTTATTGATATCTCCACCGAAGATAACGCCACGCGGAAGAATTGTGTTATAAGGATCACGGTCAGCGCCTAAGAAACCACCATAAGCTAGGAAGTTACCAGGGCCAACACCAATGCTACCATAATCTTGATAGTATGGTGCAACCGCTAAGACATCTGGAACATACTTAGTGTCAATAAAGTCTTTAACTTCTTTAGCATAGCCTATTAACTCTGTAACCAAGGTTGGTGTTGCCTTAACGGTAATACCACCAGGTACGATCGATACAACGTGGGGGAATTTACCACCAAGCAAAGATAATGCTTCGCCTAACCGCTGATACATATGGACAGCATCAATATAGTGTTTAGTAGCTGTGATATTAATATCGGTAGGTAACCGGAAGTCCCCATCCCAGCGTGGGGTAAAAGGAGCGGTATCCCCTGCAGCGATCAAGCTTTTTAGATCTAGTAGTTCGGCATCATTACCTTTGTATTGAGCGACAGCGGTTACATCCACATAATCCAAAGCTACCAAATGGTAGAAGTGGAGAATATGGGAGCAGAGAAACTGGAAAGCCTGGATAACATTACGTAAAGCCCGGGCATTTTCTGGAATTTCAATACCGTAAGCATCTTCTATTGCTTTGGAACCTGCTGTTGCATAAGGAACTGGGCAAACGCCACAAGCCCTCTGGGTAATCAAAACAGCATCTTCGGCTTTCCGGCCCCGCAGAATACTTTCTAAACCGCGGTAAAGAGTACCGGCGGTCCAAGCATTAACTACTTTGCCATTTTCAACTTCGACCTGCATCCTGAGGTGTCCCTCAATTCTGGTTACCGGGTCGACAGTAATTATACGACTCATCTAAATTCCTTCCTCCTTTCGCCTTTACGCCTCGGTTTTGGCTTTTTCGTCTACTGTTTCATGCTTACCGAGCTTGCCTTTAGCAGCAGCTCCAATCAGGTGAGCACCGATGCCGATAGCAGTAGCAGCACCGAGGACAGTTCCGATCAAGTCGGCGTCTGCACGCAGTCCAGCGTAACCTGGTAGAGCAATGTCAGGCAGCCTATCATGGAAGGGCATAAAGGCTTCCGGCCAACTAGGCTCAACACAACCGATACACCCAGCGCCGACAGCTACACACCAGCTTTTTCCACCATTCCAGCGAATCTGTGGACAGTTGGAAAAGGTATTGGGGCCTTTACAGCCAACTTTGACTAAGCAGTAATCCCGACCAATTTCTTCATCCCCGTATTGCTCTACAAAGTTTCCTTCGTCAAAGGAAGCACGACGTTCACAATTATCGTGGATACATTGACCGTAGATCATCTTAGGACGACCATAGCTATCTAACTCAGGCATACCAAACATGAGTAAATGTACTACCGTAGTCAGCAACCAACTCGGGTTGGAAGGACAGCCAGGAAGATTGATAACCTTCTCTTTACCGATAATTTCACTAACCGGTTTAACATCAGCTGGGTTAGGTTTAGCTCCTGGAATACCGCCAAAGGCGGAACAAGAACCTAAAGCAATAACAGCTTTAGCTTTGGAAGCGGTCTCCTTTAAAACTTCAAAGAAGTCCCGACCACCAATCATCCCATAGCCAGGCTTTGTGGGTACAGAACCTTCAACCAACAGGATGTATTCTCCAGCTTCATTTTTCATGGTATCAGCAATGATCTGTTCACTAAGATCACCAGCTGCAGCCATAAGAACCTCAGCATAACGTACTGATAGATGATTGAGTAGTACATCTACAGCGTTAGGGGCATCAGCGTTCAAAAACGATGTGCTGCATCCAGAACAAGAACCAAATTCAAACCACATTACCGGCGGTTTTTTGGAGCTAGCGGCTAAAACTTCAGCTACTTCCGGAACAGATGCTTCGGAAAGCCCGATTGCCGCAGCAACTCCACCGCAGATTTTTAAGAAATCCCTGCGGTTTACTTCGCGGAAAAAATCACGACTCACTACACGACAACTCCTTTCACCTTAAAAGTGATAATAGTGACAGTCCCCTCAATAATAAGGTTCTCTCTCTAAACCGTCTCCCCTCCTTAACCCTCCTCGAAT